>JAOBWF010000021.1 GCA_025463215.1 Acidobacteriota bacterium | reverse complement strand
CGCGGCGCCCCGCGGCGCGCGAGAGCAGCAGGCTGGCGAGGTTCGCGCACGCGATCAGCAGCACGGCGGCGGCCGCGCCCATCAGCACGATCAGCTGCGTCCGCGTATTGCCGAGGAGCTCCTCCTTGATCGGCACGAGGACCGCGCGCAAGTTCCGGTTGCTCGCGGGATACTCCTTCTGGAGGATCGCGTCGATGCGCCGCATGTCGTCCGCGGCGGCCTCGATCGCGACCCCGGGCGCGAGCCGCGCGACGACGTTGAGGAAGTGGTTGTTGCGGGCGGCAGCGGCCTGCGGCGAAAACGCGATCGGGACCCAGTACTCGACATCGCGGTTGCGGAAGACGAAGCCGCGCGGCATCACGCCGATCACTTCGTAGCGGCTGCCGTTCATCAGCAGCGTCCGGCCGACCGCGGAGCGATCGCCGCCGAAGCGGCGCTGCCACAAGCCGTAGCCGATCACCACGACCGGCGCGTTGGCGCGATCCTCGGCCTCGGTGAAGGCGCGGCCGGCGATCGGCGCGACGCCAAGGACGGCAAAGAAGTTGGGGGTGACGCCGCGTCCAACCACCTGTTCAGGCATCGCGCCGCCGGTCAGGTTGGCGGACGTGCCGCGCGTCGCCGCGACGCCGCTGAACGAGTGGTTCAGGCGCGCCCAGTCGGCGTAATTGCCCGGCGCCGGTGTATTGCGGGGGAATCCGACGTCGCTCGCGTCCTCCCAGACCATGACCACGCGATCGGCGTCGGCGTAGGGCAACGAGCGGATGAGGAGCGCATCGACGGTGGAGAAGATCGCGGTGTTGGCGCCGATGCCGAGCGCCAGCGTCAGGATGGCGACCGCCGCGAAGCCGGGGGCGCGTCGGAGGAGGCGGAGGCCATAGCGGATGTCACCCATGGACACTTTGACGGCGCTCAGCGGCGAAGCGTTGTGAGGATTCTTTTCGCCTTCTCCTTGTAGTCCTGATCTTCGGGCGCCCAGTCGCGGCTGAGCGGCACGTCGATCACTTTCTGAAACTCCGCACGGGCTTCGTCCTTGCGACCCTCGTCCTGGAGCAGCTCGCCGAGAAAGAAGTGCGACACGGTGCTGTTGACGTTGTACGACAGCGATTTGCGCAGGAGTTCTTCCGACAGTTTGCGGTCTCCGCCAAGCAGCCGCGGCACCTTGAAATACCAGCGGCCCAGCGCGCGGTCGGCCCCTCCCTCCATGAAGGCGGGATCGATGCGCCGCGCGGCGTCGATCTCCTCCTTGATTGGCTTGCGGTATTTGAGGCCCTGACGCAGGCCGAAGGACTCCGCCAGCGCGCCCATGTTCGCGGCGACCCAGAAGTGCCCCTCGACGCGGTTTGGCTGCAGCGCGATCGCCTTGCGGCCGGCGTCGATGCCGCGCTCGAGATCCGCGCGGCGTTGGGCGTCGGCGCCGTGGCCGCCAAGCCAGTAGCAGACCTGCGCCAGCTTCCAGGCCGATTCGAACTGGTTCGGCGCATTGTTCAGCGCCGATGACCAGGCATCGGCGGCGCGCCGCGCGCTAGAGAGGTTGGCGCGGTCCGCGTACAGCCGGTCGGCCTCGCGCAACGCCGGGTCGGCCGACTGGGCCGCCGCGGCCGGGATATAGAATAGAAGGATGCAGGACGCGATCAGAAAGCTGCTGACGGACCTGGGTGAAGATCCGGCCCGCGAAGGTCTGCGCGACACGCCGAAGCGGGTGGAGAAGGCGTACAAGTTTCTGACCAGCGGCTACGGCGCGGACATCGACCAGGTCCTGAACAACGCCCTGTTCACCGTCGATTATAGCGAGATGGTGATCGTCAAGGATATCGACTTCTACAGCCTGTGCGAGCACCACCTGCTGCCCTTTTTCGGCAAGTGCCACGTCGCGTACATCCCGAGCAACAAGGTGATCGGCCTCAGCAAGCTGCCGCGTATCGTCGACGTCTTCGCGCGCCGACTGCAGGTGCAGGAGCGGCTGACGAATCAGATCGCCGACACGATCCGCGAGAAGATCGCGCCGCTCGGCGTCGCGGTGGTGGTGGAAGCGACGCACCTCTGCATGTCGATGCGCGGCGTCGAAAAACAGAACTCGTTCGCGGTGACCAGCGCGATGCAGGGCGCCTTCCGCAACAACGCGCGCACCCGGATGGAGTTTCTCGAGCTGATCAAGCTGCGCAGCGCCGCCCCGGGCCTGCGGGAATCCGGCGGCTACGCCTGCCTCGCTGACGAATAGGGTAGGGGAGGACGAGACTGGATCATGGCTGATGGCGTAGAGCTGATGGCTATGGAAGATGGTTCGACCCATCAACCACAGCCATCAGCCATCAGCCGTTAACCACGATTCAGAACTTGACGGCCGCCCGCAGCACGACCGTCCGCGGCTGGAGAATCGCCACGGGCGAGAGGAACTGCTGCAGCGTCGCACGCGTACCCGTCGTCGGGTCGGTGAACGCCGTCGCCGTCGTCAGCGATCGGGCCTGCCACACCCACGACGCGTTGGTCAGGTTGTCGAAATCGACCGTCGCTTCCAGCGTCCGGCTGCCGGCGAACTTGAACATCTTGCCGACGCGCAGGTCGACGCGGTTCTGGAAATCCAGCCGGCTGTTTCCCATCGGCTCGAGGTTGATCGTCTGGCTGCCGCCGATCGCGAGCGCGCGGCTGATCTGCCGCGTGACGGCCGGGCCGCTCACGCCGCTGTAGTTGATGCTGGTGATGATTTCATGCCACGGCAGGATGTACATCCCCGTCAGCTTGAACTGGTTCGGCTTGTCGCCGTTGGAGGCACCGCACCCGCTGCACCGGCTCGATCCCGTCACCGTGGAGTCGCTGGCGATGAGACCGCTCGAATTGATCAGGAAGTTCGGCGACACGTCGACGCTGACATTGTCGATCCGGTTGACCGACCGGGTGTAGCCCGCCAGCATCTGCCATCGGTTGGTGAACCGTTTGACGAGCGTGAGCTCCAGCCCCTTGTAGCTCTGGAGCACGTTCGGATCGTTGGTGATGAGCGTGCGGTTCGCCGCGGACAGCCGCTGATAGAAGCCGTACGTGCCGTCGTCCGCGGTGCCGACGATACCGTCGATCCCGGGATCGACCGCCGATGTGAGGGTCGTCGCGTAGGGATTATCGGGGTTCGCCGACGCCTGGGTGTTCTTCTCGCGGCGGTAGGTATAGACCGCGCTGACCTTGAAGTTCGCCGCCAGCTCACGGTCGACGCCGAAGCTGTATTCGTCGGTATAGGGACGGCTGAAGTTCGGATCGATCGACGTCAGGATCGCGCCGTTGACCACCACCGCGGTGACGACCGGCGGGCCGGTCTGTTCGCCGAGCTGGAACTTGTGATCGCCGTTGAGGTCGTTCCAGCTGTACTGCTCGCTGTAGTTGGCGTTGCGGTTGACGTTGCTCACCCCGCCGCCGCCGGTTGAGAGCACGTAGTAGTAGCGGCCGGCCGACACTTTCGCCGCGGTCTTGCCGTCGCCGGTGAGATCGACGATGGCCGCGACGCGCGGTCCCGCGGTGTTCCACTTGACGACGTTACGCACCTCGTCGAAGCTGCGCGGCTGTGCGGCGAACCCGCCGATGCCGGCCGATCCGAATGGCGACGCCGGGCTGGACTGCGAGGGGAGATAGCCTTCCAGCTGTTCGTAGCGAACACCGCCGGTCACGGTCAGGCGCTTGACGCTGTAGCTGTCCTGCGCGAACAGCGACAGCACGTTCACCGCCGTCGCGTCGTTCTGCGGGGTGGCGAACAGCGTGACGTTCTGCGGCACGAAGTTGCCGTTCGCACTCGTATAGAACAGCTGCACGTTGTCCGGACGAGTGGTCTCGTTGCGCGAGACCGCGTGCGAATAGTCGAAGCCGAACTTGAATTCGTGACGGCCGCCGAGCGCCTGATCCTTGTAGTACTGGGCGGTGGCGTTCGCCTGGTAGCGATTGCGGTGGCGCACGACCTGGCTGGTGTTGTTGCCGTAGATGATCCCGGTCGCGTTGTCGGTCAGCGACTGATTGGTGCCGCCGTTGAAGTAGGTCGGGAACAGGATCTTGTTGACGCCGAGCCGCGCGTCGAGGAACAGGTTCTTGCCGAGCACCGAGTTCCAGAGGCCCTGTCCGACGTCGAACATGTCCTCTTCGTCAACCGTGGATTCCGGCACCGTGACGGTCTGGAGGTTGAGCAGCCGGTTCGGCTTGCTGTAGCGCTGCCGCGAATAGAAGCCGGTGACGCGGTTGTTCTGGTTCGCCTGCCAGGTCAGGTTACCGAGCCCGGACGTGATGTTGGTCTGGTCGAGGACCGACTGCGAGTTCTGGACCGGGACATTCGCGTGGACCCGCCAATCGCGGAACGATCCGAAGAAGCGGAGCTTGTTCTGCACCACCGGTCCGCCAGCAGCGACGTTGATGTCC
Organism: Acidobacteriota bacterium; assembly: GCA_025463215.1. Lineage (GTDB taxonomy): Bacteria > Acidobacteriota > Vicinamibacteria > Vicinamibacterales > CAVVIG01 > CAVQFC01. The sequence continues at coordinate 4,810 of JAOBWF010000021.1, read as the reverse complement.
GACACGAAGTCCGACGTGTTGCCGTTCGGCCGGAAGCCGTACCGCTGCAGATTCGGGTCGGTATCGTTGCGTCCCTGCAGGCTGTCGTTCGTGTAGGTGAACGTCGTGCTGCCGTTCCACCGGTTGCCGCCGGTCTTCGTGATCATGTTCAGGAAGACGCCGGAGGTCGGCACGGTGATGTCGTGCGCGCCGGTTGACACCTGGATGTCGTCGAACGCATCGAAATCGTAGTAGAAGCCGGCGGCGCCGATCGCGGCGGGATCGCCGACGTTGATGCCGTTGAGGAACGACGTGTTCTGCGCGCTCGCGGTGCCGCGCGCGCTGAACGTGCCCTGGAGACCACCCGAGGTGCCGCCGACGTCAGGCCGGCTCATGACGAGCCCCGGCACTTTCGCTTCGACGAGCGCCCAGATGTCGCGGCCGCCGGGCGTTCCCTGAATGAGCTGCTCGCTCAGGTTGACCGCAATCGTGGCGCTCGTGGTGTCGACCGTGGGCGACGCGCCGGTGACGGTGATGTTTTCCGCCAGGCTCGCGACCTTCATCGAGAACTCGACCGGGGTCGTCTGGCCGACCAGCACGGCGATGTTCTCGCGGGTGACGGTCTGGAATCCGGACAGCTCGATCTTCACGCTGTAGGTGCCGGGCACCAGCGACGGGAAACGGTTGACGCCGCCCGCATCGGTGACCCCCGTCATCGAACCGGCGACGAGCACCGGACTCGTGATCGTCACCGCGACGCCGGGCATCACGGCGCCCTGCTCGTCGACGGCGCGAATCAAAATGCTGCCGGTCTGCACCTGCGCGCTCGCGATCGACGCGAGTGTCAGTGCGAACCCGGCGATCAAACTCACAATCCGTTTCATGTTGCGGTCCTCCTCAGCGATTAGTTGAGTGCGGCGGCGCGTGGGGCGGATCCCTCGGCTGCGCGTGGCAGGTAAAAAAATGAACTGAGGGCACACTTTATCAAAGCGCTCCCGCTTCGCGGCCGGCAAATTCACACATTTGTTGACCCGCGCTCCACATCTTCGAAAACTTGGATTCGCGGCGGCCGGCTCGATGGGACTCCATGGACAGCGGCGCCTCGGTATACTGCTGTCGCTATGAAGAAAATCCTTGCGCTCACCACCGTCGCGCTGTCGCTCGGCGCGCTCGTGTTCATCGTGGAGGCGGCGCCGCAGCCGCCCGCATCCGGTGCCACCGCTCCGCTGACCATCGATCAGTTGATCGATATCCGCCATCCGTCCAATCCGGTGTGGTCGCCTGACGGGCGGCACGTCGCATTTGTGTCGGAGCGCGCGGGGATTGCCAACATTTTTGTCGCCGATATCGCCGGGGCATCCGCTTCGTCCGGCGCCCGCGCCGTCACGCGGTTCGCCGACGGTCAGGGCGCCGGATTTTTCTGGAGCGCCGACGGTCAGCGCCTGTATTTTCCGCGTCAGGGCGATCTCTGGCAGGTCGCGTTGAACGGCGGTGAGCCGTCGGCCGTGTGGTCGACGCCGCAGGTCGAGTCGGGCATCACCCAGTCGCCCGATGCGTCGCGCGTCGCGTTCGTCCGATCCGCGAGCGCGGCGGCGACCGCCGCGGCGCCGGCCAGGAGTGGCCGCGGCGGCGCCGGCGCTGGCGGCGATCTCATGGTGCGCACGCTCGCCGATGGAAAAGAATCGGTCGTCGTGCGCGGCGACGGACGCGCGATCGGCGGCGTGAGCTGGTCCCCGGATGGACAGTCGATCGTGTTCGGCGACGGCGCGCGGACGATTCGCCACGAGCAGACGCCCGCATATTCCGGCTCGAAGATCATCTACACCATCAGCGAGAACGTCCCAGGCGACACCTTCGTCGTGCCGGTGGCCGGCGGCACGCCGGTGTCGTTGGGCAACGGCGGCGGCTTCGGTGCGCGACGATGGATTGACGCGACACACTTCCTCGTCGACCGCACCTCACCGGATTTCAAGCGGCGGACGACGGCGGTGGTGAGCACGAAGGGCGGGGAGCCGGCGCCGATTCACGAGGAAACGTCGGAGAAGTTCTGGAGCATTACCGGCGACGCCGGGCCGCAGCCGTCTCCCGACGGCAGGTGGATTGCGTTTCTCAGCGATCGCGACGGCTGGGATCACATCTTCGTGATGCCGGCGGCGGGTGGTGCCGCCGTGCAGATCACGAAGGGCCGCTTCGAAGTCCGGGCGCCGCAGTGGTCGCCCGACAGCACGCGGATCGCGTTCGACGCCAATGAACCGGATCACTACGGCGATCGGCATCTCTACGTCGCTACGCTCGGCGCCGATCCGGCGCGCGCGACGATCGCCGCCGTGACCAGCGGCCGCGGCACCGACACCGCGCCGCAGTGGTCGCCCGACAGCACGCGGCTGGTGTTTCAGCACACCGATCCGCACAACTCCGCGGATCTGTGGCTCGCCGACGCGAAAGCCGCCGCGAAACCGGCGCGCCTGTCGGATTCGATGCCCGCGGCGATGGATCGCTCCGCGTTCGTCGAGCCGGAGTCGGTCAGCTACGCCGGTCCGGACGGCCAGAAGGTGCCGGCGTGGCTGTTCGTGCCGAAAGGGCTCGACCGCAGCAAGAAGCATCCGGCCATCGTCTGGATTCACGGCGACGGCGTCAACCAGGGCTACGACGGCTGGCACGTCCAGCGCAATTACGCGGTGTATTACAGCTTCCATCAATACCTGCTGCAGAAGGGCTACGTCGTGATCATGCCCGACTACCGCGGCAGCATCGGCTATGGCAAGGCGTGGCGGGAAGGCGTCTACATGGACGTCGGCGGCAAGGATGCCAAGGACGCCTGGATGGTGACGAATTATCTGAAGACGCTGCCCTACGTCGACATGGATCGCGTCGGTGTGTGGGGCCTCAGCTACGGCGGCTTCTTCACGCTGATCGCCGTCACCGACCAGCCCCGGCTGTTCCGCGCGGCCGTCGACGTCGCCGGCGTCGCCGACTACGCGATGTACTACGACGATCCGTATCACGGCGGCTGGACGGCGAGCCGCATCGGGACGCCGGACCAGCATCCCGATGTCTATGCCAACGCGTCACCGGTGTCGCACGTCGATCGCCTCGAGCGCCCGCTGCTCATTCTGCACGGCACGTCCGACGTCAACGTGCCGTACCTGCACTCGGTCCGGCTGATCGACGAGCTGCTGAAAAAAGGCAAGGGCGATCTCGTCTCGTTCATGACGTATCCGGGCGAGTTCCACTACTTCACCCGCGAGCACGTCCTGCGCGACGCGTGGCACCGGGTCGAGGACTTCTTCAACGCCAACCTCAAGGGGAGCACGGTCACCTCGCACTGACGTCCGGAAGGAACCGCCGAGATCGCGGAGACCGCAGAGCAGACGTAACCTGTGCGATCTGTGCGCTCTCTCCGGTTTCTTCTGATCGTGACAACCCCCGTACTATACTGGCCGTATGCGTCACGTTCTTGCGTTCGTGATGGTGACGGCGGTGGCGGCGCCGGCATTCGCGCAGGCGCGGCGGCCGGTCCGCAAACCGGCGGCCCCGGCTGCGGCCGCCGTGAAGAAAGGGCCGCCCGACATGACCTGCCCGGCGCCGCTCGGCATCGGCGTCAAGACGCGGCTGGCGTTCTGCGAGGTGATGGCCGGGCGCGATCCGGCCGCCGGCGTGATCATCCAGATTCCGCCGCACAAGGGGCCCGCCACGCTGACCTTCGATCTCCACAACCTGCACACCTACTCCGACGAGCAGGTCCAGGCGCAACGCGCCTATGCGCGCTACACCGCGACCATCGGCGTGCTGACCCTGGACAACACATTGATCAGCCGCGGCGTCGTGCAGAACGAATTTCGCGCCGCGACCGATCTCGTGGACCGCGTCGGCGGCGGCGCCGGACCGGGCGGCGTCAAGGCGGTCGCGCCGACCGGGCGGGAAACGATCACCGTGACGATTCCCGAAGGGGAGCTCTCGGTCAGCCTGCTCGGCGAGAAGCTCGCGGTCGAACGGATCGACGGCCCTGCCACGTATTCGCAGCCAGGCCGGCCGATCGCCGCGGTCAGCAACGTGATGCTGGAGTACAAGCCGGGGCCGGCGCCGAAGCCGGCGAAGACAGCGGTCAAAAAGGGCAGGTAGGACAGGTAGTCGTTCCCGCCAAATAGAAAAGGCCGGCGGTTGCCCGCCGGCCGATTTCTAACTTCTTACTTCTAACTTCTAACTTTCTAAACCACCGGCTTGTGGAGCACTTCCGCCGGCTGCGACGCCTTCTTCTTGCCGCCGAGCCCCTGAATCTGCAGGGTCGGCTGCTCCTTGAGGACGTGCTGCGCGTAGAGCTTGGCCATCTCGGCGTTGTGCGCCGCGTCGCGGGCCGCGTCTTCGGGGCTCTTGTGCTTCTTCTGCGCCGCGAGCTTCTCTTCGCGCGCGTTCTTGGCGATGCCCATGTCTTCCATGTCGGTCTGGGCGCCGGCGCGGACCGCTTCTTCGTTCAGCTTGAGGCGGTGCGCCGTCGAATCGAGCGGCACCGACTTGTTGCCGGCGAAGATCTCGTGGCGGCCGTGCTCCTCGTACCACTTGGTGAGCGTCGCCGTCATGTGCATCTTCTCGATGATGTTGCGCCAGCCGATGCCGGTGTTGTAGGCGCAGAAGGAGATCTCGCCCTGCTGCGTGGCATACGGGATGATGCACATCTCGGTGCGGCGGAAGTCGAAGTTGAAGAGATCCTGGAACCACATGCCCGCGATGAACAGGAAGTTCCAGCGATCCGCCCGCCGCTTGGCGATGTCGTCCATCGTCCGATCGCCTTCGACCTTGCCGTACTTGCCCTTTTCGGCCGCCTTGGTGGCGC
>JAOBWF010000405.1 GCA_025463215.1 Acidobacteriota bacterium | reverse complement strand
GCGCGCGGCGATTTCCTCCAGTGTGTAGCCCGAGACTTCCAGGCCCAGCGGCCCAACGCGTTCCGCCAGCGTCAGCAGCGGCCAGTAACAGTCGGCGATCACCGCATCGCGGCGTTCTTCCGCGATGGAGGAGAAAGCCAAGTTGAGGTGAAAAAAAGCAAAGACGCTGAGCGGCGCCACGGTCACGCCGTCTGAATTTTGATCAGCGCCAGCGCATCATTGGCCGCCTTCAGCGCCGCATCATGGGTTGCGCCGGTGGCCAGCACCATCGCGGCGCTGGGCCGCTTGTCGCCGGCAGGCGGGATCACGTCGCCGGCCTTGGCGGTGACGACCACTTCGGCGATGCCGGGAATCCTGCGCGCATCCTCTGCGCCGCTCACGGCTTTCACCGTGCCGGGCGCCGGAAAGGCGTAGCGCTGCACCACGGCGTGCTGATGCTTCGGTTCCAGCTCGGCCGCCACGACCGGCTCGCCCAGCGCGATATTGATGGCCGCGCCGATGAAGTCCACGCCGGTGTTGAGCGGAATCTCGCGGGTGCAGAAAAAGCCACCCGACAGCCGCGCCGCCAGTTCGATCACATAGGGCTCGCCCTTGTGCACCACGATGTCGCCCTTGACGGTGCCGCTGGTGACGCCCATGGCGGAAGCCGCGCGGCCTACCAGATCGCGCACCTTCTGCTGGATATTTTCCGGCAGGTGGCTGGGCAGGTCGCCGCCATTCTCGATGAAGAAGGGCGCGTATCTTTCCAGATGCTCGTAGTTGCGGTCGGAAAATCCGGGGGTGTAGCAGACGCCGTCCAGCACGATGGATTCCGTGGAGACCTGCGGTCCGTCCAGATACTGCTCCACCATCACCCGCTCGCTGGGCGAATGGGACCGCGCCAGCCAGAAGGCCTTGGCCAGATCTTCCACCTGCGCCACCCGCTGCACGCCGCGGCTGCCGCGGCTGTCCACCGGCTTGATGACAAGATCGCGCCCGCGCTCGATGGCGATGCGCTGCAGTTCCTGGGGGGTGGAGACTTCGGCAAACCAGGGCACGTTGACGCCTGCGCTGCGGAACGCCTTTTTCATCGCCAGCTTGTCACAGGCCAGTTCGGCCACATGGATGGGCAGGCCGGGCAGGCGCAGCCGCTGCGCCACGGTGGCGGCGGTGAGCGGTGCATCGGCGGCGACACAGATCACGCCGTCAATTTTTCTAATCTTGCGGCTGTAGCGTTCGGCGGCCGCAGCCGTTTCCGTCGGGCCGTACACATCGGCAATAAGACAGGAATCGGCAAAGGCAAAGCCCGGCGCTTCCGGATCCCGGTCGGAGACCACCACCGTGTGGCCCATCTCCTTGGCGCGGCGCGCGGCATCCACCGCTTCGATCCCGCCGGAAATGATGAGAAGCGTCTTGCCCATCAGAAGTACAATCCGCCATTGACGTTGAGGGTCTGCGCCGTGATGTAGCTGGCGGCGTCTGACGACAGGAACACCACCGCATCGGCCACTTCTTCGGGACGGCCCATGCGCTTGAGGATAATGGTCTCGGCCGCCTTCTGCACCGCCGCGGACGCCATGCCTGCCTGCGCCATTTCCGAGGCTATCAGCCCCGCTGAAACGGTGTTGGAACGGACGCCATGCTGCGCCCCGAAGCGTGCGATCACCTGCGCCAGCGAAATCAGCCCCGCCTTGGAGGCGGCATAATGCGCCGTGCGCGGCCCGCCATACTGGCCCGAGACCGAGCCGATATGGGTGATGGCCCCGCCGCCGGCTTCCTTCAGCAGCGGCAGGAAAACCTGCGACACCACGAAGGGGCCTTTGAGATTGGCATCGACGATCATGTCCCAGTCGGCGTCGGTGACATGATCGAAATCGGTCGGCTTGTTGATGCCGGCATTGTTCACAAGAATCTGTATCGGTCCGAAGGCGCGGGCCTGTTCGGCGGCCTGTTCCACCTGCAGGCGGTGGGTAACATCCATCTGCACCGCCAGGGCGCGGCGGCCCAGGGCGGTAATCTGGTGCGCGATCGCATGCGCCTCGGCGTGCTTCTCGCGATAGGTCAGCAGCACATCGGCCCCGGCCTGCGCCAAGCCGATCGCGATGGCCGCGCCGATGCCGCGCGAACCGCCGGTGACGACGGCGCATTTGCCTTGAAGCGAGAAGCGGCTCATTTGCGTTTCAGCACGCGCTTGGCCGCCGCTGCGATATGCGGCGCGGCGATCTCGTAATGATGCGCCAGTTCTTCTGGCTCGCCGCTGGCGCCGAACACATCCTTCACGCCCACGAACTCGACGGGGCAGGGCGTGGTCGCGGCGAGAGCTTCCGCCACCGCGCCGCCAAGCCCGCCATGAATATTGTGGTCTTCCGCCGTGACGATGGCGCCGGTCTCGCGCGAACAGCGCGCCACCAGCTCCATGTCGATCGGCTTGATGGTAGCCATGTTGACCACCCGCGCGCTGATGCCGTCGCGCAGCAGCAGGTCGGCGGCGTCCAGCGCCCGCGCCACTTCGGCGCCGCAGGCGATGATGGTCAGGTCATCGCCCTGGCGGATGATCTGGCCCTTGCCGATTTCGAACACATGGTCGTCGCCGAACAGGCGTGGCGACGGACTGCGGCCGGTGCGCATATAGACGGGGCCGTCGAATTGCAGGATGGCGCGAGTGGCCAGCGCCATCTCGGTGGCGTCGGCGGGCGAGATCACCGTCATGCCGGGAATGGCGCGGAAACAGGCGAGGTCTTCCAGCGCCTGGGCGCTGCCGCCATCGGGGCCGACATCGAGCCCCGGATGCGACGCCACGATCTTAGCGTTGCGCCGGGCATAGCACAGCGACAGCCGCGCCTGCTCGATGGCGCGCAGGCAGAACACGGCGAAAGTCGTCACTACCGGCATCAGGCCCACCGCCGCCATGCCGCCGGCCGCCGCCATCATGTTCTGCTCGGCAATACCGAACTGCACGAAACGCTCGGGATGAGACTTGCGGAAGTGATGCACACCAGTACCGCCGGCAATGTCGGCGTCCAGCACCACCAGCTTGGGAAATTCGTCGGCCATGGCGCTCAGCGCCTTGCCGAAGGCTTCGCGCAGGGAATCGCCATTGGAAGCGATGAGAGCGGGACTAGACATCGAGCAGATCTTTCATTTCGGCGGCGCCGGCGCCCAGCGCGGCAAGCGCCTCATCGGCCTGCTGGCGCGTGAACTTCACGCTGCCATGCCAGGCGGGAATATTTTCCATGTAGGGCACACCCTTGCCCTTGATGGTGTGGGCGATGATGACGGAAGGCTCGGCCGTCTCGTTCGCATGGCGCAGGGCGGCCAGGATGGCGGCGATGTCATGGCCGTCGATC
>JAOBWF010000375.1 GCA_025463215.1 Acidobacteriota bacterium | reverse complement strand
TTGTTCACCGCGGTCGGCTTGCCGTAGACCCCGACCAGCGCGGGGAACGGCGGCTTGTTGCGCGGCTGCGCCCGCTTGCCTTCGAGCGACTCGAGCAGCGCCGTCTCCTCCCCCGCCTCGTACGCGCCGGCGCCGCGGTGCACGTAGACGTCGCAGTCGAAGCCGGAACCGAAGATGTTCTTGCCGAGAATTCCCTTGGCGTAGGCCTCGTCGATGGCGCGCTCGAGCACGGTCTGGACGTGGAAGAATTCGCCGCGGATGTAGATATAGGCGACCTTGGCGCCGATGGCGTAGCACACGATCGCGCACCCTTCGATCAGTAGGTGCGGATTGCGCTCCATCAGCAGATGGTCCTTGAACGTGCCCGGCTCGCTCTCGTCGGCGTTGCAGACGATGTAGCGGGGTTCGACCTTCTTGTCGACGAACTTCCACTTCATGCCGGTCGGAAAGCCGGCGCCGCCGCGGCCGCGCAGGCCGGCCGCCGTCACCAGCGCGATGAGGTCGTCCGGGGTCTTGCCGAGCGCCGCCTTCAGCGCGTCGTAGCCGCCGTGCTGCTGGTAAAAATCCAGCGTGAACGAGTTCGGCTCGCGAACGTATTTGGTGAGGACCGGCTCCATGTCTAATCCCCGATTCCCAGATCGCGTTTCTTCTCGACCAGGTGATGACAACCGCTCAACGCCGCCTCGCCGCGGGCGCGCAAATCGTCGACCAGCCTGGCGGCGTTCTCCGGCGTCAGGCACTCGTGCCAGGCGTCGTTGACCATCACCGCCGGGGCCCGATCGCAGGCGCCGAGACACTCTACTTCCATCAGCGTAAAGGTGCCGCTGGCATCGGTCTCGCCCGGATTGATCCCGAGCTTGGCGCGCAATTCCTCGGTCACCCGCTCGGCGCCGTTGATCGCGCACGACAAGGTCCGGCAGACGTTGATCACGAACCTCCCGACCGGGCGCGTGTAGTACATCGTGTAGTACGACACCACGTCCTCGACGTCGGCGCGCGTGATGCCGAGCAGCTCCGCGACGTGACGGATGGCGTTGGCGGTGATGTAGCCCTGCTGGTACTGCGCGAGATAGAGCGCCGGCAGCACCGCGGACCGGCGGCGATCGGGCGGATAGCGCTGGATGATAACGTCGAAGCGGGCGCGGTTCTCCGGCGTGTAGACGAACGCCGGCCCTTCCTCTTCGAGGTGCCGCGACGACTTGTGGAACGTCGCGCCATAGGCCATCTTCGGATGAAAGCTCACCGGTCCACGTCTCCCATCACCACGTCAATCGATCCGATCACCGCGATGACGTCGGCAATCAGACCGCCGACGATCATCTGTTCGAGCGCCTGGCAGGCCAGCAGCGACGGCGGCCGCGACTTGATCCGCCACGGCCGGTTGGTGCCGTCCGACACGACGTAGTAGCCCTGCTCGCCGCGCGGGCCTTCGACCGGCACGTAGGCCTCACCGGCGGGCACCGTGAAGCCCTGCGAGTAGATCAGGAAGTGCTGAATCAGCGCCTCCATCTCGGTGTAGACGCGATCCTTCGGCGGCGGCGTGATGCGCGGATCATCGACCGCGAACGTGCCGGTCGGCGTGATCCGCTCGAGCGCCTGGCGGCAGATCTTGACGCTCTCGCGCATCTCGGCGACGCGCACCAGATAGCGCGAATAGACGTCCCCCTTCGACTGGGTCGGGACCGCGAAGTCGTAGGTGTCGTAGCCGAGATACGGAAAATACGTGCGGACGTCGTAGTCGACGCCGGCGGCGCGCGCAATCGGGCCGACCAGGCTGTAGGCGACGGCGTTTTCCTTCGAGATGACGCCGACGTCCTGCGTCCGCTTGAGATAAATCTCGTTCTTCGTCAGCAGATCCTCGTACTCGTCCAGCTTGGGCGGGAAGCGATCGAGAAAGGCGCGCACGGCGGCGTGAAAGCCGCGCGGCAGATCTTCGCGCAGGCCGCCGATCCGCATGTAGCTCGGGAACAGCCGGAAGCCGGCGAGCAGCTCGTTGATGTTGAGCAGCAGCTCGCGCTCGCGGAAGCAGTAGAGCATCACCGACACGGCGCCGACTTCCATGCCGTGGGTGCCGAGCCACACCAGGTGGCTATTGATCCGCTGCAGCTCCGCGATCAGGACGCGGATGTTGCCGACGCGCTCCGGGATCTCGAGCGCCAGCAGCTTCTCGACCGACAGGCAGAACGCCATGCTGTTGGACTGCGCGCTCAGGTAGTCCATGCGTTCGACCAGCGGGATGACCTGCTGCCACTTCTTCTGCTCGGTCGTCTTCTCGATGCCGGTGTGGAGATAGCCGATCGTCGGCGCCGCGGAGAGCACGGTTTCGCCGTCGAGCTCGAGGACCAGGCGCAGCACGCCGTGGGTGCTGGGGTGCTGGGGCCCCATGTTGACGGTCATCACTTCCGTTTTGATGTCCGGCATCAACCTCGCTCCATCGACGCGCAGAGGCTTTTCCCTTGTGTCCCTTGCGTCCTCCGTGTTGGATCAGCGCTGGACAAGATCGCTCTCCACGATGTCGCAGATCACATGTAACAGCGTGCGGTGCACTTCCTGGACGCGTGGCGTCGCGCTCGACGGCACGTTGACGTGCACCGCTGCCGCCCGTCCGACCGCGCCGCCGTCGCCGCCGGTCAGCGCAATCGTGCCGAGACCGAGCGCGCGCGCGGTGTCGAGCGCCGCGACCACGTTCGGCGACGTGCCGCTGGTACTGATGCCGAACGCGACATCGCCGGCGCGGCCGAGCGCCTCGATCTGGCGCGCGAACACGCGCTCGAAGGCGTAGTCGTTCGCGATGCTGGTCAGCACGCTGCTGTCGGTGGTCAAGGCGATCGCCGCGAGGGCGGCGCGCTCGCGCTGAAACCGCCCGACGAACTCGGCGGCGACATGCTGCGCGTCGGCCGCGCTGCCGCCGTTGCCAAACAGCAGCAGCTTTCCGCCGGAGCGCAGGGTCGCCACGATCACCGCCGCGGCATCGACCACCGGCTGGGCGTGCTGCTTCATGTGCTCGTGCAGCGCCATCGCCGCGGTCAGCGTCGCCTCGCACACGGCGCGCGCATCAGCGGCCACGGGTCAGCCGGTCCTTCATCAGGTTCGACCGGAATTCCTCCTCGGTCACCTGCAGCGCCTCGCTGGCGTTCGGCGTCATCCGGATCTGGACCGGATAATCCTTGCGCAGCGGGTAGCCCTGCCAGTCTTCCGGCATCAGCAGCCGCCGCGGATCGGGGTGGCCGTCGACGGCGATCCCGAACATGTCCCACAGTTCGCGTTCGAGCCAGTTGGCCGCCGGCCAGACGCCGGTGACCGTGGCGACGTGCGGATCGTCGGCCGGCAGGCGCGCCTTCATGCGCAGCCGCAGCCGGTTCGCCATCGACACCAGCAGGTAGACGATCTCGTAGCGCGGCTCCTTCGGCCAGAAGTCGACGGCGGTCAGCTCGGCGAGCAGGCTGAAGCCGAGGGCGGGATCGTCGCGCAGCACCCGCGCCAGCGCCGGGATGTGATCGCGCGACACGTAGATCGTCGTGTGCAGATCGATAGTCGCCGCGCCTTCGATCTGCGCCTCGGGGACGGCCGCCTGCAACGTCGCGACGAGGGTCTCGGCGTCCATCTACCCGAGCTTCTGCTGATCGATCTTCCGCTGGAGCTGGACGATCCCGTAGATCAAGGATTCCGGCCGCGGCGGGCAGCCGGGCACGTAGACGTCGACCGGCACGATCTGATCGACCCCCTGGACGAGCGCGTAATTGTCGAAGACGCCGCCGATCGAGGCGCAGGCGCCCATCGAGATGACCCACTTCGGCTCCGGCATCTGGTCGTAGATGCGGCGCAGCGCCGGCGCCATCTTGCGCGACAAGCGGCCGGCGACAATCATCAGGTCCGACTGGCGCGGGCTGCCGCGGAACACTTCGGCGCCGAAGCGCGCGACATCGTAGCGCGAGCAGCTCATCGCCATCATCTCGATGGCGCAGCAGGCCAGGCCGAACGTGACCGGCCAGATCGAGGAGCGGCGCGCCCACTGCACCATCTTCTCGACGCTGGTGGTCAGCACCGGAATGTCGAAATCGGATTCAAGCCCCACGTGTACCTTCTAACGTCTCAGTTCTCAGTTAGCGTTCCGCGCTCCAGTCGAGCGCCCCCTTGCGCCAGACATAGACGTAGCCGGCCAGCAGCAGCGCCATGAACAGCAGCACCTGGACGAAGCCGTTCCAGCCCAGATCGCGCAGCGCCATCGCCCACGGGTAGAGGAAGGCGACCTCGATGTCGAACAGCAGGAAAATCATCGCGACGAGGTAGAACTTGACCGACTGGCGCTCGCGCGCGTCGCCGACCGCGGGCATGCCGCACTCGTACGGCGCCGACTTCTCCGGCGACGGTTTGCTCGGGCCGAGGACGTTGGAAAGCACGACCGATATCAGCGCGAACCCGGCGCCGAGCGCGATCATGATGAGGATGGAAAGCCAGCCCTGCATAGACAATTGTGTCGGCTTGTGAACGATTTCCCAAGCCGAGCCCTGATGCTAACACAGAGATATAGTCTTGGTCTTCGGTCGTGCGTCTTCGGTCGGGCTAGCGTGACCGAGGACTGCGGACCAACGACCGATGATTGACGACCAATGCGCATAGCCTGGTTCTCGCCGCTGCCGCCGGCCCGCTCCGGCGTCGCGGCCTACAGCGCCGATCTGCTGCCCCGGCTGGACGCCTCCCACGCCATCGACCGGTTTTCCGCCGCCACCGCACACGAGTTCCTGTGGAAAGCGCGCCGGCGTCCCTACGATCTGGCGGTCTATCAGCTCGGCAACGCGCCGTGCCACGACTACATGTGGGGCTATCTCGCGGCGTTTCCGGGGCTGGTCGTGCTGCACGACGCGCGCCTGCACCAGGCGCGGGCGCGCGATCTGCTGCACCAGGGGCGGTTCGACGACTACCGCCGCGAGTTCTGGTACGACCATCCGGACGCGCGCCGCGATTTCGTCGAGTACGCGATCGCCGGGCTCGGCGGGCCGATCTACTACTGCTGGCCGATGCTGCGCGTCGTGATGCGGACGTCGCGGCTGATCGCCGTCCACAACCCGCGCGTCGCCGCCGACCTGCACGAGGAATTTGCGGAGGCGCCGATCACCGCGATCCGCCTGGGCACGGCGCTGCCGCGGGCGGCCGCCGGCGCGCGCGACCGGGTGCGCGACGCGCTCGGCGTGCCGCGCGACGCGACGCTGTTCGCCGCGTTCGGCAAGATCACCGCGGAGAAACGGACCGGCGCGATCCTCGGCGCCTTCGACGCGCTCGCGCACGAGCGGAGCGATGTGCATCTGCTGCTGGCCGGCGACGCGACCGACTATCCCGCGCTCCGCCGCGAGATCGCGGCGTCCCCGCACGCCGCGCGCGTGCACGTCACCGGCTACCTCCCTGACGAAGCGATCGGCGACGCCCTCGCCGCGGCCGACGTCTGCCTGTGCCTGCGCTGGCCGACGGCGCTCGAAACCTCGGCCTCGTGGCTGCAGTGTCTTGCCGCCGGGCGCGCGACCGTGATCAGCGATCTCGCGCACCTGGTCGACATCCCGACGCTCGATCCGGGCGGCCGCCGGTCGCATCCAGCGCGGGAACCGGTCGCGCTGCGGATCGATCTGCTCGACGAAGACGCCTCAGTGCGGCTGGCGATGGGCCGGCTCGCCGACGACCGGCCGTTACGCGACACGCTGGCGCGCGCCGGGCACGCATACTGGTCGGCGAACCACACCGTCGACGTCATGGCCGCCGACTACGAGCGCCTGATCGCCGAAGCCGCGGCGCGCCCCGCCCCGGCCGTCCGCGATCTGCCGGCACACTTTTACGAGGATCACTCGGCAAACGCGCGCGCGCTCACAGCGCGGTTCGGGATCGAGATCGAGAAGGTATTGAGCCCGGCGCTCGGTGCTCGGCGCTCGCCCGCCTCCCAGCCGTAGCCCGGCTCGGTTGTGAGACGGGGGTCATCGACCGGCATCCCGACGGTGAAGTGATACAGGCTCTGGAAACTGTGGTCCGCGATCCCCAGCACGTCATGCACCCCATCGTCATAAAAGCAGCCGATACCGGTCGCGCGCGCACCGGCGGCTTCCGCCTCGAGATACAGCACCTGCCCGATCGCTCCTGACTCCCAGAACAAGTGGCGATAGAACGACGGCCCGAACGTCGCCAGCGCGGCGTCGAACTCCGCGATCATGCCGAGGCTGAAAAAGCCGTCCGCGGCGATGTCCTGATCGCAGCTGAGACGACGGGCGAGGGCGCGGCAATCGCCGGGCGCGAGCAGAAAGAACGGCAGCGTCTCGCTGGCGCGCTGCCAGAGAAACTGGCGGCCGCACGCCGCGCGCAGCCGCTCACCGCCGCCTTCGTCGCGCATCAGCAGGTAGAGTCCGGGTGCCACCTCGTCGACCCGATGCACGAACACCGCGAGGTGAATGCGCGGCTCCCACCACAGCGCGTCCGACGCCATGGCGTCTGCCCGCGCAACACTGGACAGGATCGCGAAGAACGCCGCGCGTGAGATCGACGAACGGCCGTCGAACGACACCGCGCTGCGGCGCTGCAGGATCACCACGGAAGGATAGGCGGGACGGGCGGGAGGCGCCGGAGGGGCAGGACGGACGGAAACGACGCGTCCAGCATCTCGCGTCGCCGCGGCAATCTCGTCGATGAACGTCCACGTCGTGTGGTCTTCGCTCAGCTGGCTCGCCTGCCCCGTCCACGTTCCCGCGCGCACGGCGTCGAGCAGCGCCGGGCGACCGTCGAACCGAGCACCACGAACGTCGCACGGAGAACGACGCACGATGATGAGGCACCCGGGTTCTTCCCGTTCCGCCTCGACGAAATCTCCGTCCCGATCGATACCGGTCAACGCGGCGATGTCGGCGTGCGACCAGTCGGGCAGCAGCGCGGCGTCGAAGCCGGCATTCGCGGCGGCGATGCGGATCGCGGCGATCGCGTGCCCGATGTCGTGCTGGCAGTAGCGGAACGCGCGCTCGCCGTATTTCCACGCCTCGCGCCAATGGATCGAGGTCAGCGCGATCAGAAAGCCGTCGGGCTCGGCATCCGGCCACGCCGCCGGGTGATACGCGCAGCGCCGCTCCAGCGCATGACGATCGGCCGCATAGTGATAGACACCCGGCGCGGGGCCCAGATCGGGCATCGCGCCGGCGATCACATAGGCTTCGGTCGGGTGCAGGTTGCCGCTCGAGGGATTGACCCGCAGCGCCCATCGCGACTCGCCGAACTGCTTCCAGGCCGACAGGCCGAGGGCGTGGCGCAGGACGTCGCCGAGCGCATCGAATGGCGGAGTGCGGATGGATTGCGGATTCGGCGGCAGCGCGATGACATCGGCGCCGGCGAACGTGCGAAACGGATTGGGTTGGGACGCCCAGTCGAGGTAACCCAGCGACCGGGCGAACCGATGGAAATGATGCTTGGTGCCGTCGTGATAGGCGTGAACCGGATCGCCCACGCCCGACCCGTTCACTTCATGGTGGCTTCGGTCGCCTTCATGCGCCGGTCGACCTCGGCGATCGCGTCGTTCAGCTGCGCCCGCCGCCGTTCGTGCGTGGTCGCGACCAGCTGCCGATCGAGCTCCATGCGCGCCAGCCGCAGCGATTCGAGCGCCTGGACCTTTTCCGGATCGCGGATGATTTTGCCGTGATTCTGGCGCGTCCGCTCGCGCTCCAACTCTTCCATGCGCTCCGCAATGCGCCCTTCCGCGTCGATCAGCCCTTCGCCTGCATCACCCATGAATCCCCCTGTCCCGAGAATGAATAGACCCACATTATAAGATGAGGACGTGGGCGTCCGCTCGTCGATTGATCCGCTCGCCCGTTTTTCCCCGGCGACGCGCGCCTGGTTCAACTCGGCATTCGAGGCCCCGACCCGCCCGCAGGCGCTCGGCTGGCCGGCGATCGCCGACGGCGAGTCGACCCTGATCCTGGCGCCGACCGGCA
Organism: Acidobacteriota bacterium; assembly: GCA_025463215.1. Taxonomy (GTDB): domain Bacteria; phylum Acidobacteriota; class Vicinamibacteria; order Vicinamibacterales; family CAVVIG01; genus CAVQFC01. Next base: position 24,996 of record JAOBWF010000375.1, on the reverse strand, counting down.
GCGGCAAGACGCTGACGGCCTTTCTCTGGTGCCTCAACCGCGTCATGTTCACGCCGGCGCCGCCGAAACAGGCGCGCTGCCGGGTGCTTTATGTCTCGCCGCTCAAGGCGCTGGCGGTGGACGTCGAGCGCAACCTGCGGGCGCCGCTCGCCGGCATCGCCCAGGTCGCCGACAGCCGCGGCGACGCCTACCTGGCGCCGGCGATCGCCATCCGGACCGGCGACACCCCGCAGTCCGAGCGCGCCCGCTTCCAGCGCGAGCCGGCGGATCTCCTGATCACCACCCCGGAGTCGCTCTACCTGCTGCTGACGTCCAACGCGCGAGAGGCGCTGCGCTCGGTCGACACGATCATCATCGACGAGATCCATGCGCTGGTGCCGACCAAGCGCGGCGCCCACCTCGCGCTGTCGCTCGAACGGCTCGAAGCCATCTGCGAGCGCTCGCCGCAGCGGATCGGCCTGTCGGCGACACAGCGCCCGCTCGACGAGGTTGCCCGCTTTCTTGGCGGCGCCGAGTCGGGCCGCAAGTCGGCCGTGAAATCCGCAGCCCGTACTCCGAAGTCCGCATGGTCGGAGGCCGGCGCCGAGATCGAGCACGAGTTTTCCGCTCATCGAGTCGTCCGCTATCGGCCTGTGACGATCGTCGACGCCGGACAGAAGAAGTCGCTGAAGCTGACGATCGAAGTCCCGGTCGAGGACATGGCGAAGCTGGCCAAGGGTGCGGCCTCGGCCGAAGCCATCCCGAGCGGCCCTGCGGCGATGACCGCGTCCCGGCCGTCCATCTGGTCGGCGATCCATCCGCGGCTGCTCGAGATTATCCGCGCCCACCGCTCGACGCTGATCTTCGTCAACAGCCGCCGCCTCGCCGAGCGGCTCGCCGGCGCCCTCAACGAGCTCGCCGGCGAAACGCTCGTGCGTTCGCATCACGGCTCGATCGCGCGGCCGCAACGCGTCGAGGTCGAAGACCTGCTCAAAGCCGGCGCCTTGCGCGCGCTCGTCGCGACCTCCTCGCTCGAGCTCGGGATCGACATGGGCGCGATCGACATGGTGGTGCAGATCGAAGCCCCGCCCTCGGTGGCCAGCGGCCTGCAGCGGATCGGGCGCGGCGGCCACCAGGCGAACGCGATCAGCGAGGGCGTGATCTTTCCCAAGTTCCGCGGCGATCTCGTCGCCTGCGCCGCGGTCGCGCGCGCGATGCACGACGGCGCCGTCGAGGCGACCCGTTATCCCCGCAACCCGCTCGACATCGTCGCCCAGCAGGTCGTGGCGATGGCGTCGATGGACGACTGGGACGTCGAGGCGCTGTTCGCCGCGATCCGCGGCGCGGCGCCGTGCGCCGAGCTGAGCCGTACCGTGTTCGACGGGGTGCTCGACATGCTCTCGGGGCGGTATCCGTCCGACGAGTTCGCCGAGCTGCGCCCGCGCATTACGTGGGATCGCGTCGCCGGCACGATCACAGCGCGTGAGGGGTCCAAGCGCGTCGCGATCGCCAACGGCGGGACCATCCCGGATCGCGGTCTGTTCGGGGTGTTTCTCATCGGCGCCGGCCCAGGGGCCGCGCGCGTCGGCGAGCTCGACGAGGAGATGGTGTTCGAAAGCCGCGTCGGCGAAACCTTCGTGCTCGGTGCTTCGTCGTGGCGCATCCAGGAGATCACGCACGACCGCGTGCTGGTGAGCCCGGCGCCCGGCGAGCCGGGCAAGATGCCGTTCTGGAAGGGCGATCGCGCCGGCCGTCCGCTCGAGCTCGGCCTCGCCATCGGCCGGCTGATGCACGATCTGCTGCGGCTGCCGCCGGCCGCCGCGGTCGATCGCCTGACGCGCGATCACGATCTCGACGCCCGCGCCGCCGAAAACCTGCTCGAATATCTGCGCGACCAGATGACGGCGGCCGGCGCGGTCCCGGATGCGAAGACGATCGTGATCGAGCGCGTGCGGGACGAACTCGGCGACTGGCGCGTCTGCGTCCTTTCGCCGCGCGGCGGCCGCATTCATGCGCCGTGGGCGATGGCGGTGGCGGCGAAGATCCGCGAGGAAACCGGCAGCGACGTCGAAACCCTCTGGGGAGACGATGGGTTCGTGGTGCGGTTTCCGGATGTGGATCAGCCGCCGGATCCAGGGCTGCTGCTGCCGGATCCGGACGAAGTCCAGGCCCTGGTCGTGCGCCAGCTCGGAGCGACGGCGCTGTTCGCGTCGAAGTTCCGCGAGAACGCCGCGCGCTCGCTCCTGCTGCCGAAGCGGCGGCCCGGCCAGCGCGCGCCCTTGTGGCAGCAGCGCAAGCGCGCCGCGGATCTCCTCGCCGTGGCGTCGCGCTACGGATCCTTTCCGGTCCTGCTCGAGACCTACCGCGAGTGCCTGCGCGACTTCTTCGACATGCCGGCGCTGATCGCAACGCTCGGCGACATCCGCAGCCGCAAGCTCCGGATCGCGACCGTGGACTCGGAGACGCCGTCGCCGTTCGCTTCGTCGCTGCTCTTCAGCTACGTCGCCAGCTTCATCTACGACGGCGATGCGCCGCTCGCCGAGCGGCGGGCACAGGCGCTGGCGGTCGACCAATCGCAGCTGCGCGAGCTGCTCGGCGACGCCGAGCTGCGCGAGCTGCTCGACGCCGACTCGATGGAGGCGATCGAGCGCCAGCTGCAGCGGCTCGATCCGCAGTACCACGTCAAGAGCGCGGACGGCGTGCATGACATGCTGCTCTCGCTCGGCGATCTCACCGAGGCCGGCGTGCGCGAGCGCTCCCTGACGGCGGAGGCCGCCGCCAGCACCGGCGTCCTCCTCGCGGCCCGCCGCATCCTGGCCGTCCGGGTCGCCGGCGAGCCGCGGTTCATCGCGATCGAAGACGCGGCGCGGTTTCGCGATGCCCTCGGCGTCCCGCTGCCCGTCGGCATCCCCGAGTCGCTGCTGCAGCCGGTCCGCGATCCGCTCGGCGACCTCGCGCTGCGCTTCGCGCGCACGCACGCGCCGTTCACCGCGCCGGAGTTCGCCGCGCGCTACGGCCTCGGCGTCGCCGCCGCCGAGGCGGTGCTCATGCGGCTCTCGGCGGAAGAGCGGCTGGTCGAAGGCGAATTCCGTCCCGGCGGCACCCGCCGGGAGTGGACCGACGCCGGCGTCCTGCGCATGCTGCGCCGCCGATCGCTCGCCAAGCTGCGGCACGAGGTCGAGCCGGTCGATCAGACGGTGCTCGGGCGGTTCGCGACCACCTGGCAGGGGATTGTGAAGCGGAGGAACGGCGCCGACGCGCTGCTCGACGCGATCGAGCAGCTGCAGGGCGCGGCGCTGCCCGCTTCGATCCTCGAAACCGAGATCCTGCCGGCGCGGATCGACATCTACGATCCGGCCGACCTCGACGCCGTCACGGCGGCCGGCGAAGTCGTCTGGGTCGGCGTCGAGCCGCTCGGCGATCGCGACGGCCGCGTCGCCTTGTATCTGGCGGATCATCTGCCGCGTTTACTGGCGCCGACGATCCGGCAGCCAGCCTCCAGCAACGAGACGAGAGTTAAGAAGGGGGGCGCGGAACAGGTGGATCTCTCCGCCCGAGAAACGGCGATCCTCGGCGCGCTGCGCGAGCGCGGCGCCTCCTTCTTCGGGCCGCTGCACGACGCCGCCGGCGGCGGCTATCCCGGCGAGACGGTCGATGCCCTGTGGAATCTCGCGTGGCAGGGGCGGGTCACGAACGACACCTTTCACGCCCTGCGCGCGTTCACGCGGACGCGCGCGCCGCGCCGGCGGATGAAGGGCCGGCAGCCGGCGGTCAGCGCATTCCGCTCGCGCCGCATGGCGCCGGCGTCGGCCGAAGGGCGCTGGACGCTGGTGCCCGCCGCGGCCGGCGATACGACGAAATGGGCCGCCGCGCTGACGCAGCAACTGCTCGCCCGCCACGGCGTCGTCACCCGCGAGGCGGTCGCCGCCGACGCCGTCGCCGGCGGCTTCGGCATCGTTTATCCCGTGCTGAAGCGGATGGAGGAAAACGGGCGCATCCGCCGGGGCTACTTCGTCGCCGGCCTCGGCGCGACGCAGTTCGCGATGCCGGGCGCCCTCGACCTGTTGCGATCGTTGCGCGACGCGCCGGACGAACCGGAGGTCGCCGTCCTCGCCGCCACCGATCCGGCGAATCCATACGGCGCCGCACTGAAATGGCCGGTCAGAAAGCAATCGCGCGGCGGCCAGAGTTCGGAGAGTAAGGATGTCTCTGCGGGATCGGCGATCTCGGCGGTTGGTCCTGCCGATGCCGCCCGGAGCCCGACGCGGTCGGTCGGCGCCACGGTCATCCTCGTCGACGGCGCGCTCGCCGCCTACCTGCCGCGCGGCGATCGGCAGCTGATCACCTTTCTGCCGGACACGGAACCGGATCGCTCGCGCCTCGGCCGCGCGGTGGCGCGCGTCCTGATCGACCGCGCCCGTTCCGGAGGTGACGCGCCGCGGGGCATGCTGGTCGAAGAGATCGACGGTATGCCGGCGTCCCGCCACCCATTGCTGCCCCTGCTGACGGAGGCGGGGTTTGTCGCCGGCGCGATGGGATTGCAGGCGACATTCACACGGGGCCGGTAAGGCGGAGATTGTGCCAGAAGGGGATACAGTTTTTCGCGCGGCACAGACTCTGCACAAGTTCATGGCGGGACGGGTGGTGACACGTTTCGAGTCGGTCTACCCTGCCCTGACCCGCGTGGCGGAGGATCATCCCATCGTGGGACGGACGATCGAGTCGGTTTCGGCGCGCGGCAAGCACCTGCTCATGGCATTTTCCGGCGATCTCGTGCTCCGGACGCACCTGCGGATGAACGGCAGCTGGCACATCTATCCGACCGGCGGACGCTGGCAGCGGCCGGCTCGCGACATGCGCGTTCTGGTCGCGACCGCGGACGCGTGTGCCGTCGGCTTCAATATCCCGATCGCGGAGCTCCTCACCGGCGGCGGCGTCGAGCGGCAGCCACAGCTGCATGCGCTCGGGCCGGATTTGCTGGGACAAAGCTTCGACCGTGCGGAGGCCCTGCGGCGCATCGCCGCGCACAGCGGCGACCCGATCGCAGAAGTACTCCTCAATCAGCGCGTCGTCGCCGGGATCGGCAACGTCTTCAAGTCGGAGATCCTCTTCCTTGCCGGCGTTGATCCGTTCTCGCTCGTGGCCACGCTGGCGGCGGAGCACCTCGAACGGATCGTCGACATCTCCCGGCAGCAGCTCACCGCCAACGTGATGGGCCGGTCGCAGACGCTGAGCCGGGCGAACGGGCGGCGCACGACCCGCAGCCTCGATCCGAACGAGAAACTGTGGGTCTACAGCCGCGGCGGCAGGCCGTGCCGGCGCTGCGGCTCGCTCATTCAGTCGCGCAAGACCGGACCGGACGCGAGGCTCACCTACTGGTGTCCCACGTGTCAGCCCGAACCGATGCCAGACGCCACTTAGCGGGCGGTCCGGACATCATTCGCGGCGGCATCAACGGCGGACAAGCTGAATCGACCCTGCGGGCGGCCTTTATGCGTGCACGCCCGGCGCCTCGTGCCCGGTGCGCTCGACGTACTCGATGTAGGAGCCTTGATACGCATGCGGCTGGGCGTCGGTGCCGCTCTCTCCGCCCAACTCGAGCACGCGGTTGCTCAGACCGCGCAGGAACTCCCGATCGTGCGAGACGAACAGCATCGTGCCGTCGAAGTCCTTGAGCGAATCGAGCAGCATTTCCTTGGTCGCGAGATCGAGGTGGTTGGTCGGCTCGTCGAGCACCAGGAAGTTCGGCGGGTTCAGCAGCATGCGCGCGAGCACGAGCCGGGTCTTCTCGCCGCCCGAGAGCGCGCGGATTTTCTTGTCGGTGTCGTCGCCGGAAAACTGAAAGGCGCCGGCGAGGCTGCGCAGCGCGCCAATCGACTCCTTCGGAAAGTCCTTCTCGAGCTGCTCCTTGATCGTGAGATCCGGATCGAGCACGTCGAGCGATTGCTGCGCGAAGTAGCCCATCTGCAGACTGGCGCCAAGCTTGACGTCACCCGCGTCCGGCGCCACCTGGCCGGCGACCATCTTCAGCAGCGTCGACTTGCCGGCGCCGTTCTTCCCCATCACGCACCAGCGCTCGCCGCGCCGGATGATCAGGTTCAGGCCGTCGTGGACGACGCGCTTGCCGTACGTCTTGGTGACGCCTTCGAGGACCGCGACCTGCTCGCCCGAGCGGGGCGGCGGCCGGAACTCGAACTTGACGACCGCCCGCTTCTTCGGCAGCTCGATCTTCTCGATCTTCTCGAGCGCCTTGACCCGGCTCTGGACCTGCGCCGCCTTGGCGGCGTGGGCCGCGAAGCGCTCGATGAAGCGCTGCTCCTTGGCCAGCATCGACTGCTGGCGCGCGTACGCCGCTTCGCGATTGGCCTCGCGGATGGCGCGCTCGCGCTCGTAGAAGTCGTAATTGCCGGAGTAGGTCGTAATCTCGCCGCCGTCGATCTCGGCGATCTTCGAGACGATGCGGTTCATGAAATCGCGGTCGTGCGACGTCATCAGCAGCGACCCGGTCAGCGACTTGAGGAAGCTTTCGAGCCAGATGATCGACTCGATGTCGAGGTGGTTGGTCGGCTCGTCCATCAGCAGGACGTCGGGGCGGCCGAGCAGCACGCGCGCCATCGCGACCCGCATTTTCCAGCCGCCGGAGAGCGCGCCGACGTCGCCGTCGATCCGGTCGTCCTCGAAGCCGAGCCCGTGCAGCACTTCACGCGCCTGCGCCTCGAGCGCGTAGCCGCCGAGATGATCGTATTCCTCCTGGACCTCGCCGAAGCGCGACAGGATGCGCTCGAGATCGTCGGCCTGTGCCGGATCCGACATCGCGTTCTGCAGCTGCTCGAGCTCGTGGTGCAGATCGCCGACGCGGCCGCTGCCGAGAATCGCTTCGTCGAGCACCGATCGGCCGGACATCTCCTCGACGTCCTGGCGGAAATAGCCGATCGTCATCTTCTTCGGCACCGCGACGTCCCCTTCGTCGGGCACTTCCTCACCCATGATCATCCGGAACAGCGTCGTCTTGCCCGAGCCGTTCGGGCCGACGAGACCGATCTTTTCACCGGGATTGAGCTGGAACGAGGCGTCGACGAAGAGGATCTGCTTGCCGTACTGCTTGCTGACTTTGGAAAACGAAATCATTGCCACCGAAAGCGTAGCACGCGCGTGCTATTTCAGCGCGACGTGCAGCTCGGCGCCGAACAGCATGCTGCGATCGTTGTCGCGTGCCGCCCACTTCGCGAGGGTCGCGACCGAGACCTCGACCCGCTGGTCGTGGACGAGGCGGCCGTTGGCGGTGACGACGATCGGCCGCGAGAAGTCGAAGGCGTCTGGCGAGAGCAGCAGCGTCAGCTCCGCCACGCCGCGCGTCCGCATCTCGACGCGGTTGCCGCGCCGCGTCAGATCGACCCGCCCCGCCGGCCGCCGACGCGGAAAGAGCTCCTTGCCGTAATTCGGCCCCGCGCCCGAGAACTCGTTGAGGTCCGGCTTCATCAGCGTGTCGCCGGCGATTGGCGGCCGCACGCGATCGATCACGAGCCAGTGCGCCCGGCCCGGCACATCCCGATCCGTCGTCTCCCACGTCAGCGTCGCCGGCAGCGGATCGCGGGGATGGGTGCGCACGAAGCTCTCGAACGGATCCTTCATCTCCGGCCACCACGCGGTATTGTGCGCCGCCTCCGGAACCGGGTGGTACTCGACGACGACGCCGCTGTCGCGGAGGTGATCGACGAATGGCTGGACATTGCGGATCGGATACAGCGGATCCCGGCCGCCGTTGACGATGAAGAACGGCTTGTTCAGCAGATTGGTGGGGAACAGATCGCTGTCGATCGCGAGCTGATCGTTGGCGAGCACCATCACGAAGCCGTTGAGCGGCAGGAAGCTCGCAAACGGCGTCGTATCGCGCATCGCGACGTAGTACAGGCCGGTGGCGCCATCGGACACGCCGCTCAGCACGACGCGGTTCTCGTCGACGTTGTAGGTCCGTTTGACCGTGTCGAGGATCGCGTCGAGGTTCTCGAGCTGCGCGCGGCTCCACCACGGCGCGTCGCGCCACGCCGCGGGCAGCACGTAGATCTGCTCGGCCCCTTCGAGCGGCCCGCCGCCGCGGCCGCCACGCCCCCGCGGTGCGCTGGCGTTGCGCATCATCACGCCGCCATGCAGCTGGACGCGGACCTGGTATTTCTGCGCCGGGTCGTAGTGCTCGGGGATCACGAGCTCGTAGAAGAAATCACCGGAGACCGACCGGCGCTGGAGCTGGCCCGAGCCGCCGCGTTTCGGCGGCGCACCGTAAACACGCCCCTGTTTGAAGCGCGCCAGCGCCTCGTCGAACGACACGCCGGATCCGACGATGTCCCGCGTGGCCTTGCCGGCGTCGGCCGTGCTGCGCGCCTCCCAGAACTTCTGGAATGCCGCCTCGATCGACAACGGTGCCGCCGCCCGAAGGACGCCAACGCGACACAGGCAGCAGAGGACACTAAGCACACATACCGACGCGACGACGCTGGAGCGGCGCGGCTTCTGACGGCCGAGACCGAACATGTGTGTATGCTAGCGCTGAAATGCAGCCACACGGCAGGACGACCGTCCTGCTCTTCGTCCTTTTTCAGGCCCTGTACGCGCTGACTTCGTCGGGCAATGCCTTCCGGGTTCCCGACGAGTTCGAGGTCTATTTCCAGGTCGAACATCTGGTCGACGCCGGCGACCTGTCGGTACCGCAGACGCTCGCCATCCGCCAGCCCCGGATCGTCAACGGACAGGTCGTCGGCAGCCAGCCGATTTTCTACGGCAAGTTCGGCGTCGATCATCGCCCGTACGCCCCGTACGGACCGTTCGCCGCGTTTCTCGCGCTGCCGCACCATCTCGCCGCGCGCGCGATTGCGTGGATCGCCGGTGTGCCGCGCGCGCCGCTGCCCGGCGGCCTTCCCTGGGTATTCCTGGTCGGCGGTTTGACCACGCTGTTCACGGCGACCGGCGCCGCGCTGGCGGTCGCCGGGTTTCATCGCGCCGCGCTCGCGCTCGGCGCGCCGCCGGGCACCGCGCTCGTGCTGTCGCTGCTGCTCGGCGGCGCCACCGTCCTCTGGGTCTACGGCGTTTCCTTCTATTGTGAAGGGTGGCAGGCGGCGATGCTGATCTGGGCCGCCGCGCTGTTGATCGAGGCGCGCGCCGGGTCCGCGGCGGACCCGGCGCGGATCGCCGGCGCCGCCGCGCTGCTGATGCTCGTCGGCCTGACCAAGGTGACCGGGATGGTCTTCACCCCGGCGTTCGTCCTCGCGGTGCTCGCCGAGCGAATGGTGCCGGCGCGATCGCGACTGCAAGTCGCGATCGCACTAAGCGCCGGTATCGCCGCCGCGGTTGCGATCCACCTGACGTGGAACGCGTATCGCTTCGGCCTGCCCTTCGATTTCGGCTACGACGCGTCTGAGACCGTGACGCACATGCCGCCGCAGCTGTTCCGGCTGGCGGACGTGCCGCGCGGACTGGTGATGTCGCTGGTGACGCCGGGCAAGGGGCTGATCGTCTGGGCGCCGGCGCTGCTCCTCGCGGCGACGTCGCTGCGCGACTTCTGGCGCCGCCAACCGGCGGTCGCCCTCGGCGTCGTCGTCGCCGGCGTCACCGGCCTGCTGTTCTTCGCCGCCTATCTGTTTCCGGAGGCGGGCTACTCGCACGGACCGCGGACGCTGGTGCCGATCGTGCCGCTGCTGCTGCTGCCGGCGGTCGCGCGTCCGATCGAACAGCGATCGCGCGCCGCGGTCGCCGCCTGCGCCATCGCCGGCTTCACGATCGCGCTGCTGGCCACGTCGGTCTCATTCCTCGAGGACCAGGGGATCGGCGGCGATCTCGGCCGCGGCGCGGCGCTGGCCTACTACGAACGGATCGATCCGCCGCCCGGACGGGCGTGGAACCGCTACCGCCTCGCGTATGTCCCGTTCGTGCGCACGCTGAGCGCTGGGCAATGGCCCTCGGGCGACGCCGTCGGACACGGCCTCGACTACCTGCCGCATCATCTCGCGCGCGCCCGCCGCGAGTTACCCGGCGGCGCCGCGATTCCGCTGTGGCTGGTGTGGGCGATGCCGATGTTCTGGCTGGCGATGCTGGCGGCGGCGGCCGCGGCGCTACAGCGTGAGTCACGTGTAGACAGTGCGGACCTTCAGGTCCGCCGTGCCGGCCACGCGTAGACGGCTTTGGACCTGGTAGCGCGCGGTTAGAACTCGAGCCGGACGCGGACGTTCGCGCTGCGCGGCGGCGCCACCGCCGTGCCCGAAAACAGTCCGGCGAGATTCACCACGTTCAAGCGGTTCATGACGTTGGCGATCTCCGCGCGCAGCTCGATGCGCCGTTTGTCGCGACGCCAAAGCTCGACACCGCCGCCCCAGTCGATGGTCACGTTCGGCCTCAGCCTGCCGGCGTCGATGTCGACGCGATCGACGACCGCCGATCCGTAATGCGCCGCGAGGCCCGCGAGATCGACGTCCTCGTCGAGCTCGACGGGCAGACCGCTGCCGTAGCGGACGACCGCTGCGGTCCACGCCCGCGCCGCCGCCTGGTAGCGGACGCGTGCGCGGGCGGTATGCCGCTGATCCTGTGAGATCGGGACGCGGTCGGTCTGCGCCAGGGCGGTGGTGGCTTCGCTGCCGAGAAACAATCCGCCGGTGACCGGCAGTTCGGCGCGGCCGAGCAGATACGAGTAGCCGGCAAACCCTGACAACGCGCGCCAGCGCGGCAGCGTGAGCTTGAGGTCGGCGCCGGGGATGGCGGCGGCGCGAAAGGCGATTGGAAAGCTGATCCCCGTGTTCAGAAACACATCATCGTCGGCAAAGTTGCTGAAGCCGCGGCGGTAGATCGTCGCGTCGAGGCGCGCGGTCTTCGCCACGGCGGCGCTGAAGCCGCCCTCGACGAAATCGCCGCGCGATGCCGGGACCGGCAGCCGCAGAATCCGGCGGTTCAGCGGCTCCACGGCGGGCGAGCTCGCGAGCAGCAGATTCTCCATCGCCGGCGTCTGAAACGCGCGGTCGTACGAAAAGCGGAGCACCAGATCCGGCGCGGGCGTCGCCCACGCGACGCCGACACGCGGGCTCACGGCGGCATCGTGGACGACCAACGCGTACCGATCCCATCGCAGGCCGACGCTGGCGGTCACGCTGCCCCACCGGATCGTGTCCTGCGCGAACAGCGCGTACTCGCGATCGATCTGCCGATCCGAAAATGAGAACTCTGACGCGGTGCCTGGGCTGAACGCCGACGCGTCGCTGATGCGGTATTGCAGCGCTTCGTGGACCGGGGCGTGCACGGCATCGCCGCCGATCTTGATCTCGTGGACGCCTGCCTGCGCACTCAGGGCGACCTTGGCGTACTCGCGCCGAAAGCCGCGCTGCTGCGCCACGACGATCGGCGTGGACGCCGGGTTCGACCAGAGATCCGTGGCGAGATCCGCGGCCGCCGCTCGCGCGCTCAGCAGCAGGCGCGGCGAGAACACATGGGTCCACGCGCCCTGCGCCGACTGTTCACCGCCGCGCCGATCCTGCCGCTGGCCCGCTCGCTCCTGCTCCAGATCGTTGGGCACCCGAAAGGCCGCATTCGACGCGCGCCATCCGACCTGAATCCGGTCGCGCGGCGTCGCCTGCTGATCGAACGCCGCGGCGACCGATCGCAACACGCCGTCATTCCCGGTGTTGATCGCGGCAGGCGGATCGAGGTAGCGATCTGTCCGCGACACTCCGGCGTTGATCGTCAGCGATCGCGCGCCCCAGCCGTAGCCGGCCGACGCGAACGCGGTACCTGTGCCGAAGCTGCCGCCGCCGGCTTCGACAGAGCCGTGCGGACCCGTGCGCGGATCACGGCTGGTGGTGACGTCGACGACCCCCCCGAGCTTGCGGCCGTACTCGGCGGGGAACGTGCCGGTGATGACGCTCACCGCCTCGATCTCCGCGTCCGGCAGCTCCGGCGCGAAGGCGGGCGAGCGGTTGTCGTCCATCGGCACGCCGTCGACGACGAACAGCGTCTGGTACTCGGAGCCGCGCGGATGGAGTACCCCGTTGGATTCCATCAGCCAGCCGGGCTGCAGGTTGACGAGATCGAGCAGCTCGCGTCCGGGCACCGCCGACTGCTGCTCGCGGACCTGCTGGGCGCCGACCGTATAGGCAATGCCGGCGCGATGGACGTCGACCAGCGTCGCGCTGTCGGTGACCGTCACCGACGCGGCAACCGGCGCGAGCTCGAGCGTGACGCGGATCTCGCGCGGCAGCGCCGAACGAATGTCCACCAGTTCCGTATGCGGTGTGAAGCCCCCGCCCGCCACCGTCAGCCGATATCGGCCCGGCGGCAAGCGATCGAACGTGACACGGCCGGCCTGGTCGGTGTCGAAGGGACGGTTCGTGAGCGAAGCGTCGCTGGCGAGCGTCCCGGCGGCGGGGACCGCGAGCCCGGTCGCGTCGACGACCGCCAGCCGCAATTCGCCGGTCGAGAGCTGCGCGTGCAGCGGCGCGAGCAGCAGGCACACGAACGCCACGGTGCAGCCGGTCCGGGTCATGGCGCAATCCGGTCCGGGTGCGCGTAAATATTGAACCGGTCGCCGCGGATGAAGCCGATCAGCGTCACGCCGTATTCCTGCGCCAGCTCGATCGCCAGGCTCGACGGCGCCGACACCGCAGCGAGAATCGGGATGCCGGCGAACAGGGTCTTCTGCACCAGCTCGAAGGACGTGCGGCCGCTGACGCACAGCAGATGCTCGGAGAGCGGCAGTGCGTCGCGCATCAGCATGCGGCCGACGATCTTGTCCACCGCATTGTGGCGCCCGACATCCTCCGCGACATCGATCAGCGTGCCATCGCGCAGGAACAGGCCGGCGGCGTGCAGGCCGCCGGTCTCCTCGAACACCGCCTGGCGCGCGCGCAACAGCACGGGCAGCGCCGCGATCGCGGCTGCGGTGACCTGCCAGGCGGGACGCAGTGGCGACACGTCGGCCGCCAGCGATTCGATGGTCCGGCGTCCGCACATACCGCAGGACGCCGTCGTGGTGACCTGGCGGCGGCCGGCCATCAGCCGATCGATCGCCGCTGCCGACCCGTTCACCAGCGTGACGTCGACGATGTTTTCGGGGTGATCGGCGGCCGGATCGGTGCAGTGCGCGATGGTGCCGAGATCGTCCGCGCTCGTGATCACGCGCTCCGCGAGCAGGAATCCGGCGGCGAGCTCGCGGTCGGCGCCGGGCGTCCGCATGATGACCGCGAACGGCTGGCCGTGCAGCCGCACCTCGAGCGGTTCTTCGGCCGCCGCAGCATCGGAGGCGGTGAGGCGCGCGCCACCGCGCACGCGCACGACGCCGACCGATCGCCGCGCCTCGGACATGGGGTCATCTTACCGCTATGATTCTCCGCATGGCGAAACGAAGACACGGCTCGATCGGCGATCGCTTCGAGGCGTTTTCCAAAGTCATCACCCGCTGGACCGGCAGCACCGCCGCCTTCGGCTGCGCCCTCTCGGTGATCGTCGTCTGGGCGCTGCTCGGCCCGGTGTTCCACTATTCGGATACGTGGCAGCTCGTCATCAACACCAGCACGACGATTGTCACGTTCCTGATGGTGTTCCTGATCCAGCGGGCGCAGAACAAGGACTCGCTCGCCCTCCATCTGAAGCTGAACGAAATCGTCGCCGCGGTGAGCGGCGCCAGCAACCGGCTGGTCGACGTCGAGTCGCTGTCGGAAAAGGAGCTGGCCCAGCTGCACCGGTTCTACCACGAACTGGCGGCCCTCTGCCGCAGGGAGCACGACGTCACCATCTCACACTCGGTCGAGGAGGCGCGCCACCAGCACTCGCGCAAGCATGGCCAGGTCAAAGCACGCGAGTAGAATATTCGGATGGCTGACAACGCGTCCTTCGACGTTACTTCGACCATCGACTTCGCCGAGGTCGACAACGCCCTGAACCAGGCGCGCAAGGAAGTCGGGCAGCGCTACGACTTCAAGGGCGCCAGGGCCGACATCGACCTCAACGTCGCCGAGAAGACGCTGACGCTGACGACCGACGATCAGATGAAGATGAACGCGCTGTGGGAGATCCTGCAGACCCGGCTGGTCCGGCGCGGCGTCGCGGTCAAGAACTTCAAGGTCGGCGACTCGGAAGCCGCCGCGGGTGGCGCGCTGCGCTGCGTGATCGAGATCCAGCAGGGGATCCCGATCGAGGCCGCCAAGGAGATCGTCAAGTACCTGAAAGATCAGAAACTGAAGAAGGTGCAGGCGACCATCCAGGCCGACCAGGTGCGGGTCAGCTCGCCGTCGAAAGACGAGCTGCAGAACGCGATGCGCCTGCTGCGCGACCACGACTTCGGCGTCGCGCTCGGCTTCGGCAACTATCGCTGATTCTCACTTCTAAGTTCTCACTTCTCACTTTTAACTTCTCACTTTTTCTCCTTCTTCTCCTCCCACTCGACTTCGGTGACGTTCTCCGGATCGAGTTTCAGAATCCGCGCCGACAGTCGATCGGTCTTGCCGCTGGTCGGCATCCGCACCTCGTAGTGGAACTCTTCCTGGGTCGTGCCCCGCAGTTCGACCTCGAACTTGTAGCGGGCGAGCAGGGCGTCGAGCTTTGGCTTGACGGCCGCCGGATCCTTGGCCTTTACCTTCAGCGTGAACAGCTGCGTCGGCTTCGGCTCGAACGATTCGACGATCCACAGCAGCGCCAGAATGAAAACGGTCGCAAAGGCCGCGAGCAGCCAGACGCCGACGCCGGACGCCAGCCCCACCGCCAGGGTCGACAGCATCACACCGGCGTCCTTCGGATCGTCGATCTTGGCGCGATAGCGCACCAGCCCCGCCGCGCCGACGATACCGAAGGCACGCGCCAGGCTGGAGCCGACGACCAGCATCACCACCGCGCCGACGACCGCGAGGATGATCTGCGTCTGGATCACCGACATCTGCCGCTGCGGCGTGCCTTTGCGCCGCGGCCGGAACGCCAGCACGCACGCGAGCCCGGCGGCGATCGGCAGGCGCGACAGCGCGTGCTTCAGATCGCGCACCTGCTCCTCGATCGGCGGCGTCCGCTCGAGCACGTCGGTCCGTTTCGACTCCTTCTCGACCTGGTCGACGGGCACCTGCGCGAACGCCGGACCGGCCAGGCCGGCGAGGAACAACAGGGCGAGACACACATTGCGCAGTTTCATCATCGAAGCTCCAGGTCCTGCGCCATGTTCTCGCGAATGCGGGCGACGTAGCGGGCGGTGATCTCGTTGCTGTTGTTGCGGCGCGAAACGCGTGTCGCCACGCCGCCGTCCTCGCGCGTGCCGACACACGGGCTCTCCCGCCACGACCGCTCACCCCGCGGCTTGAGGCCGCTGTCGATCGGGCGAAAGCGTGCCGCGCCGAGCATCGCGCCGCTCCATTCGTGCCCGTTGTCGTCGCGCACGCGAGAGGTGATGCGGAGGCCCCCCGTGTCGCGTTTGACCACGTAAATACGGGACTCCGTCGCCGGACGGACGTGGCCGCCGGCCGGTTTACCGGCGAACCGGTGGCGCGGCGTCGAGCCCGGATCGACCGAGAGTTCCGCGCGCTGCGCCCGCGCCGGCGCACCGTCGCCGCGAGAGCCGGCAGGAACGCACGCCATCGTGGCCAAGTTGACGACGGTACGCGGGGTGGTCGCAGCGCGAAGCATTCCAATCGAACAGCTGAGCAAGTACGTTGCCAGCAGCGCTCACCAGCTCGGCCGTTACCTGGCGGCTGCCTTGCTACTTCTTCACGCGGTGCCGTTCGCTCGCGTTCCAGTCTCCACGTATCGCCTGCAGTTTCATCAGGGGTTCACCTTTCGTGACGCCCAGGCGGTCGTCGACTACCTCCGCGATCTGGGGATCAGCGACTGTTATGCCTCGTCGTACCTCAAAGCGGTACCCGGCAGCGCGCACGGTTACGATGTCGCCGATCCGACGCAGCTGAACCCGGAAATCGGTACGGACACGGAATACCGCGCGTGGGTCGACGCGCTGCGCGCGCGCGGCATGGGGCATGTCATGGACCTCGTGCCCAATCACATGGGAATCGCCCACTCGGCGAATCCGTGGTGGACCGACGTGCTCGAAAATGGCCCGAGCTCGCGCTACGCGCGCTTCTTCGACGTCGAATGGCATCCGGTGAAGGACGAGCTCGCGGACAAGATCCTGATCCCGATCCTTGGCGATCAGTACGGTGCGGTGCTCGAGCGCCAGGAACTGCAGCTCGCCTACCGTGACGGCACCTTCTGCGTGCGCTACTACGATCAGACGCTGCCGATCGCGCCGGACACCTATGCCGCCGTGCTCGACGCCGCGATCGACCCGTGGATCGAAGGGCACGCCGGCGCGGACGCCGACGAGCTGCAAAGCATCCTGACCGCGAGCCGCAACCTGCCGGCACGCAGCGATCGCGATCCGGCGGCGATTGCGACCCGCGTCCGCGAGAAGGAAATCGTGAAGCGCCGGCTGGCGGTTCTCGCCGACGCGAGTCCTGACGTCGCTGCGCTGATCGAGGACTGCGTCCGCCGTCTCAACGGTACCGCCGGCCAGCCGCGCAGCTTCGATCCACTCGACCGGCTGCTGAACCTGCAGTCCTACCGCCTGGCGCACTGGCGGGTGGCGTCCGAGGAGATCAACTACCGGCGCTTCTTCGACGTCAACGAGCTCGCCGCGCTGCGCATGGAAGATCCCGTGGTCTTCGACGAGGTGCACCGGTTCGCGCTGGAGCTCGTGCGCCAGGGGGCGGTCACCGGGCTGCGCATCGATCACGTCGACGGCCTCTACGCGCCCGGCGACTACCTGCGCCGGCTGCAGGAGCAGTGCGGCAGCCCCGCCCACGACCCCTTCTACATCGTCGTCGAAAAGATTCTCGGCGCGGGCGAGCAGCTCGCGACCGACTGGCCCGTGCACGGTACGACCGGGTACGAATTTGCCGCCACGGTCAACAACCTGTTCGTCGATCGGCGCAACGAGCGGGCGTTCGACGACATCTACCGCCGCGTCGCCGTCGATCCGCCGGTGTCGTTCGCCGATCTGGCGTACGCCAGCAAGAAGCAGGTGCTGCACGAAACGATGTCGGGGGATATCAACTCGCTCGGGCATCAGCTGAACCGGTTCTCCGAGCGTAACCGCCACTTCCGCGACTTCACGCTCTACAGCCTGATCTCGACGCTGAAGGAGGTGATCGCCTCCTTCCCGGTGTATCGCACCTACGTCACCGCCGACGATCCGATCAGCGATCATGATCGCCGCTACATTGCCGAGGCGGTGCGGTCGGCGCGGCGGCGCGCGCCGGCGGCGATCAGCCGGCTGATGTTCGACTTCGTCGAGCGCCTCATGCTCAAAGCGACCGCGGTGACCACGCCAGAGGAAGGGGACGAGCGGGCGCGGTTCATCGGCAAGATGCAGCAGATCACCAGCCCGGTGGCGGCGAAAGGGATCGAGGACACGGCGCTCTACGTCTACAACCGGCTGGTATCGCTGAACGAGGTCGGGTCCGACCCGGTGCAATTCGGCCTCGAGCCGGCGGCGGTCCACGACTGGATGGCCGCGCGGCTGCGCCGGTCGCCGTCGGCGTTGTCCGCCAGCTCGACGCACGACACCAAACGGGGCGAGGACGTGCGCGCGCGGATCAACGTGCTGTCCGAGATTCCGGGAGCGTGGAAGGCGGCCCACATGCGCTGGCGCTCGGTGAACCGCCGCCTCAAGACCGACGTCCACGGCACGCTGGCGCCCGACTCGAACGAGGAGTACCTGATCTACCAGACGCTGATCGGGGCGTGGCCGTTCGAGAGCGGCGTGGAGGTCGAGACGTCGTTTCGCGATCGGATCACCGCCTATCTCACCAAGGCGCTGCGCGAGGCGAAGGTGCATACGAGCTGGATGAATCCGGACGAAGCGTACGAAACCGCCGTGACCCGGTTCGTTCACGCGATTCTGGATCGCCGCCGGCCCAACCTGTTTCTCCAGGCGTTCGAGCCGCTGCGGGTGCGCATCGCGCAGCTCGGGATCTACAACAGCCTCGCCCAGCTCCTCGTCAAGATCACGGCGCCGGGCGTCCCCGATTTTTATCAGGGCACGGAGCTCTGGGATCTGACCCTGGTCGATCCCGACAACCGCCGTCCGATCGACTACGACGCGCGCCGGCGCGCGCTCGCCGGGCTCGAGACCGCGGATCCGGCGGAGCTGCTCGAGCAACGGACGACCGGTCGCGTGAAGATGTTCGTCGCCAACCGCGCCCTCGCGGTGCGGGCCGAGCGCCGCGACGTTTTCGAGCGCGGCAACTACGTGCCGATCGCGACGGCCGGATCGCGCGCCGAGTGCCTGTTTGCCTTCGCGCGCGGCGCCGCGGACCGGGTGATTACCTGCGTCCCGCGGCTGATCGCGACGCTGATCCCGGACGCCGGCGCGCCGCCGCTCGGCCCGGGGGTATGGGGCGACACGTCGATCGTTGTTCCCGACGGCCGGCCGATGCGCGATGTGTTTACCGGCGCGGCGATCACGCCGGCGCAGAGCGGCGGCGGCTACTCGATTCCTGCCGCCGCGCTGTTCGAGCGGTTCCCCGTCGCCCTGCTCGTCCCGCGTGACCGACCCGGCCGACCTGCCGCACCCGCTTGAGATGGCATACCTCACGATTCTCGGCGGCGTCTTCCTCGTCTGGTTCGTGCTCGCGCTGCTCTTCACGCCGCACATCCCGTATCACATCCAGGCCGACGTCGACGCCCGCAGCGATCATCTCGTCCACGTCCTCGAGTCGACGCTGCAGACGCGCCTCGAGCGGGACAATCGCGTCGAGATCCTGACGAACGGCGACCGGTTCTATCCGGCGATGCTCGACGCCATCCGCCAGGCGCGCGAGACGATCTCGATGGAGTGCTATATCTTCAAGCGCGGCCGGATTGGCGAGCAGTTCATCGCGGCGCTGGCCGAGCGGGCGCGCGCCGGCGTGCGGGTGACGATCGTGATGGACGCGATCGGCAGCTTCGGCGCGTTCCGGAAGTGCGCCAAGCCGCTCGAGGCGGCCGGTTGCCGTGTCGCGGCGTACCAGCGCTTCACGTGGTACCGCCTCGGCCGGTTGAACAATCGCACCCACCGCGAGCTCCTCGTCGTCGACGGGACGATCGCGTTTGCCGGCGGCGCCGGCGTCGCCGACTGGTGGGCAATGCCGCTGCACGGCAAGCCGATGTGGCGCGACACGATGGCGCGGATCGAAGGGCCGCTGGTCGCCAAGATCCAGGGGATCCTCGCCGAAAACTGGCTCGAGTGCTGCGGCGAGATCATGACCGGCCCCGAGACCTACAAGCCGCACACCAAGGCCGGCGAGATCGCCGGCTTTGCGATCAAGAGCTCGCCCTCGGATCGATCGACGGCATCGCGCGCGCTGTTCCAGACGCTGGTCGAAGCGGCGAACGGCAGCGTCGTGATCTCCACGCCGTACTTCCTGCCGGACAAGGCGTTTCGCGAGGCGATCCGCCGTACCGCCCGCCGCGGCGTCCGGTTCGTCGTGCTCGTTCCTGGCAGCCACACCGATCAGCGCTGGGTGCGCCTCGCGAGCCGGCGGATGTATGGGCAGCTGCTCGAGGTCGGGGTGCGGATATTCGAATACGAAGGGGGCATGACGCACGTCAAGGCGCTGCTGGTCGACGAGCTGTGGGCGGTGATCGGCACCACCAACTTCGACAACCGATCGTTCGAGCACAACGACGAAGTCAACGTGGTGTTTCGCGATCCCGGCGTCACCAGACGGGTCGGCGACGATTTCCAGGCCGATCTGGAAAAGTCGAAGGAGATCACGCTCGACGGATGGCGGCGGCGCCCGCTGTGGGAAAAACTGATCGGGACGGTGGCCTGGATCCTCGAGCGGCAGCAGTGAACATTTCCGTTTGTGATTTCAGAATTCAGAGTTTCCGACTTCTTACTTTTTTGACTTCTGACTTCTGACTTCTTACTTCTTATTTCTTACTTCTTATTTCTTACTTCTTATTTCTTAGTTTCTATAGCCTCTGTCCAGATCTTGATCTGTTCCGGCGTCATCTGCCCTTCGGGCTGCTCGCGGGCGTCGCGGTACTTCCAGCGATCGACGTCGTGGAGGTACTGTTCGCGTGACAACAGCGTGCCGTAGCAGACGTCGCTCTGCAGGTTGGGACGGCTTACCGTCAAACGCCGCGTCAGCTCGTCCATCACCCACCCGGGAACGTTCTGGCGTTTGTCCGGATACACGAACCCGAACAGGATGATGTGGCTGAGCAGGACGCGCCAATAGTCGCCGAACCGCATCAGCAGCCGCGGCCAGTCGAGCGCCGGGCCCACTTCGCGCAGCAGGTGGAGCACGTCGGCGCCGTCGAAGCGCTCGCGCTCCTGGATGAACGCCTTCGACCAGATCATTTCCTCTGGCGGCGACAGCCGGACGATGACGCCGAGGACGTTGGTGCGCGGCGCGTGATCGAACCACAAATCGTCGACCCGTGCGATGCCGTTGCCCGAGTTGAAGATCACGTCCATGAAGTACTGGCCGGCGTGAATTTTTCCGAGCCAGTGCGGAAACGGCACCTGCGTCTGATATCCGAGACGCTCGAATGCGTCGAGGACGCGCGGACAGTCGTCGGGCTTGACGAAGATGTCGATGTCCTTCGTGTCGCGCGGCACGTGCGAGTAGTGCGAAAACGCGAAGGCGCCGCCGACCAGGAACGGAATGCCGGTCTCCGTCAGCCTGTTCAGCGCGTCGATGTAGAAGTCGGCGGCCGGGTCGTGAACCGCGCGCGCGGTCGAGGTTTCCATGCGGGTCCTCAGGACAGAACAGCGTCGGTGGCGCGGCGCCCTCTCGACGCCGCCTGGGCAGCGTCCGCGGCCGCCGCGTCCGCGACGGCGACTTCGAACACGCGGAATGGCGGTCGATCGGCGAAGGTCCGCGTCAGCAGCGGCATCGAGACGTTGTAGACCGGTACGCCGTTCTTGGTGATGCCTTCCAGTTGACCGCGGTGGGCGTGGCCGTGCACCACCAGCGACACCGGATAGCGCCCGATCGGCTCCTCGAGACGGCTCGATCCGAGAAACGGATAGATTTCCAGGGGCTCGCCCTCCACCGTCTGCTGGATCGGCGAGTAGTGCAGCAGCGCGATCGGGTGCTTTGTCCGCAGGCGCGCGAAGGCCGCCTCGAGCTTGAGCGCTTCGTCGACCGCCTCGTGGACGAACTGCTTGATGATGGTCTCGCCCCACGGCCCCAGCGCGTGGCGCCCGAAGCCGCCGCCGAAGCCCTTGACCCCCGCGATGCCGACGCCTTGCAGTTCGCACGCGTCGCCGTCGAGCACGATGAGACCCGCCTCGGTGAGAATGCGGCGAACCTCGGCCGACTTGCCCGACTCGAGATCGTGGTTGCCGAGCACCGAGGCCGTCGGAATGCGCAACGCCGTCAGCTCGCGCGCCAGAACCGCCGCCTCTTCCGGTAGGCCGTAGTCGGTGAGGTCCCCCGCGATCACCGCGATATCGGCTGTCTCGCTGATGCGGGCAAACAACGACTGAAATGCGCCCTGCGACGTCTTCGTACAGTGCAGGTCAGCGAGCGCAGCAACACGAACGACGGTCCCCGCCATCGCCTGTTCCGCTACAAGAGTTGATCCATCCCATGGGTTGCTCCGATGAGCTTCGTACGGGCCGATAGTTGCAGTCCCTTAGGCGTGGCAGCCCATTCCAGACCCCAATTGGGTCGGTTGATCGTGACGCCGTTTGCCACCATTGGTGTGCTTTCCGCCGTACTCGTCTGGGAGGTGGAACATGTGGGGTCGATCCTGCTCGCTGTCGCGATCGCGTGCGTAGCGGTGGGGATCGGCATCTTGGTCGCCCGCCAGCTGCGTCGGGATATCGACACGGTGACCGAGTACTACGCGGGTCTGCTCCGCACCGCCGACGATCAGTCGCGCCACGCCGAGGCGGCCAACCGTATCAAGGACGAATTCCTCGCCACGCTCTCACATGAGCTGCGCACGCCGCTCAATTCGGTTCTCGGCTGGGCGCGCCTGCTCGCGAGCGGCAAGCTGGACACCACACAGACGGCGCGCGCGGTCCGCGCGATCGAGCGCGCCGGCTGGTCGCAGTCGAGGCTGATCGAAGACCTGCTCGATCTGTCGCGTATCGTCGCCGGCACGCTGGAGCTCACGATCCGGCCGACCGCGGTCCAGCCGCTGGTCGAAGCGGCGGTGGAATCGCTGCGGCCGGCCGCTGAAGCCAAGCGCATCGCCGTCGAGGTCGACCTCGACCCGGCGGTGCCGACGCTCGCCGCGGACGCCAGCCGGCTGAAGCAGGTCGTCTGGAATCTGCTGTCGAACGCGATCAAATTCACGCCGAGCGGCGGCTCGGTCGGCGTCCGCCTCGGGCTCGACGGCGGCGAGATGCGTTTGACGGTGACCGACACCGGCATCGGCTTCCAGCCCGAGATCGCGGCATACCTGTTCGAGCGCTTCCGGCAAGGCGACAGCAGTTCGACCCGCGAGCACGGCGGTCTCGGGCTCGGCCTCGGCATCGTCCGCCACGTCGTCGAACTGCACGGCGGAACCGTGACCGCGTCGAGCAACGGCGACAACGCGGGATCGCGGTTCGACGTGCGCATGCCGATCCGGCCCATGGACGCGCCCGCGTTGGAACCGCCGGAGATCGCGCCCCCCTCACCCGCGCTTCGCGGCGTGTCGGTGCTCGTGGTCGACAATGATCCGTCGCAACTGACGTTCGTGCGGGACACGCTCGAACGTCAAGGCGCGGTAGTGATGACGGCATCCTCGCCCGCGGAGGCGCGGCTGCGTTTCCGGCGCGATCCACCGGACGTCCTCTTGAGCGACATGGTACTGACCGGCGACGATGGCCTGGCGCTGATTCGCGAGATCCGTCAGTTCGACGAGGAGGCGGGCGGAGGGACACCAGCCTGCGCGTTGACTGCCCTGGCGCGGACCGAGGATCGCCGCCGCGCACTGTCGGCCGGCTTCCAGATCCACGTCGCGAAACCGGCCGCGGCGTCCGAGATCGTCAAGACGGTCGAGTGGCTGGCACGCGCCCGCCATTCCGAGCCGGCGACGAGGAATTGACGCGATGGCGGAGGCACGCGCGCCGCACCGCTGCTCGGTGCTTGTGGTCGACGATGATCCTGACGTGCGCGAGCTGCTGCGGGTCGCGCTGCGCACCGAGGGCTATCACGTCGCCTGCGTCGGCAACGGCCGCGAGGCGCTCAACCACCTGCGCTCGCACGCCGACACCTGTATGATCCTGCTCGATCTGATGCTGCCGATCATGGACGGCACCGATTTCCGCAGCGCGCAGCTAAACGATCGGTCGCTGGCGTGGATTCCGGTAATCCTGATGTCCGGCGCAACCGACAGTGATCGCCGCGCGCGCGAGCTCGGGGTCCGGTCGCTGGTCAGAAAGCCGCTCGACCTCGACGAAGTGAAGCAGGCGCTGCGATCGATTGGCTGCTGGCAGGCGCGGCCGCGGCGCTCCGGCGATGTCACCCCAGCCGTATAGCGCCACCCACCGCCGAGCTTGCGGCGAAATTGGTGCGCCACATATTATCGGCTCAGGATGGGCGCGCGCCATAACGCGACAGACTCGCCATCGCGGCAGACCATTCTGATCGTTGAAGACGATCCGGAGACGCGCCTGTTCTACTCTGACGCCCTACAGCGCGGCGGATTCCACATCGTGCAAGCGCACAACGGCCATCAGGCGCTCGACAAAGCGCTGAAGTCCCTTCCTGATCTCGTCGTCACCGATATCGTGGTTCCGGGCATGGACGGGATCGAACTGTGCCGGCGGCTGCGCGCCGACGTCCGGACGCACGCCATTCCACTGATCGCGATTACCGGGTACGGCGATCGTCAGTACCCCGATCGCGCGCGGCTCGCCGGCGCCGATCAGGTCCTGACCAAGCCGTGTGACCCCGATCTGCTCCTCAGCGAAGCGCGGCGTCTGCTCGCGCAGGTAGCTTCTTGAAATCTGAGGATCTGAGAATTGAGGTTTGAGGATCTGATGTTTGAGGATCTGGGCGATCAATCCTCAGATCCTCAGATCCTCAAATTGTTAGATCAGCAGGAGACGCACTTGTGATTGTTCTTCACGCCCATGCCCTCGAGCAGCTTGATCGTATCGGGGAACGGGCTGATGCGCTGGACGGGGCCGTTCGCCATGTCGACCGTGGTCTTGCCTTCGCGGTTGATGAACTTCGGATCGGCGCCGTGCGCGACGAGATACAGGATCATCTCGTTGTCGCCGCGCGCGGCCGCGTTGTGAATCGCGGTGTTGCCGTCGTGATCGCGGGCATTGACGTCGGCGTGGAGCTCCTCGACGAGGTACTTGACGGCGGCGAGCATCCCGGCCGGCGCGAAGCGGTGGTGGTTGGCGGCGAACCCTTCACCGTAGCCGACGCCAGAGGCCGCGAGCAGCGCGGTCACGCCGGGGCCGCCGACGGCGACCGGCGGCAGCGGCGAGACGTCCACGACATCACGGGTCGAGTCGCCGACCCGCACCCGGCCGGCCGAGCGCATCGTGGTGATGTTCGGATCGGCACCGTACTTCAGCATCAGCTTCATCGCGTCGACGTCGGCGGCGTAGGCCGCGCGCCAGAACGGGGTCGCGCCGGTTTCGTCGACGCCCGACTGATCGAAGTCGTACTGCGCGTACCACACTTTCTTGGTGAGGCGGGCATTCGGATCGGCGCCCTTGTCGAGCAGCGCCTGCATCAGATCGAGATACGTCGTGTGCTGCTGCTCGTAGGCGCGCGGCTGCGGGTAAAGCGCCTTGGCGGCCCACTGGCAGTTGAGCGCGGCGTAGAGCGACGCGACGCCGTTACTCTGGGCGAGGTTCGGGTCGGCGCCTTGGTCGAGCAGGTACTTCGCAAGATCGAAGTGGCCGTTCATCGTCGCGATCAGCAGCGGCGTGATCGGGTCGCCGGTGCCGCGCTGGTTGACCTCGGCGCCTGCCTCAATCAGCGCCTTGACCGACTCGAGCTCGCCCTGGCGCGCGGCGAGGTGCATCGGCGCGAGGCCGCCCCAGAAGCCGACGAGCTCGGT
>JAOBWF010000323.1 GCA_025463215.1 Acidobacteriota bacterium | reverse complement strand
TCTGGGGCCGCGAATCAGGCGGCCGGATGACCTATAACGCAGTGAAAGCAGCGGAAATCAGCCTCGCCAAGGCGATGGCCCAGCAGCTGGCGGGCGACAACATCCGGGTCAATAGTGTGGCGCCGGGGTCGAGTCGGTTTCCGGGAGGATCGTGGGATCGCCGCGTTCAGGACGATCCCGAGGGGATGACGGAATTCGTACGCCGCGAGCTGCCATTCGGGCGGTTTGGCCGCCCCGAAGAGGTCGGAGCGGTCGTGGCGTTCCTGGTGTCCGCCCGTGCGAGCTGGATCAGCGGGGCAAGTGTGACCGTTGACGGCTGCCAGTCACGCTCCCTGATCTGATCGCCGGCATCCCCTCGGCGAGGTCAGCATCGGTGCGGTGCGACCGGCCACCGCCGGAGACGCCGCGCGCGCTGACCATCTTGCGCGGGACCGGATTGCCGGGGAATCGGACGCGAACGATGAACCCCTCGGGGTTCTCGTGTTCGCCGGTGTCCGGTTCGCCGCCTTCGGACGAGTGCAGAAAAAATCCCCGGCGCCGCGCTCGCGGCTCGCGTGCATCCATCTTCAGTCACTCCTTTAACCGGACTATCGGCGCGAGAAAAAAGAGTAACAGTACCGCGCCGCGGATCAAGTCAAAAAACCGGAAAGAGCGAAAAAAGATCAGCGTCGCGCGAACGCGAAGTGATACACGGGCAGGCCGGCGAGGATCAGCGCGAACGTGATCGTCGTCGGGATCGGTTCGTGGATGAGCGCGTTGACGACGAACGCGGCGACCGAGAGGATGAAGATCGCGGGCACGACCGGATAGCCGATCGCCTTGTACGGACGGGGCATCTCCGGACGCAGCCGGCGGAGGCGGTAGATCGCCGCGATGCCGAGCGCGTAGAACGGCCAGATCGCCAGCACGAAGGTTTCGGTCAGCGCCTCGAAGCTGCGGCTCATCACGAGCGCCATGCCGAGGATTGCCGCCAGCAGAATCGCCACGTATGGGGTCTTGAAGCGCGGGTGGACCTTCGCGATCGTCTCGAAAAACATCCCGTCGTCGGCCATCGCGAAGAACACCCGGGGTGAGGCGAGCATGCTGCCGTTGAGCGAGCTGAACGAGGAGATCATCACGAACACCGAGACCAGCACCACCCCGGTCCGGCCGAACAGCGCCATCATCGTATCGGCGGCGACCAGCGGCGTTGCCGGGTTGGCGATTCCCGTAATCGGGATGACGTAAAGGTAAGCGACGTTGGTGAGCACGTAGATCGCGATCAGCGCGAGCGTTCCGAGGATGATCGCCCGCGGCAGATTGCGCTGAGGTTCCTTCACTTCGCCGGCGGCAAAGGACAGGTCGCCCCAGCCGTCGTAGGCCCAGAGCACGCTGACGAGCGCCAGACCCATCGCGCCGGTGCCGATCGGACCAGGTGCCGCCGCTGTCAGGTGCGAGACGCTCGCCCCATGGCCGCCGCCGAGCAGAAAGGACGCGCCCACCAGCACCACCAGCGCGGAGAATTTCGCCGCCGTCGAGACGCCGACGATCGCCGCGCCGACGTTGGCGCCGATGATGTTGGCGCAGGCGGCGAAGGCGATGGCGGAGGCCGAGAGGGCGCGGGCGGCGATGTAGTGCTCGACCGGATCGACGCCGACGCTGCGCAGGAAGTATTCGCCGAACACCACCGCGATCCCGCCGAGCGCCGACGCGCGGATCAGCACCAGCTCGGACCAGCCGAAGCAGAACGCCCACTGACGGCCCCAGCCTTCGCGCAGATAGGCGTAGAATCCGCCGGTCTCAGGCAGCGCCGCGGCGAGCTCGGCGAGCGACAAGGCGCCGCACAGCGTGATCAGCCCGCCGACGACCCACAGCGCGAGCATTAGTGTCGGGCTGGGGACTTTCTGCGCGATGCCGGCCGGGGAGCGAAAGATGCCCGAGCCGATCGTGATGCCAATCACGAGCGCGACCGAGCTCCAGAGCCCGAGCGTGCGGGGAAGGCGTTCGGCGGGGACGCGGACGCGCATCGGTGCGGAAGACTAGCATACGGATCCCTTTGCCATTTGTTCGCCCCGCTGGTACGATGCTGCGCCATGCTCCCTGCCACCCGATCCCGCAGCGATGGCGCGCTCGATGCGGCGCTCGATCGCATCGGCGGACACGATCTCGACCGGCCCGATACGCCCGATCTGCACGTCACCGCGGTCCGGCGGCTGCCCGCGGTGGCCGCCCAGCTCGCGCCCTTTCCCGCCGCGCTCGATCCGAGGCTGACGCGTGCGCTGGCGTCGCGCGGCGTCGAGCAGCTGTATACCCACCAGGCGGAGGCGATCGAGCACGCGCTCGCCGGTCGGCACACGGTCGTGATCACACCGACCGCATCGGGAAAAACGCTCTGTTACAACGCGCCGGTGCTCGACGCCATCCTCAAGGATCCGTCGAGCCGGGCGCTGTACCTGTTTCCGACCAAGGCACTCGCGCAGGATCAGCTCGCGGAGCTGCAGGCGATGTGCGAGACGCTGGACGCCGCCACCGGCGAGAAGGTCGGCGTGTTCACCTATGACGGCGACACTCCGCAGGACGCGCGGCGCACGATCCGATCGCGCGCGCATCTCGTGTTGAGCAATCCCGACATGGTGCACTCCGGAATCCTGCCGCACCATCCGCGATGGGCGAAGCTGTTCGAGAACCTGCGCTATGTGATCATCGACGAGCTGCACGCCTACCGCGGCGTCTTCGGCAGTCATCTGTGCAACGTCCTGCGGCGGCTGCGCCGCATCTGCCGGCACTACGGATCGGACCCGGTGTTCCTGTGCTCGTCGGCGACGATCCAGAACCCGCGCGAGCTGGCGGAGCGGCTCACCGAACAGCCGTTCGAGCTCGTCGACAAGAGCGGCGCGCCGCGCGGCGAGAAGTTCTTCGTGTTCGTGAATCCGCCGGTCGTGAATCAGCAGCTCGGCATCCGGCGGTCCTATCTCGCCGAGACCCGCCGCGTCGCCTCCGAGTTCCTCAAGCGCAATCTCCAGGTGATCGTGTTCGCGCAGAGCCGGCTCGCGACCGAAATCCTCACCACCTACCTGAAGGACGATTTCGAAGGGATCCCTGGCGCGCCGGAGCAGATCCGCGGCTATCGCGGCGGCTACCTGCCGAACCGGCGGCGCGAGATCGAGAAGGGCCTGCGCGAAGGCGCGGTGCGCGCCGTCGTCTCGACCAACGCGCTCGAGCTCGGCATCGACATCGGTGCGCTCGATGTCTCGGTGATGGCCGGCTACCCGGGTACGATCGCGGCGACGTGGCAGCGCGCCGGCCGTGCCGGGCGGCGCAGCGGCCGGTCGGCGGCGGTCATGGTCGCGAGCAGCGCGCCGCTGGATCAGTTCGTCGTGCGCAATCCGTCGTACTTTTTCGACGCGTCGCCAGAGCGCGCGCTGATCGATCCCGACAACCTGCACATCCTGGTCGATCACATCAAGTGCGCGGCGTTCGAGCTGCCGTTCACCGCGGCCGAGACGTTCGGCCGCCCCAATGTGCAGGAGATTCTCGGCATCCTCGCCGAGCAGGGGCTCGTGCACCGCGCCGACGAAGACTCGGCGTGGACGTGGACGAACGAGTCGTACCCGGCCGACGCGGTCAGCCTGCGGTCGGTGTCGTCCGACAACTTCGTGATCGTCGACATCACCAACGAGACGCGGGTCATCGGCGAAACGGATTACACCAGCGGGCCGTCGACGCTGCACCCGAAAGCGATCTACATCGTCGAGGGGCAGCTGTTTCAGGTCGAGCGGCTCGACTTCGAGGGGCGCAAGGCGTTCGTCCGATCGATCGACTGCGACTACTACACCACGGCGATCAGCTACGCCAAGGTGACGCCCATCGACACCTTCGCCCAGCACGCCGTCCGCTCGCACGGCGAGGTCCACGTCGTCTCACGCGTGGTCGGGTTCAAGAAGATCAAGTTCTACACCAACGAGAACATCGGCTCGGGCGAGCTCAATCTGCCCGAGCAGCAGATGCACACGACCTCGTACTGGCTGACGATTCCGGCGGGCGTGATGGGCGCGCTGCCCTACGCGTCCGACGATCGGCGCGACGGGGTCACCGGGCTGGCGTTTGCGCTGAAGCAGGTCGCGCAGCTGCTGCTGATGTGCGACGGCCATGACATCGGCATCTCGATCAACAGCGAGGACCCTTCGTCGCCGACGATTTTCGTCTACGACAACTATCCGGGTGGCATCGGCTTCAGCGCGCCGTTGTACGAGGTGCACGGCGAGCTGCTCGCGGCGACCCGCCGGCTGATCGCGGAGTGCCAGTGCGAGAGCGGCTGCCCCGGCTGCGTCGGGCCGATCGGCAACAGCGGTCCGCTCGCCAAAGTCGCCGCGCTGCGAATTCTCGATCTGCTCGGCGTGGACGCAGGGGACACCGAGGCGACAGCGGACGTGGCGGGAACAGACGATATGACCGTCATCGGCGGCGGCACCGCCTCGGCCGGCGGTGAGGAGGTCGTGCCGTTTTGACCTCGCTGGCCGATCGCATCCGCGGCATTGTCGCGCCGCACGGCGTCGCGCCGGGCGTGAGCTCCGGCGATGCCGGCGTGACCGCCTCCACGACACCGCCAACCGGCGACATCGCGGCGGTCCTGGGCGGGGAGTGGCGGGCGAACGCCTTCGTGGTCGATCGCCGCTGGGAGCCGTCGGCGTTCCACGGCCGTGAGCGGATCGGCGCGCTCGCCGAGCGGCTCGATCGCTGCGCAGGCGACGCGCCGCTGTTCACGGGCGGCGCTCCGGCGCGGCCGCCGTTCGTCTTCTTCGACCTGGAGACGACCGGGCTCAACGGCGGCGCCGGTACGCTCGCCTTCCTGGTCGGCTGCGCGTGGTTCGATGCCGACGCCGCGTTCGTCACCCGCCAGTTCCTGCTGACGCGCCACGCCGGCGAGCGGCCGCTACTCGAAGCGGTCGCGGCGGAGCTGGCGCGCGCCGGCGCGCTGGTCAGCTTCAACGGCAAGTCGTTCGACGCGCCGCTGCTCGAGGGCCGCTACCTGTTTCACCGCATTCCGTGGCGCGGCCGCGAGATGCCGCACATCGACGTCCTGCATCCGGCCCGCCGGTTCTGGCGGCCGGGCGGCGGCAGCTCTACACGGCTGCGCGACGATCGTGCGGATGGCTCGTCGGCTGCGAGTCGCGACGGCGATGCGTTATTGACGCAGGCCTTCATGCCGGCCCCGGAGCCCCTCAGGCCTGCCTTCGGAGCGCAGCCCTTCAGGGCTGCCCGCACCGAGTCCGCATGCTCGCTGCAGGCCCTTGAAAAGCAGATCATCGGCCTCCGCCGGCAGGGTGACGTGCCCGGGTTCGAAATCCCGGCGCGCTATTTTCAGTTCGTCCGCAGCGGCGACGCCGCGCCGCTCGAAGCGATCCTCGAACATAACCGGCTCGACCTGCTGACGCTCGCCGCGCTCACGGCGCGGCTGCTGCATCTGACGCAGGCCGGGCCCGACGGGGTCACCGACGCGCGCGAAGCGCTCGCGCTCGGCCATGTCTACGCGCGCGGCGGCCTCGACAGCCGCGCGCATGCCAGCTACCGCCGCGCCATCGACCGCTGCCGCTCGCCGCGCGGCGCTTACGATCCGATTCGGATCGACGCGCTGCGCGCCCTGGCGCTGGCGTGCCGCCGCGCCCGCCGGCACGACGATGCGGCGTCCTGCTGGCGCGAGCTGGTGGAGATGCGCAGCTGTCCGGCGGCGATCGTCCGCGAAGCGGCCGAGGCGCTGGCGATTCATCACGAGCACCGGGTGCGTGATCTCCCGGGGGCGAAGGCGTTTGCGCTGCGGAATCTGGAAACGGGAGCGGATGCGGGATGGGCGAGCGCGGCGCGCTACCGGCTGGCGAGGATCGAAAGAAAGTTAGAAGCGAGAAGTTTGAAGTTCGAAGGAGAAGTCTGAAGCACGGTCACTTCAAACTTCTCACGTCGAACTTCTCACGTGCTAGCGAGCCGGAGCAGCGGCTGCGGCCTTCTTGGCCTTCGCCGCGGCTGCGGCGGTCTTCCGGCTCTCGGACGTCTGCGCGCCGTATTTCTTGCTGAACCGTTCGATCCGGCCTTCGGTATCCAGCATCTTCTGCTTGCCGGTGAAGAACGGGTGGCAGCTCGAGCAGATCTCGAGGTGCAGCTCAGGTTTGGTCGATCGGGTCGTCCAGGTCGCGCCGCACGCGCAGCGGGCCTCGACGTCGAAGTACTTCGGATGAATGGCTTCCTTCACAGCGTGCTCCTTGCCCTGTCCGGGAAACCTCGATTATAGCAGGTCCGGTTTGAGCACGTACACGCCCCCAACTGAGCATCAGCCTGCGAAGGAAGGGAAGGCCGATGGCCCGGCGGCGGGGACTGCCAGGGACAGACGGGCCGCCGGGTGTCGCTTCCGGCCCACCCACGCTTACGGCAGCGATCCCGTACGGTCCCAGCGGTGGGCGCGCAGCGCGTCGTGCAGCCGGGGCGGCAGCCGGACGCCGTCGCTGGCGGCGAGGTTCCGCTCGACGTGAGCCGGCCGCCGCATGCCTGGAATCGTGGTGCTGATCGCCGGGTGTTCGAGAATGAAGCGCAACGCGAGCTCCGGCAGGTCCATGCCGTCCGGCACCAGCGGGCTCAAGCGCTCGACGCGCGTGAGCGTCGCATCCAGGTTCTCGCGATTGAAGTAGGTGTTGCGCCAGTCCCCCTCGGGCCAGCGCGACGCCGGCGTCAGCGTCCCGGTGAGGCTGCCCTCGTCGAACGGCACGCGCGCGATCACCGCGATGTCGTGCGCCTGGCAGTACGGCAGCAGTTCGTCCTCCGGCGCCTGATCGAAGATGTTGTAGACGACCTGGACGCTGTCGATCAGCCCGGTATCCAGGGCGCGCAGGACGTTCCCCGGTTCCCAGCGGTTGACGCTGATTCCGATCGCGCGCACCAGCTTCTCGCGTTTGAGATCGTCAACCGCGCGCTGCCAGCCGTCATCGTCGGACCACGCGTCGCTCCAGACGTGGAACTGCTGCAGATCGATCGTGTCGACGCCGAGGTTCTTCAGGCTCTTCTCGGTGTAGTCGCGAATGTGCGTGGCGGGAAACGTGTCGTGCACCGGGTACTTGGACGTGCCCGGCCACTTCATGTTCTTCGGCGGGATCTTGGTCGCCACATATGCGGCTGCGCCCCGGTGAGCGCGCAGCGCCTCCCCGAGCAGCGTTTCACTTTTGCCTGCGCCGTAGACCCACGCCGTGTCGAAGAAGTTGCAGCCAAGGGCGAAGGCGCGGTCCAGCGCGCGCAGTGACTCCTGGTCGTCGGACCCCGTCCATCCGCCCATCCCCCACATGCCGTAACCGACTTCCGACACCTGCCAGCCGGTGCGTCCGAAGGTGCGAAGCTGCATTCCCCGAGTCTACAATGCCTGCGGTGCGCACACTGACCGTCACCGACGTCGCGGCGTGGCTGCTCTGCACCGTGGCGTTCGCGTTCGGCGTGTGGGGCCTGCAGGTCGGCTGGAACCACGGCATCATGGATGTGCACAGCTGGCGGCAGACGCACACCGCCATCTCCGCGTACGAGATGGCCTCGCGCGACGGTCCGTTCTGGACCTATCGCACGCCGCTGTTCGGGCCGCCATGGCAATGGCCGCTGGAACTGCCGGTCTATCAGTGGACGACGGCACGGGCGAGCCGGCTGCTGCCACTCGACCTGGAACGCGCTGGACGGCTGGTGTCGGTGGCGTTCTACGCGATCGCCTTCATTCCGGGTTGGGTGGCGCTCGAAGTCTTCGGCGTCGCGCCGCGCCATCGTCCCGTCGTGCTGGCGCTGGTGTGGGCGAGCCCGCTCTACATTTTCTGGTCGCGAACGTTCATGATCGAATCCACCGCGCTCTGTTTCGCGGTGTCGTACTTCGCCCTCGTTCATCTGGCGACCCGTCCCTCGCGCCACGCGGTGTCGGGGCCGCTGCTGGCAGCGGCCGCGGCGATGGGCGCGCTGGCCGGCACGGTCAAGGTGACGACGTTCACGGCGTTCCTGGCCGCGGCGTCGCTCCTGCTCGTGTGGCGCTGGCACGTCGAGCGATGGCCGCGACAGACACTCGCGGCGGTGATGATTGCGGGGGTCCTGCTGCCGACTGCGGCGACCGGCGCGTGGCTCGGCGCGGTCGATCACCTGAAGGCGACCAGCCCACTCGCGGCCGAGGTCGACTTCGCGTCCGAGCGGGAGCAGCGGTTCGGCACCGTCGCCGAGCGTTTCCAGCCGCGCTCCTGGTATGCCGTTCCCGCGAACGCCATCCTCGGCGGGACCCGGCACGCCGTCATCGCCAGCCCGATGGTGTTCGGCATCGCGTTCGCCGCGGCGATGGCGTGGCGCCGCCGTCGTCTCGCGATCACCGTCTGTCTCGCGGTCTACTTCATCCCGATCGCGATCTTCATGCGGCTGTTCCTGGTGCACGTGTACTACGCCTACGAGAACGCGCTCCTGCTCGCCGTGATCACCGGCTGCGGCATCGTCAGCTGCCTCGAAGGGGGACGGCTGGCGCGCTACGCCGGGATCGGTCTGCTGACCGCGGCGCTAGCCGCGATGTCGACGAACTATCTGGCCGGCTACTACGTCGATCAGGAATCGGCCGATCTGGCGCCAAGCCCGCTCGCCACCTGGATCCGGAACGCGACATCGATTGGCGACACCCTGCTGATCTACGGCATCCTCTACACGCCGGAGCTGGCGTACGAGACACAGCGCCGCGCGATCATGGACACCCGGAATCGCGGCGTGGACGATCCGGCGATGCGCACCGTGCTGGCGCGGCTGGCCGGCGAGGGAGCGAAGATCGGCGCGGTGATCTCCTGCGGCGGCGCGCGGCCCAGCCCGGTGGTGCGCGCCAACATCAACCGGCTCGGGTTTCCCGATGCGCCGGCCCACACCGCGCTGGACTGCGACGTCTACATCCGGCGCTGACGAAGGCCGCTCTGCTAGAATCGGCGGCTGACGCCGGCGCGCCGGCACGAGGAGCAGCAGCGTGATCACTCACGAAATCATCGGCGACGACATGCAGGCGGTCGTGGTGTCTCTCGGGTCGGGCGACGAGATCCGCGCCGAGGCGGGCGCGATGACCTACATGACCGACGGGATCGAAATGGACGCGCGGATGCCGGGCGGACTGCTCGGCGGTCTCAAGCGCAAATTTCTCGCCGGCGAGAGCCTGTTCCTGACATTCTTCCGCTGTACCGCTTCTGCCGGCCGCGTCGCCTTCAGCGCGCCATATCCCGGCAAGATCCTGACGATGGCGCTGAAGAACAGCGCGGTGCTGTGCCAGCGCGACGCGGTCCTCTGCGCCGCGGGGGACATCAACATCAACGTCGAGTTCACCAAGCGGCTCGGCGCCGGCTTTTTTGGCGGCGAGGGTTTCATTCTCGAGCGCCTCGAAGGCAGCGGCGACGTGTTCATCCACAGCGGCGGCACGATCGTGCTGCTGGAACTGAAGGCGGGGGAAAAGGTCAAGGTCGACACCGGCTGCCTGGTCGCGTTCGATCCGACGGTCGACTACGACATCGAGATGGTCGGCGGGATCAAGACGGCGCTGTTCGGCGGCGAAGGGCTGTTCTTCGCATCGATGACCGGCCCCGGGCGCGTCTGGGTGCAGACGCTGCCGTTCTCGCGGCTCGCCGAGCGCATTCACGCCGCCTATAAAGGGGACCGGGAAGAAGTGAAGCGCGACCTTGGCGGCGCGCTGGGCGCGATTGGCGATCTGATTGGCGGGGATTCGTAGCCTAGGGGCTTCGATTAGAAGTCAGAAGTTAGAAGTTAGAAGTCAGAAGTCAGAAATAAAAGTTAGAAGTGAATTGTCCAAAGTTTCACTTCTAACTTCTAACTTCTAACTCTTCGTACCGCCGCTCGACATCGACGCCAGGAAATCCTGGTTGGTCTTGGTCTTCGACATGCGCGACAGCAGCAGTTCCATCGCTTCGACCGGCGACAGCGGCGTCAGCACCTTGCGCAGCACCCAGACCCGGTTGAGATCCTCTTTCGGGATCAGGAGCTCTTCCTTGCGCGTGCCGCTCTTCTGGATGTCGATCGACGGGAACACGCGGCGATCGGTCAGCTTCCGATCGAGGTGGATCTCGAGGTTGCCGGTGCCCTTGAACTCCTCGAAGATCACTTCGTCCATGCGCGAGCCGGTGTCGACCAGCGCGGTCGAGATGATCGTCAGCGAGCCGCCTTCCTCGATGTTGCGCGCCGCACCGAAGAAGCGCTTCGGCCGTTGCAGCGCGTTGCTGTCGACGCCGCCCGACAGGACCTTACCCGACGGCGGCACGATCGTGTTGTAGGCGCGCGCCAGGCGTGTGATCGAATCCAGCAGGATGACGACATCCTTCTTGTGCTCGACCAGGCGCTTGGCCTTTTCGATGACCATCTCGGCGACCTGGACGTGGCGCTGCGCCGGCTCGTCGAAGGTCGACGAAATCACTTCGCCGCGGACCGACCGCTGCATGTCGGTGACTTCTTCCGGCCGCTCGTCGATCAGCAGGACGATGAGATAGACCTCGGGGTGGTTGTGGGTGATGCTGTTGGCAATGTTCTGCAGCAGCATCGTCTTGCCGGTGCGCGGCGGCGCGACGATCAGGCCGCGCTGCCCCTTGCCGATCGGCACCATCATGTCGAGGACGCGGGCGGAGAGGTTCTCGGCGTCGGTCTCGAGCGCGATCTTCGATTGCGGATAGAGCGGCGTCAGGTTCTCGAAGAACACCTTCTCGCGCGCCCGTTCCGGCGGCTCGAAGTTCACCGCCTCGACCTTGATCAGCGCGAAGTAGCGTTCGCCGTCCTTGGGCGGCCGGATCTGGCCGGAGACGGTGTCGCCGGTGTGGAGGTCGAACTTGCGGATCTGCGACGGCGACACGTAGATGTCGTCCGGTCCGGGCAGGTAGTTGTAATCGGGCGCCCTGAGGAACCCGAACCCGTCCGGCAGCACTTCCAGCACGCCCTCGGAGAAGATCAGCCCGCTTTTTTCGGCCCGGGCCTTGAGGATCTCGAAGATGAGCTCCTGCTTGCGCATCCCGGTCGCGCCGGGGACGTCGAGGCCCTTGGCGATCTTGGTCAGGGCGCCGACGCTCATGTCCTTCAGCGTCGACAGCTCGAGTTTTTCCGGCGGCGGGGCGGCGCCGTTGGCCTTCGGCGCTACGGGCGCGGCGGGCGGTTGGGCCGCGGGTGGCTGTTGCTCAGTGTTCGGTCGATCAGTGTCCACAGTTCGTCCAGTCCTTCACCCGTCACTGCCGAGACCGGCAGCACGGAAGTTTCCAACACGGATTCGAATGCCCGCAGGGAGCGGACCCGTTCGCCGCGTCCCAGCTTGTCGATCTTCGTGGCGACGACGGCCGACGTGCCGGCCGCCTCGCGCATCCAGCTCCAGGCGGCGACGTCGCTCTCGAGCCCCGCGTGCCTGGCGTCGACCAGCAGGAGCCCGGCCGGGCCGCGCTCGAACACCGCGCGCACGATCGCTTCGAATTCGGCGGCGCTCGCCTGCCGCAATTCGGCCGGCGTCGCCTCGCCGCGCGCCTCCTTCGGGGCGCGCGCGTAGCCGTAGCCCGGAAGGTCCAGCAGGTAGAACGGCGGACCGCCGCCGCGCATCACACGATAGACGTTGGCGAGCCGCGTCTTGCCGGGCGCGGCGCTCGTGCGCGCCACGCGCTGGCGCACCAGCGCGTTGATCAGGCTCGACTTGCCGACATTCGAGCGCCCGACCAGGGCCATCTCGGCGACGCCATCGCGCGGCAGATCACGTGCGCTCGCCGCGCTGATTACGAAGCTCGCCTCGATGTGCAATGAGATTTCAGAGTTCAGGTTTAGGATTTCAGATGGATTCCAGATCGGGCGGCGGGCGGCGCCTCAAATCTGAAATCCGACCTCTGAAATCTGAAATTTCACGTCTCTAGTGAGTGATTGTGTCGTCGACGACGGCAACGGGTTCCACCGGCGTTTCCGGCAGTCGTCCGGCCAGCGGTTCGGCCAGGGCGATTTTGAGGACCTCGTCCATCGTCTGAACCAGGTAGACGTTCAACGTGTCGAGCACGTTCTTGGGAATGTCCGCCAGGTCCTTTTCGTTGTCTTTCGGCAGGATGATGTTCTTGATGCCGGCGCGATGCGCGGCCAGGACCTTCTCCTTCACGCCGCCAATCGGCAGCACCTTGCCGCGGAGCGTGATCTCGCCGGTCATCGCGACATCCTTGCGGATTGCGACACGCGCCAGCGCCGACACCAGGGTCGTCGCGAGCGTGATGCCGGCCGACGGCCCGTCCTTCGGAATCGCGCCTTCCGGCACGTGGATGTGGACGTCCGTGCGCTTGTTGAAGTCCTTCGGGATGCCGTATTCCTCCGCCTTCGAGCGGACGTAGCTCATCGCGGCCTGCGCCGACTCCTGCATGACGTCGCCGAGCTTGCCGGTGAGCGTCAGCGTGCCCTTGCCCGGCATCAGCGTCGCTTCCGTCGTCAGGATTTCGCCGCCGACTTCGGTCCACGCCAGGCCGGTGGCGACCCCGATCTCGTCGTGCTCTTCCGCCATCGTGTTGCGGAAGCGCGGCACGCCGAGATACTGCGTCACCTTGTCGGCGGTGATCTCTTCGGTGAAGGTCTTGCCTTCCGACACGACCTTGCGCGCGACCTTGCGGCAGACCGAGGAGATTTCACGCTCGAGGCTGCGGACGCCGGCTTCGCGCGTGTAGCGCGAGATGATCGTGCCGAACGACTCGTCGGCGAACTTGATGTTCTCGTGCGTCAGGCCGACGTTCTCGATCGCCTTCGGCGCCAGGAACTTCATCGCGATCTGGATTTTCTCCGCTTCGGTGTAGCCGGCGAGCTGGAGCACTTCCATGCGGTCGCGCAGCGCCTGCGGAATCGTGTGCAGGACGTTGGCGGTGCAGATGAACATCACGTTCGACAGGTCGTACTCGACGTCGAGGTAGTGATCGAGGAAGGTCGCGTTCTGTTCGGGGTCGAGCACCTCGAGCAGCGCGGCCGACGGATCCCCGCGGAAGTCCATCGACATCTTGTCGACTTCGTCGAGCAGGAACACGGGGTTCATCGTCCCGGCCTTTTTCATCATCTGGATGATCTGGCCGGGGAAGGCGCCGATGTAGGTGCGGCGGTGGCCGCGGATTTCCGCCTCGTCGCGGACGCCGCCGAGCGACAGCCGGACGAACTGGCGGTTCATGGCGCGGGCAATCGACTTGGCGAGCGACGTCTTGCCGACTCCGGGAGGTCCGGAGAAGGTGAGGATCGTCGCCTTCGGCTTCTTCACCAGCGCGCGCACGGCGAGGAATTCGAGGATGCGCTCCTTGATCTTCTCGAGCCCGTAATGATCTTCGTTCAGGATCTCTTCGGCGCGCTTCAAGTCGCGGCTCTCGCGCGTCTTCTTGAACCACGGCACCGCGATCAGCCAGTCGAGATAGTTGCGCGAGACGGTCGCCTCGGCCGACATCGGCGGCATCGCATCCAGCCGCTTGAGCTCCTGGACCGCCTTCTCCTCGACGTCCTTCGGCATCTTCGAGGTTTCGATCTTCTTCTTGAGCTCGTCGACCTCGTTGCCCTTCTCGTCCTTGCGGCCCAGCTCCTTCTGAA
>JAOBWF010000317.1 GCA_025463215.1 Acidobacteriota bacterium | reverse complement strand
CGCGCAGCGGCAGCATGCACGCGGCGCCGATGGCGCCGGTAAACGTCCGCGCTTTCCGGTGTGTGGGTTCGGTCGTGGTAATGAGAGGCACTCTAATGGCGGGTTCAGGCACAGGACGGAACGCGCGTCAGTTTATCGTATGCCCATCCACGAACTCAAGGAGCAGATCGGCCGGTTGCCGGAGCAGCCAGGGGTCTATCTGTACTTCAACCAGGATGGCGACACCATTTACGTCGGAAAAGCGCGCGCCTTGCGCGACCGCGTCCGCAATTATCTCGGCGCCCACGGCAACGACGCCAAAACGGACGCGCTGCTGGACGAGGTCGTCCGCCTCGAGGTGATCGTCACCGACTCGGTGGTCGAGGCGCTCGCGCTCGAGAACAATCTCATCAAGCAGCGCGCGCCAAAGTACAACATCATGCTGCGGGACGACAAGAACTACCCGTTCCTGCAGTTGACCACCAACGAAGCGTTCCCGCGCGTCCTGGTCGCGCGCGGCGTGCAGCGCGACGGCAGCTTCTACGCCGGGCCGTTCATGCCGGCGCACTTCGCGCGCAAGACGATGTCGCTGACCCACCGGCTGTTCGGGATGCGCTCCTGCAACGAAGTGATCACCGGCAAGCGCGGACGGCCGTGCCTCGAGTACGACATCAAACGCTGCATCGCGCCGTGCGTCGACACCGTTTGCTCCGCCGACGATTATGGCCGCGCCGTCGACGCGGCGCAGCTGTTCCTCGAGGGGAAGAACGACGAGCTCGTCAAGACGCTGCGGTCGCGGATGGCGTCGGCCGCGGAACACGAGCGCTTCGAAGAGGCGGCGCAGCTGCGCGACGCGCTGCGCACGGTGCAGACGCTCCACGACCGTCAGCAGAAGATGGCGACGGCGGAGCTCGGCCACCGCGATGTCTTCGGATTGAAGCTCGGGCCCGCCGGCGTCGCGATTCAGGTCTTCCAGGTCCGCAGCGGCCGCGTCGTCGAGCGCGTCGAGCTCGGGACCGAGGAGGCGATCGTCGGGTCGAGCGAAGGGGACGTGCTGGAAGCGGCGATCCAGCAGTTCTACGAGCTGCGCGGCGCGCCCGCCGAGATCTACGTGCCGGCCGAACCGGCCGACCGCGACGCGCTCGAAACCTGGCTGTCGGATCGCGTCGGCCGCAAGGTGCGCATCATCGTGCCGCAGCGCGGCGAAAAGCGCGGCTTCGTCGATCTCGCGAACCGCAACGCGGCGCTCGCGTACCAGACGCGGTTCAACCAGGCGCAGACCGCGCAATACGACGCGCTCGAAACGCTGCAGCACGTGCTCGCGCTGCCCGCGCTGCCGCGGCGCATCGAGTGCTTCGATATTTCCACGATCCAGGGCAGCGAGACCGTCGCCTCGA
Organism: Acidobacteriota bacterium; assembly: GCA_025463215.1. Classification (GTDB taxonomy): domain Bacteria; phylum Acidobacteriota; class Vicinamibacteria; order Vicinamibacterales; family CAVVIG01; genus CAVQFC01. The sequence continues at coordinate 5,752 of JAOBWF010000317.1, read as the reverse complement.
TGGTGGTATGCGAGGACGGCCGCATGCGGCGTTCGGACTACCGTAAATTCCGCATCAGGGGCTCGGAGCTGGGCGCGAGGCGCTCGGGATTGCCGGCCGCCGGCAGCCAGCTGCTGGACCCGCCGCGCGTGCAGGACGACTTCGCGTCGATGCACGAAGTCGTGCTGCGGCGCTATCGCAAGCTGCTCGAACTGGGCGGGCTGTTCCCGGACCTCGTGCTGATCGACGGCGGCAAGGGGCAATTGTCGGCGGCGTACGCCGCGCTCGAGGAGCTCGGGCTCGCGAACCTGGTGGCGATCGGCATCGCCAAGAAAGAGGAGTTGATCTACACGCGCGAGCACGAGCATCCGATTGCGCTCGCCCCGCACGATGCCGCGCTGCTGTTGATTCAGCGCATTCGTGACGAAGCGCACCGCTTCGCGGTGACGTTCCATCGCAAGGCGCGGACGATGCGCGATCTGCGGTCGGAGCTCGACGATGTGCCGGGCGTCGGCGCGCGCCGACGCAACGTGTTGCTGCGATCGTTCGGCAGCCTGGCCGGCGTCCGACGCGCCACGCGCGAGGAGCTCGCGGCCGTTGTCGGCGCCAAAACCGCCGATGCCGTCCTTGCCTTTTTCGCGAGTCGGCCGTAACCTTTAACCCTTGCAGTATCTCGACTTCGCGGGCATTTTCATCAGCTTTATCGTGCTCCTGTTTTCGCTGACCGTCCATGAAATGGCGCATGCGTGGACCGCGGATCGACTCGGGGATCCGACCGCGCGGCTGCTCGGCCGCGTCTCGTTGAATCCGATCGTGCACGCCGATCCGATCGGCACCGTGCTGTTTCCGCTGATCTCGCTGGTGAGCGGCGCGATGCTGATCGGCTGGGCCAAGCCGGTGCCCGTCAACCTGCGCTTCCTGCGGCATCCGCGGCGCGACTACATGATCGTGGCAGCCGCCGGACCGGTGAGCAATCTGATCCTCGCCGTGTTCGCCGCGGTCGTGCTCGCGATTGTGCCGATCTCGCCGCAGACCGTCGGCGAGTCGAACGTCTCGGTACCGGTCGCGACGTTGTTGACCCGGATGGTGAATCTCAACGTGCTGCTCGCGGTCTTCAACATGCTGCCGATTCCACCGCTCGACGGCGGCAACGTGCTGTCGGGGCTGCTGCCGCCGAACCTCGCCGAGGTCTTCAACAAGATCCGCCCGTACGGATTTCTGCTGCTGTACGCGCTGATTCTCTCGAACGGGTTCAGCTACATCGTGATTCCGCCGGCCCGATTCATCCTCTCCTGGCTGTTATAACTGTGACCACTCCACCGTCAGGGCCGCCGCGTGCCCGCGTTGTTTCCGGCATGCGGCCGACCGGCCGCCTGCATCTCGGCCATCTGGTCGGCGCGCTCGGCAACTGGGTGCCGCTGCAGGACACGTACGACTGCTTCTATTTCGTCGCCGACTGGCACGCGCTGACGAGCGATTTCGCCGACACCGGTCAGCTGACGACCTATACCTACGAGAACGTCGCCGACTGGATCGGCGCCGGTCTCGATCCGGAGAAGAGCACGTTCTTCATCCAGTCGCTCGTCCCGGAACATGCCGAGCTCTATCTGCTGCTGTCGATGGTGGTGCCGGTGCCGTGGCTGGAACGGGTGCCGACCTACAAAGAGCAGCAGGAGAATCTGAAGGACAAGGATCTGTCGTCGATCGGATTCCTCGGCTACCCGCTGCTGCAGACCGCCGACGTCGCCATCTACGACGGCCGGCTCGTTCCCGTCGGCGAGGATCAGGTGGCCCACCTCGAGCTGGCGCGCGAGTCGGTGCGCCGCTTCAACAAGTTCTTCGGCGACGTGCTCGTCGAACCGCAGCCGCTGCTGACGTCGTTCGGACGCCTGCCGGGCCTCGACGGCGACAAGAAGATGAGCAAGAGCCTCGGCAACACGATTCACCTCTCCGACACGCCCGACGAGGTGCTGAAGAAGGTGCGCCAGATGTACACGGACCCGAAGCGGATCCGCGCCGACATCCCGGGGACGGTCGAAGGCAATCCGGTGTTCGTGTACCACGACGCGTTCAATCCGGATGTCGCCGAGGTCGAGGATCTCAAGGCGCGCTACCGCGCCGGCAAGGTCGGCGACGTCGAGGTCAAGACCAAGCTCGCCACCGCGCTCAACGCGCATCTCGCGCCGATCCGCGAGCGACGCGCCGCCGCGCTGGCGCGTCCGGGGTATCTCAAGGACGTGCTGTTCGAGGGCTCGGCGCGCGCCCGCGTCATCGCGGCGGGCACGATGGCACGCGTTCGCGACGCGATGAAGATCACCTACCGATGACCGAGTCGCATTCCGAATTCGAGTCGGCGCCCGACGCCTTCGCCGTCAAGCTGACGAACTTCGAAGGACCGCTGGATCTCCTGCTCCATCTGATCAAGAAGCACGAGCTCGACATCCACGACATCCCGATCGCGCTGATCACCGCACAGTACCTGCAGGCGATCGCGTTCATGCAGGAGCTCGATCTCGACGTCGCCGGCGAGTTCCTGGTGATGGCGGCGACGCTGATCCACATCAAGTCGAAGATGCTGCTGCCGCGTCCGGAGACGGCGGCCGGCGTCGAAGGCGAGGTCGAGGATCCGCGCGACGCGCTGGTCCGGCGCCTGCTCGAGCACCAGAAATTCAAGGCGGCCGCCGGCCTGCTGCACGAGCGCGAGCAGCTGCGCGCCGCGCAGTGGCTGCGCCCTGACGGCCGCGTCGCCGAGCTCGCCGGCGACGAATACGAGCCGGAGCTCGAAGTCGATCTCTTCAGTCTGATGAACGCCTTCCAGGCGGTCGTCCAGCGCCTGAAGCAGCGGCCGAAGGTGTTCCTGCCGCCGGAAGAGATGCCGGTGGAACTGCGCATCGAGCAGCTGCTGGCGCGCCTCTCCGAAAGCGAAGCGCTCGGCTTCGAAGATCTGTTCGCTGACGTCGACGAGCGCAGCGGGATGATCGTGACGTTCCTCGCGCTCCTTGAAATGATTCGCTTGAAGCTCGTGAGGGTCTTCCAGTCCGGCAGCTTCGGCCCGATCCGCGTCTACAAACGCGCGCGGCCGGCCGACGCGCCGCATCCGATTGGCGACCCGGAGGGAAACCGTGGCTGACGATAAAGACGGACCGGACGGACAGGACGGGACCGAAGACGCGGGGGGGCAGGAAGGCCTCGAGGGGCAGGACCGGCAGGGGCACGAGGGGCAGGACGGGCTGGAAGGGCAGGAAGGCCAGGATCGCCGCGAAGCCGACGCCGAGATTCAGGACGGCGAGAGCCTGCCGAAGCGCGGCGCCGCTGAACTGAAGGCGATTCTCGAAGCGTTGATCTTCGCGTCGCCCGATCCGCTGACGCCCAAAGCGATGTGCAAGCTCCTCGACAGCGAGCCCAAGGAAGACGTCGTCGCCGCGCTCGCCGAGTTGAAACAGGACTACGACCGCCCCGGCGGCCTCCAGCTCGTCGAAGTCGCCGGCGGCTATCAGATCGTGACCCGCTCCGATCTGCACGAGTGGGTGCGGCGGCTCTTCCACGAGCGGACCACCCAGAAGCTCACGGTGCAGGCGCTGGAAACACTGGCGGTCGTCGCGTACCGGCAGCCGATCACCGCGGCCGAGATCACCGACGTCCGCGGCGTCAACACGTCAGGCGTGCTGAACACCCTGCTCGAGCGTCACCTGATCAAGATTGTGGGCCGCAAGCCGGTGGTCGGCCGGCCGTTCATGTACGCGACCACCAAGGAATTCCTGATCCGATTCGGCCTCAACGATCTCACCGACCTGCCGAAGGTCGAGGACATGGCCGAAGCGCTCGGCCTCGAGGCGCCGATTCTCACCGAGCGCACGCCGTCGGAAGAAATGCTGCCGCTCGACGAACCCGAGGAAGAACTCGAAGGCGACGAGGACCCGGGCGAGTCGATTCACTGAGCGCGTTTGGGTTTTGCCGGCGTCTCTTTGGCGCCGGGCCGCGCCGCGCCGGGGGCGTCGGCGGCTTTGCGCAGCCGCTTGATCTCGTCCTCGTTCAGGTCGCGCCAATAGCCGACCTTGAGGCGCGGATCACGCAGCGGTCCGATCGCGACGCGCTTCAGGTGATCAACTGGGTGGCCGATTGCGTCGCACATGTTGCGGACCTGCCGGTTGCGCCCCTCGCGCAGGGTGATGAGCAGCGTTGCGCCCGCGGCGTCGCGCTTCATCGGCAGCATCTCGACCTCTGAGGCGCGCATCCGCCGGCCGTCGATGGTCATGCCTTTTTGCAGGCGTTCCAGATCGTGGGCGTCGGGGATGCCGAGCACCTTCGCTTCGTAGACGCGGGCGATGCCGTGGCTCGGGTGCGTCAGTCTGGCGGCGAGATCGCCGTCGTTCATCAGCAGCAGCAGCCCTTCCGATTCGTAGTCGAGTCGACCGACCGGATAGACGTACTCCTTCACGCCGCGCAGCAGATCGAGCACCGTCTTGCGCCGCTGCGGATCCGACCTGGTCGTGACGTAGCCGCGCGGCTTGTTCAACAGGATGTAGCGGTGATGCTCGCTCAGCTTGACGCGCGAGCCGTCGACGCGGATGTCGTCGCGCGCGGGGTCGGCCTTGGTGCCGAGCTCGCGCACGGTCTTGCCGTTCACCGTGACGCGGCCGTCGAGCATCATCTGCTCCGAGGCGCGCCGCGACGCGACCCCGGCCTGCGACAGGATCTTCTGTAAACGTTCCATCACCGAACCAGCACGAAAGACACCATGGACACAAAGGTTAACCCGTTTGGCTTTCCTTCGGGTCGTTTGTGTTTCATCGGCTCAGCAAGTCACCCCAGAAACCGGCGAGTTGCAGCACATCGTCGGCGTGCATCGGGCGGTCGGCGTCGGCGTGCGAGATCAGGCCGCTCAGCAACAGCCGGACCGGCGCGTGGCCGCGCAGGTCTGCGGCCATGTATTCCGATTCGACCGCGGGGACAACGTTGTCCTCGAGGCCGTGCAGCAGGAACACCGGCGCCGCCGGCTTCGGCGACTTCGACACCGACAGGCCGTCCGCGCCGGCGTTCGATCCGATCAGCGGCAGCAGCCGCGCGCCGAGGTGCACGACGTCCCGGTCGAGGACGTAGCGCATCAACAGCGCCGACGGCTGCGGCAGCGTCGCCGCGAGCTGGCGCACTTTCGCGAACTCCGCCGGTGCGCGGGCCTTGTCGACGCCGCCATCGAGCGCCGAGGCCCAGAGATACTGCCGCACCGCGGCGCGCAGCCGCTCGACCTGCGCCGCCGGCACGACGCGATCCGCGAGCGAGAGCAGGATCACGGCCACGCCGTAGTCGTGCGGTGGCAGCACGAACGTCGTGTCGCGGGTCGCGGATCCGAGCTGCACGTCCGGCATCGGCCGCGTCTCGCGGCCGGTGCACAGATAACGCAGGACACGCGCGAGGTCGTCGTGGCCGCCGAGCGAGAACACGTAGGCGACCCGATTGGCCAGCGACGGCCGTCCGGCCGCGATCACCGACAGCCCGCCGCTGAAGCTGATCCCCATCAACGCCGCGGTGTGATCCGGTGCGAGCGCCGCATCCGACGCCAGCCAGCCGCCCGCGTCTTCGATCGCATCGGTGATCGCCGGCGCGATCTCGAACCGGGAGAGCTCCGGGATATCCGGCGTGACGACGGCGATGTGGCTGGCCGAGATCTGGTGCGCGAGCCGCACCAGGCGCGGCTCGTCGATGCCGGACGCGTGGAGCCCGGAGGTCAGCAGCGCGGCGCGGGTGTGGCGCCCCGACGGTTGGTAGAGCCGCG
>JAOBWF010000439.1 GCA_025463215.1 Acidobacteriota bacterium | reverse complement strand
CGTCGTGCTGCTGGAAGACATCACCGAACGGCGCAACGCGGAGGCCAGAATCAGCCATCTGGCGCGTTACGACGAACTGACCGCACTGCCCAACCGGCTCAATTTCCGTGACGAGATCGAGCGTCTGCTGACCGTTCCGCATGACGCCGAGCAATTGTCCGCATTGCTGTTTGTCGACCTCGACCAATTCAAGCAGGTCAACGACACCCTGGGTCACCCCTGCGGCGACCAGCTGCTGTGCGCCGTCGCCGACCGGCTGCGCGCCATGCTGCGCCCGGAGGATTTCGTGGCGCGGTTCGGCGGCGATGAGTTCGTGGTGTTCCAGCAGAACATCAAATCCAACGCCGAGGCCGCCGGTCTCGCCCAGCGCATCGTCGACCATCTCAGCGAACGCTACAAGATTGACAACCATCTGGTCGAGATCGGCGCCAGCGTCGGCATTGCGATGACCGCCCCGGGGCTCAGCGCCGATACGCTGCTGAAGAATGCCGACATGGCGCTGTATCGCGCCAAGGCGGATGGCCGCGGCACCTTCTGCTTCTTCCGCGATGAAATGGCGCAAACCGTCGAGGCGCGCCGCATTCTGGAACTGGACCTGCGCAAGGCGCTGGCCAACGAGGAATTCGAGCTGTTCTACCAGCCGCTGGTCAATCTGAAATCCGGGCGCATTGCCACCTGCGAAGCGCTGCTGCGATGGAATCATCCGGTGCGCGGCACGGTTTCCCCGATCGATATCATCCCGGTCGCCGAGGACATGGGTCTGATCGTCGATCTCGGCCGCTGGATCCTGCGCAAGGCGTGCATGGAATGCATGAAGTGGCCGGAAGGCGTCAGCGTCGCGGTCAATTTCTCGCCGCAGCAGTTTCACCAGCGCGACGTGCTGAGCGAGGTTCGCTACGCGCTCGAAGTGTCCGGGTTGCCTGCGCACCGCCTCGAAATCGAGATCACCGAATCGTCACTGCTGCGCAACACCCAATCGACCCATGATGTGCTGTCGCAGTTGAGCGCGATCGGCGTCCGAATCTCGCTGGACGACTTCGGCACCGGCTATTCCAGCCTGAGTTATCTCCACAACTTCCCGTTGCAGAAAGTGAAGATCGACCGCTCCTTCCTGGAGGGGATCGACACCGATCGTCCGCTGACGCTGCTGCGCGGCGTGGCCCGGCTTTCCGCCGACCTCGGAATGTCGGTCGTGGTCGAGGGCATCGAGACCAATGAACAGCTGGAGCTGATCAGCGCCGACGGAACCGTGACCGAGGCGCAGGGCTATCTGTTCAGCCGGCCGGTGCCGGCAATACGGGTGCGCCAGCTGCTCAATGCCTCGCACGGCCGCCGCTTTCCGGAGGACACCCTTCACGTGGTCCCATCGCGATCGATTGCCTAAAAAAATTGTCGACGGTTGTTGCTGCATTTATTCGTCACTACCGGATTAACCCTAACGCCGCGATCCCTTTGCATCTTCGTTAAGAAGCTGTTAATCTTTTCCTCTACGCGTATAAGTTGTTGTAAGTGTAAAGGTATCACATGAGGTCCGCCGTCGAACCGAACCCAACTATCGTACCGAGTGCAAAGAGTTTGGAACTGTTGGATCTGGTTGATTATCATCTGGCGGAGACGCCGGAGGCCAAGGAAGAAATCTACAACCTTCGCTATCGCGCCTATCTGCGCGAGGGTGCCATCCGACCCTCGGCCGATGAACGCGTGGTCGATCAATTCGAGGACGCCCCGAACGCCTGGACATTCGGCGTTTATTTTCACGGCGAACTCTACAGTTCAATTCGCATCAGCGTGCTCACGTCGGAATGGCGGTTGTCGCCGTCGGTCGAGCTGTTCGGCGAAGTTCTCCACCCCAGATTGGACAAGGGGGAAGTCTTCATCGATTCAACCCGCTTCGTCGCCGATCCCGACAAGGCGAGAACCTTCCCGGAGCTTCCCTATGTGACGGTCCGGCTGGGTTCGATGGCCGGCGTGCATTTCAATGCCGACTACGGATTGGCCATCGTTCGTGCCGAGCACCAGGCGTTCTACCGCCGGGTGTTCCTGCAGGAAGCCTGGTGCGAGCCTCGCTTGTATCCGGGCCTCGTGAAGCCGGTTGGATTGATGGCAGCACATCTGCCGTCGGTTCGTGACAGGGTTTTGGCCCGGTATCCCTTCCTGCGTTCCAGCGCCTTCGAACGGCGGATGTTGTTCGACCGCGCCGGCGAGCGCCACTCGTCGCCTGACAGCATCGACTCTGCTTTCGAGCGCACCTCGATCGTCCCGCAGTCCTGAACCAACCGGACCTGGGATTTTTCAGGTCTCGCGTCTTCTCATCCAAAGCATGCCCTCGGACCTGGTCCGGGGGCACGTGTTTTTGCGGAGCAGGGCAATGGCGCAAGCCGGTTCCCCCGGCGGGCGCGGTTCCGCAACCCGGATTAGCCGAGCCGGATTCGAAAATAGCGGCCCCGAACGCAGCGATCCGGACGGCCCGCCTTCACCGTCGCGCCACATTTACAACCCATTAACTATCACGATTGCTTTTCGCCGTTTGCTGGCATTTGATCGGGTCTGGCAACACCCCATCAAGGTTGACGGAACGTTCGCTTAACCATCGGCCTGTAGACCGGATGACAGTTGGAAACGTGAGCGTGGAGGCTCCGGGAATGAAAAATCAGATGCGCATCCTCCAGGGATTGA
>JAOBWF010000296.1 GCA_025463215.1 Acidobacteriota bacterium | reverse complement strand
GCGTGATCCTCGACTGGGTACCGGGACATTTTCCGAAAGACGCGCACGGTCTGGCGCGCTTCGACGGCACGGCGTTGTTCGAGCACGAGGATCCGCGCCAGGGCGAGCACCAGGACTGGGGCACGCTGATCTTCAACTACGGCCGCAACGAGGTCCGCAACTTCCTGCTGTCGAACGCGCTGTTCTGGCTCGAGGAGTACCACATCGACGGCCTGCGCGTGGACGCGGTCGCCTCGATGCTCTATCTCGATTATTCGCGGCAGCCGGGGCAGTGGATTCCGAACCGATTCGGCGGCCGCGAGAACCTCGAGGCGATCACGTTCCTGCAGCAGCTGAACAGCCTGACCCACGGCGAGCATCCCGGCACGATGACGGCGGCGGAGGAGTCGACCTCGTTTCCCGGCGTCAGCCGCCCGGTGCACCTCGGCGGCCTCGGCTTCACCTACAAGTGGAACATGGGGTGGATGCACGACATCCTCGAGTACATGCGCGAGGATCCGATCCACCGGCGCTGGCACCACAATCGCGTCACCTTTTCGGCGCTCTACATGCACACCGAGAACTTCATCCTGCCGTTCTCGCACGACGAAGTCGTGCATGGCAAGCGATCGCTGATCGACAAGATGCCGGGCGACGCCTGGCAGAAGTACGCGTCGGTGCGCGTGCTCTACGGCTACATGTTCGGCCACCCGGGCAAGAAGCTGCTGTTCATGGGCGCGGAGTTCGCGCAGTGGCGCGAGTGGAACCACGATCGCAGCCTCGACTGGCACCTGCTCGACGATCCGGCGCACGCCGCGATCCGCCAGTACGTCCAGGATCTGAATCGCCATTACCAGGCGGAGCCGGCGCTGCACCAGGTGGACTTCGAAGCCGCCGGTTTCCGCTGGATCGACGCCAACGACAACGAGAACAGCATCGTGTCGATCGTGCGCTATGCCAAGGATTGCCGTGACTTCGTCGTGATGCTGTTCAACTTCACTCCCGTGCCGCGGCGGGCGTACCGCATCGGCGTGCCAGAGGCCGGCTACTACGCGGAGCGGCTGAACAGCGACGCAGCGGTCTACGGCGGCGGCAACGTCGGTAATCAGGGCGGCGTCCCGTCGGAACCGATCGCGGCGCACGGCTTCGAGCACTCGATCTCGCTCACCGTCCCGCCGCTTGGATGCCTGCTCCTCAAGAAGCAGTGACGCCGGCATGCATTCTCCATCCCCCCATGCGCATGTCTCTTCGCAGGTCCCGCGGCGTGACCGTCGCGCTCGTCACCTTCGCGACGTTCACCGACATCGTCGCCTACTCGGTGGCAGTGCCGGTGCTGCCGGATTTGAGCCGCAGGCTCGGGGCGTCGCCGACGATGATCGGGCTGCTGTTCGCGTCGTTCGGAGTGACGCTGCTGACGGTCTCGATCCCGATGGGGGCGATCTCGGATCGCGTCGGCCGCAAGGGGCCGCTGGTCGGCGGCATGATCGCACTGGCGGCGGCGACGCTGCTGTTCGCGTACTCCGACGGCCTGCCCTGGTTGTTCGCCGCGCGCCTCGTGCAGGGCGCCGCTGACGCCGTCACCTGGGTGGTCGGCTTCGCGTTGATCGCGGATCGGTTCGGCCCCGAAGAGCGCGGCCGCGTCAGCGGCATCGTCATGTCGGGCACCAGCGCCGCGGTGATGGTCGGGCCGACGATCGGCGGCTGGCTGTACGAAATCGGCGGGCTGCGGGCGCCGTTCCTGACCGTCGCGGTTTTCGCCGTGGTGAGCGCACTCGGATTCCTGTGGCTCGACATTCCCTCCGAGCACGGCAACACGGAGCAGGTGCCGATCCGCACCGTGCTGCGGTCGCAGGCCGTCGCCTCGTGCGCCCTCGTCGTGATCGCCATCTCCGCGACGATCTCGATGCTCGAGCCGGTGCTGCCGCTCTACCTGACCGCGAAACTCGCGATCGGCCCGGCGCGCATCGGCCTGATTTTCGGCAGCGGCGCGGTGGCGTCGTCGATCCTGCATCCGATCTACGGCCGGCTCGCCGATCGGTGGGGCGGACGGCGTCTGATGCTCACCGGGCTGCTGCTCGTCGCCTGCGTCCTGCCGCTGCTGACGGTGGCGTGGAGTTATCCGTCGACGATCGCGTTCTTCGTGCTCACCACGACGGCCGTTGCGCTCGTGATCACACCGTCGCTGACCTTCATGGCCGAAGCGGTCGCTGACGCCGGCGTCGGCTCGTTCGGCGTCGGCTACGGCCTCTACAACATGGCGTGGGGTGCGGGGCTGCTGAGCGGGCCGGCGATTGCCGGCTTCGTGTTCGAGCGCCAGGGGTTCGTGCGGCTGACGCTCGTCTGGTGTGCGGTCCTGCTGCTCGCGGCGTGGCGGCTTGCGGTCGCACCCAGCGTGCGGACAGGTTAGAATCCACCCGGTATTTGTCTGGAGGAGCCCATGATCCGCTTGCGCGTGACCGTTCTGTCTCTCGCCCTGCTCACCGCTGCCGCGCCCGCGCTGAAGGCCGACGTGCGTGCCGACGAGAAGTCGCGCGTCGAGTTCGCCGGCATGCTCGGCCGGATGTTCAACATGTTCGGCGGCAAGACTGCGCGTGAAGGTGTGACCTTGAGCATCGCGGTGAAAGGCGATCGCAAGGCGACGATGAACGGCGATTCGACCGGTCAGATCGTCGATCTCGGCGAAGAGAAGGTCTACGACCTCGACCTGAAGAAGAAAAGCTACAAGGTGACGACCTTCGCCGAGCTGCGCCGCCGCATGGAGGAGGCGCGGAAGAAGGCCGAGGAAGACTCGCGCAAGGACGCCGGCAAGGAGAAAGACAAGCCGCAGGCCGCCGACCCCAACGCCAAGCAGATGGAAGTCGACTTCAACATCAAGAACACCGGCGCGACCAAAACCATCAACGGCTTCGAGACGCGCCAGTCGATCCTCACCGTCACCATGCGCGAGAAGGGCAAGACCGTCGAGGAGAGCGGCGGCATGATCATGACGTCCGACCAGTGGCTGGCGCCGAAGATTGCCGCGATGAAAGAGGTCCTCGACTTCGACGTGCGCTACGCCCAGAAGCTGTACGGCACGATGATGGCCGGCGTCTCCGCCGAGCAGATGGCCGCGGCGATGGCGCTATATCCGATGATCAAGCAGGTCATGGGCAAGATGACGACCGAGGGCGGCAAGATCGACGGCACCGCGATCCAGACCACGACGACCCTCGATGCGGTGAAGTCGGCCGAGCAACTGGCGGAGGAAGCGAAGGCATCGGAGACCGACAGCAAGTCGGCGGCCTCCGGCGGCGTCGGCGGCATGCTCGGCGGCTTCGCGAAGAAGATGGCCCAGAAAAAGATGGGCGGCGACGAAGCGGCCAAGGCGCGCGCCACCTTCATGACGATGACCAACGAAGTGCTCAAGGTCGTCACCGAGGTGTCGGCCGCGGATCTCGCGGTGCCGGCGGGATTCAAAGAGAGCAGATAGCGGCTGGGCCAGGGGCTTGTTGATGATGATCAAAACTGTTGCGGTGTTCGTGGCGGTAGCCGGGATCGCCTCGCTTGGCGCGCAGACGCCGGCGAAGAAGAAGCCGGCGGAGTCGTCCGCGGCCCGCGCCGCCCGCATCCACAAGGAAGCGATCGTCGTCGACACGCACATCGACACGACGATGATGCTCGGCCGCGAGGGCTGGGACTTCATGGTGCGCCACGAGGCGAAGAAGGGCGAAGACAGCAACCATGTCGACCTGCCGCGCATCAAGGAGGGGGGGCTCGACGCCGCCTTCTTCTCGATCTACATGCCCGGCACGATCACCGGGCCCGAAGCGGTCAAGCGATCGCTGATCCTGATCGATCACGTCAGGAGCCTGGCCGAGCAACATCCGAACGAGATCGTGCTGGCGACCACCGCGGCGGAGGTGCGGGCCGCGCACAAGGCCGGCAAGTTCGCGGCGCTGATGGGAATGGAAGGGGGGCACATGATCGACGACAGCCTCGCCGTCCTGCGCGACTATCAGCGGCTCGGCGTCCGCTACCTGACGCTCTCGCACAGCGTCAACACCAACTGGAGCGACTCGTCGGGCGACACGCCGGCGCACAACGGCCTCACCGATTTCGGCAAGGACGTCGTCCGCGAGTTGAACCGGCTCGGGATGCTGGTCGACATCTCGCATGTGTCCGACAAGACGTTCTGGGATGCGCTCGAAACGAGCAAGGCGCCGCTGGTGGCATCACACTCGTCGCTGCGCTCGATCTCGGGGCACCCGCGCAACATGACCGACGACATGATCCGCGCACTCGGCGGCAAGGGCGGGGTGATCATGATCAACTATTCGCGCAGCTTCCTGTCCGACGAGCTCTATCAGGCGGGGCTGAAGAACGTGCCCGCGGCCGAGCGGCCGACGGTGACGTGGGAGAAGATCGTCGAGCACATCGACCACGCCGCCAAGCTGGTCGGCGCCCAGCATGTCGGTCTCGGGTCGGACTTCGACGGCACCACGGTGCCCGACGGCATGGACGATGTGTCGATGCTGCCGAAGATCACCGCGGCGCTGCTCGACAAGGGCTACAGCGAGCAGGACGTCAAGAACATCCTCGGCGAGAACATCCTGCGGCTGCTCGAGAAGGTCGATCAGATCGGCAAAGAGATCCGCGGCGGTAAGTCGTAGCTGCGCTACGAGGAACCGAGCCCTACGATCCGCGCCCACTCCGCATCGGACACCGGCATCACCGACAGCCGCGAGATGCGCACGAGCGCGAACTCCTTGAACCACGGGTCGGCCTTGATCTCCTTGAGCGTCACCGGCCGCGCCAGCTTCTTTACCGGCGCGATGTCGACGACATGCGCCTTGCCGGTGGTGTCGCCAGGATCGGCATACGCGTCGCCGAGCGCCTTGGCGATCCCGATCACCGACTTTTCGTCGCCGGTGTGATAGAAAAAGATCTGGTCCCCCTTCTTGATCGACCGCAGATTGCGCTGCGCGACAGGATTTCTGACGCCGCTCCAGACCGTCTTCTTGTCCTTCACCAGCGCGTCGAAGCTGTAGTTCGACGGCTCTTCCTTGAATAGCCAGTTCATGGCCGACATTCTACCGCCGCTCCGCGATCGCATCCGTCAACCGGTGCGGGTCCTGCTCGTCGGGATCAACCCGGGTGTGAAATCGTCGCAATGCGGCCACCATTTCGCCGGCCCGTCGAACCGGTTCTGGAAGCTGCTCTATGACTCGCGGCTGGTGCCGGAGCCGATCGGCTGCGAAGACGACGATCGCCTGCACGAATGGGGATTCGGAATCACCAACCTCGTCCCTCGGCCGACGCCTGGCATCGACACGCTCCGGCCGGAGGAATACGTCGCCGGCGCGCAGGTCCTGCGCAGGAAAATCCGCCGCGTGAAACCCGAGGTGGTCGCCTTCATCGGCGTGACGCTGTTCCGGTCGGTGTTCGGCCGTCGGCCCGGTCAGCCGGTCGCGCTCGGGCTGCAGGAGGAACGGCTCGAAGGCGCGCGGGTCGTCGTGCTGCCGAACCCGAGCGGCCGCAACGCGAACTTTTCGTACGCCGAGATGCTCGAGGCGTTCGTGGGGCTCCGCCGCCTGCTCGGAAAACTGAAATCTGCACCCTGAAAATCTAGAATGACCGGGTCACCGTGAACTTGCCGTCGGTGATCGGCCCCTCGCAGGTCGTCGTGCCGGTGTAGCTGGCGGTGATCCGGCTCGAGGCAATGTCGCTGGTCGCCGCATGCATCGTGATGCCGCAGAGCGGGGTGATGTCGGCGCCGCCGTCGGGGAAGTCGAGGGTCAGCGTCAGCGCGCCGTTCGCCACCGTGCCGGTCATCGTGCCGTGCTTCTGTTTATGACACGAGCCGCACGAGCCGTCGTTGGGATCGGCGGGATCGAGCACCGCGGATCCAGTGAGTCGATCGCCGACCTGCGTCAGCGTCCACGTGAACATCTCCGGGCCCTGCGCGTCCGTGCCGGTGCCGGTCCATGTGCCGGTGAGGTTCGCGATCGAAGGCGCAGCGGCGGACGCCGGCGCCGTCGCGGTCGGCACTGCGGGTGACGAACCGCAGCCGGCCAGCGGGAGGAACAGCGCCGCGACGAGCAGCGGAGCAGAACCTGTCACGAGCCCGAGTATACCAGCGGCGAAGCGCCACGACTGGCTCAGCCTGGCGACTGCAATGTCTGCGGCACCGTACTTGCGGGCATTCAAGGGGGAGGGACGCATGCCAGACATCGAGCGCATCAGCGTCGACGAAGCGCATCGCAAGGCGGCCGATCGCCAGGCGCTGCTCGTCTGTGCCTACGACGATGAGGCGAAGTGCCGGATGGTGAACCTGGACGGATCGATCTCGCTGCACGAGTTCCAGTCGCGCGCCGCCTCGCTGCCGAAGACGCAGGAGGTCATCTTCTACTGTGCCTGACCGAACGAAGGCAGCGCTGCCGGTCAGGCAGCGAAGTACCGCGGCGAGGGTTTCACCAACGTCAAGGCGTTGAAGGGCGGCGTCGAGGCGTGGACGGCGGCAGGCTACGTGATGGCACCGTAACCCAACGAGCCACCTTCGATTCGCACCACCCGCCGGACCGCCCTAGGTGTTCATCGGCTGGCCCTGGCGATACATATGCGGTGGCTTGAGCCCGGCGTACTGGCCACCGTCGATCGGCAGCGTGACACCGGTGATGAATGACGGCTGGTCCGAGCAGAGCCAGAGGACCGCGGCGGCGACTTCTTCCGCGCGGCCGACCCGCCCCATGGGCGTGGAACGTGCGGCGCCGCGCCGCGCCTCCTCGCCCGCCTGCTCCAGATGGTGCGTGAGGATCGGTCCGGGAGCGACGACGTTCACGCGAATCCCCTGGTCGGCGTAATCGAGCGCCGCCACTTTGGTCAACCCGATGATCCCGGCCTTGGCGGCGACGTACGCGGCCAGATTGGCCACGCCGTTCAGCCCCGCGAGCGACGCCATGTTCACGATCGCGCCGCCGCCGGAGCGGAGCATCGCCGGGATCTGGTACTTCATCCCGAGGAAGGTCCCGCGGACGTTGGTGCGGATGCCGCGATCGAAGTCGGCCGGATCGATGTCCGCAAGCGGCGCCGGCAGCGGGCCGTCCGTCGCGTTGTTGAAGGCGGCGTCGAGACGGCCGAACGTGCTCAGCGTCTGGCGCACCAGTTGCTCGACCGACGCGGCGTCGCCGACGTCGGCAGGGATGCCGAGCGCCTGGCCTCCTGCCGCGCGGATGCTCTCGACGACCGAGTGGAGCGCCCGCTCGTCACGTGCCGCCAGCACGACCGAGGCGCCGGCTCGCGCGAACGCGCGGGCGGTTGCCGCGCCAATGCCGCGGCTCGCCCCGGCAATCAGGGCCACCTTGCCAGCGAACGCGATGGTCTCCACCGGTGTATCAGCCATGTTTCATCTCCGGAAGATGATACGGGAATTTAGTTTAATTAGTTCAACTATATAATCACGTAAACTATTCATTTCCTTGAACCGTCCCGCGCGGCCGTGTATCGTCCGCGGATGGCCGTGCGTCGCCCGTCGGCGAAGAGGACCCTGGCCGCACGCGCCTGGCGGAGGCTGTTCGATTTCTTCATCAGCACCAGGCACGAGCGGGACGCCACGCTGGAGCGCTTCCGGCTGACCCCGAACGACTCCAAGGCGCTCAGCACGCTCGACCCCACCGAGGGCAAGCCGATGAGCGCGCTGGCGGCGGCCTGGGGTACCGATGCCTCGAATGCGACGTGGGTGGTCGATCGACTGGAGCGGCTCGGTCTGGCTCAGCGCCGGACGATCGCGACCGACCGGCGGGTGAAGCTGGTCGTGCTCACCTCGCGCGGCCTGGCGGCGAGGGACGAGATCATGAGCGCGTTCCGCGAGCCGCCGGCCGGGATGCTGGCGCTCGAATCGCGAGATCTCCGCGCCCTCGACGACATCCTGAGCAAGCTCACGCCGGACGCCACCCGCCTCGAGCCCTCGTCCGGGTACGGCTCTCCAATGGCGACGCGGCGATCCGGCCGCCGACGATCGGCCGGCAGGACGCCTCCTGCCGGGTCGAACAACGGCGCGTGATCCACAACGTCGCCGGCTTCACACCTTCCGAACCCGCCACCGCTCGGGATCGTGCTCTTTGAGATAGAAGTCGCGGCCCATGGTGCCGAAGATCATCGACTTCGTGATCTCGACCTTCTCCGGCCGGATGGCGAAGTAGATGTGGATGATCACCAGCGCGATCAGCCCGACCCCCGCGAGTCCATGCAGGACGTACATCAGCCCCCACGTCATGTCGTCGAACACGTAGGGATTGCGGGGAAGGAAGATCGTGCGTACTCGACCCAGCATGAACAGACCGGTGCCGATCGCGGTCAGACCGGTGGCGATAATCGCGCCGTGGTATAGCTTGTTGTCGAGCGGATATTTGGCGAATTTTCTCGGCGGTGGCGCACTCAGGCCCAGGAAGCGCCGCGTTCTTCTCGCCGCGTCCGTGATGTCCTGGCGGTCCGGCCAGATCGCCCAGAAGTCGAGCCAGAACGAGGCGTGGATGACGTGAAAGATGATGGACGCGGTCAGGACGGCGCCGGCGATCCAGTGGTACGTCACCCAGTCGAACTCGACGCCCAGTTTCGGCAGGAAGGCGCTGAACAGCAGCGTCAACATCGAGGCGGCCATGATCCAGTGAAACAGCCGCGCGACCAGCGAGTGTCGCGGAATCCGCGCGGGGAAGGTCTTCGCGATTTCAGGCGAGGCGCCGCCGGCGAACTGCTTGTCCTTCGCGAAGTAGCGCACGTACGTGGCGTGCACCATCAGAAACAGCAGTCCGGCAATCGCCGCCACGTAAATCAGGAACCACGCGATGTGAATCGGCACGCGCTGCCCCCACGGACTGGTCGCCCACTCTAGGATCCCCACGTGTCCTCCTGGACGCCGCCGATGGCGCGCTTCACCAGATTCCGCATCAACGGGATCTTGTAGCCGTTGAACTGCAGCGGCACCGCCCCCTGGATCGCCAGCTTCCCCGCCATCTCGCCGGTGGCTCCGATCGGCGGCTGCCCGCGCACGGCGTCTTCGACCTTCTTCAGCCTGAGCGGACGGGCGGCCGCGCCATTGACCGCGATGCGGAGCCGCTCGATCCGTCCGTCGGCGATCACCGCCGCCGACGCCACGTTCAGCAACGGAAAGTCCCACACGTTCCGGTCTCGCACTTTCTCGAAATAGAACCGCGCGCCGGCCGCGGTGGACCATGCCACCGGGATCCGGATCGCCGTGAGCAGGTCTCCCGGGCGGAGGATGTGCAGCCGCGTGATGTCGATATCGGGGCCGATGAAATAGTCCTCGGCGTCGACCACGCGCTCGCCCTTCGGCGTCTGAATCACGAACTTCGCATCGAGGGCAATCAGCGCCGGGGCCGCGTCCGACGGATTCACCGCGACGCACCGTCTCGCGTGGAGGATCGCGTGCTCGCGATTGCGCGACACCGGTGTGTCGGCGTAACAGAGGTTGCCGCCGGCGCGATAGCAGGGCCAGCCCGCCCGGTAATACCAGCAGCGCGCATCCTGCGATACGTTGCCGCCGATCGTGCCCTGATTGCGGATCTGCGGCGACGCGACCAGTTCCGCCGCCTGCGCGAGCAGGCCGTATTGCTGCCGGACCACGTGGTGCGTGACGATCTCCGTCAGCGTCGTCATTGCGCCGATCTCGATGCCGTCGGCCGTCGTCCGGATGCCCTTGAGCTCGGCGATGCCGCTCAGATCGACGACCACGCTCGGCCGCTTGATCCGATCTTTCAGCCAGTCGAAGCTGTCCATCCCGCCGGCCAGCACCCATGCCTCGCCGCCGCGCCGCTCGAGGATTTTCTGCGCATCGGCGATGGAGCCGGGCTGCACCAGCTCGAACGCCGGCATGACGTCTCGGATCACGGCCATGACGAGCGACCTTCCTCAGATGTGGGCCGTCAGCGGCTGCTGGATCGGCCGTTTCGCTTCGAGCGACGTGAGAATCGTGTCGAGGTTGACGGGCGCGCGCCGGAAGATCTCGTCGCCGAGCGCATCGGAGAGCGCGTTCAGGATCGCGCAACATCCGCCGCCCACCGGGGGCTCGCCGATGCCTCGCGCGCCGACCGGCGTCTCCGGATCCGGAATGTCGAGGGCGGCCCAGTCCATGTCGACGGGGACATCCAGAATCGTCGGCGGTTTGTTCTGATAGAACCGCTTCGACAGCAGCTCGCCATAGTGCGGATCGAATACCCATTTCTGGCCGATCGCGTGGCCGATGCCGAGCGTCGACCGCCCGAGCACCTGGCCGCCGAGCGCTTTGGGATGGATCACGGTGCCGACGTCGGCATAGGCGAGGAAGTCGACGATGGAGTACTTGCCGGTCTCGACGTCGACTTCGATCTCCGCGAAGCTGGCGACATACGAATGCGTCATGCCGTCGTGCGGGTAGACGTCGCGGGCAGCCGCGACGAGACCCTGGCCCGCGATCGCCGCCATCGACGTCTTGGTGAAGCTGTTCAGGTTGGCGGGCGCTTCGTGGCCGTCGTAGACGCCGCCGAGTTCGATGGCGCGCCGTGCGGCCTCTCCCAGCGTCATGCCGCGCCCGCCGCCCTTGCGGAAGACGCGCTCGTTCGCGACCTCGTAGTCTTCGGGCCGGCCGCCCAGCGTCTTGGCCGCGATCTGCTGGAGCTGCTGCCGGGCCGCCATCGCCGTCGCATGCGCCGCGCGCGTCATCGCATGCGTCGTCTGGCTGCCGCCGGACGGACACGTCCAGGGGAGGTTCTTCGCCGTGCTGCCCCAGGTGATGTCGCACTTCTCCCAGGGCACGCCGAGCACTTCGGCGCCGACGCGGTGGACGTCGATCACGGACTCCGTGCCCAGGTTGCCGATCCCCGAGTGAAAGGCGATCCGCCCGTCCGGCTTGATCACGAGCAATCCGTCGAACCCGGTCGTGCCGCCGACGTAACAACTCACCGCGACGCCGACGCCGCGCACCTTGGTGCCGCGCTGCTTCGGCGTGCGGTCGAGCCGTTCGCGCCATTTGAACCGCTCGGCGCCGCGGTCGAGCGCCTGCTTGATGAAGGCGCTCGTCGCGTGCTGCCGCTGGCCGTTGATCACCGGTCCGAACTGCGCCTTGCCCTCCGGACAGTTGACGCGGCGAACGGCGACCTGATCGAGCCCCAGCTTGCGCGCCGCTTTGGCGAGGATCGGCTCGATGATCGTGATGCCCTGCATGCCGCCTGGCGCGCTCTGCGCGCTGCGCGGCGGGGTGTTGGTCAGCACCGTCACCCCGCGCCAGCGCATCGCCTGCGGCTGGTAGAGCAGCGAGACCATGCGACCCGACGTGGCGGCGTCGCCCTGGGCCTCGTAGGGACCGTTGTTCGAGATCACGAACATGTCGAGGGCGGTGATCCGTCCGTCGGCGGAGAAGCCGACTCTCATCCGCCCCTGGAAGCCGGGGCGCGCGCGGCCGATGTAATGCTCCTCTTCGCGCGTGATGCGCATCATCACCGGCGCGTTGGCCTTTTTCGACAGCAGCGCCGGAATGATCATCGAAATGCCGCCGGTGACCTTGCTGCCGAATCCGCCGCCCGTGTACTCGCTGATGAAGACGACCTTGCTGGGATCGAGATGCAGCCAGCGGGCGAGGGCGGGCACGGTTTGCACCGTGCTCTGGGTGCCGGTGTGCACATACACCTTGCCGTTCTGCCAGTACGCCATCGCGCTGCGGGTCTCGAGCGTCTGATGGCTCACGTCGGGCGTGACGAACGACTCGTCGAGGACCAGCGCGGCGCGTTGGAAGCCGGCGTCGAGATCGCCGTACGACCAGTCATCGGGGGTTTCGCCCATCGGCAGACGGCCGGCGTTGGCGTCGGCCATGTCCGCCGCGGTCCATTTGAGCTGTATTTCCTTCGGCCGCGGCAGGCCGAACACCTGCCAGACGTTGCCATCCGTTCGCGCGTTGGGGCCGCCCGGCCGCAGCGTGTCCAGCGGATCCAGCACGAAGGGGAGCGGCTCGAAATCGACGTGAATCTTCTCGATCGCGTCGGCCGCGGTGAGCTCGTCGACGGCGGCGACCGCCAGTACCGGTTCGCCGTGGTAGAGCGGCTCCTTGGTCAGCGCGCGCTCGCTCCACTTGCTCGCCTGGACGGCGTTGCCGTTGTCGTCGATGCTGTCGGCTGGCGGCGGCACATCGTCGGCTGTGATGATCGCCTTGACGCCAGGCATCGCGAGCGCTTCGCGCGCATCGATGCTCCTGATCCGAGCGTGGGGCAGTGGGCTGAGCAGCAGCTTGCAAAACAGCATGCCCTCGGCGCGATAGTCCTCCGCGTATTTCGCCTGGCCGGTGACCTTCGCCCGCAGGTCGGCGGTGGGATAGTCCTTGCCGATCAGTTTGTGGCCGATGCCGTACTCATCCACGCTGCGCCCCTCTCAGGTTCTCTGCGCCGCGCATCATCGCGGTCAGAATCTTGTCGTAGTCCTGGCAGCGGCACAGGTTCCCCGAGATGCCATGGGCGAGCTCCTCGCGCGTGGGGGCGGCATGCGTCTTGAGGTAGCCGACCGTCGCCATGACGAACCCCGACATGCAGAAGGCGCACTGGAATCCCTGTTCGTCGACAACGCCCTGCTGCACCGGATGCAGCATTCCATCGGCGCTCGCCAGCCCTTCGATCGTCTGGACGTTCCTGGCGCGGACGGTGTGGGTCAGGATCGAACACGAATAGTGCGGCACGTCGTCGATCAGCACGGTGCAGGCGCCGCACTCGGCGCGGTCGCATCCCAGCTTGGTGCCGGTGAGGCCCAGCTTGTAGCGGAGCGTCCATGCCAGGGTCTCCTGCCGCATGACGTCGACCCGCCGCTGCCGGCCGTTGACGTTCAAGGTAATCAGCCGCTCTGCGCCGCCGCCGACGCCGGTCTGGCCGGCGAGCGACGAGGCGCGGAACAGATAGTTCGCCGAGGCGACGCCGGCGCTGCCGGCGATCACCGATTTGATGAACGTGCGCCGGGAGAACGCCGCCGAGACTTCCGGGATGATCTTGAACGTGGTCATCTTGCTACTGCACCCGGATCATTTCGACGCAAGCACGGTTCCGCCCGCCGCCACGCGGAACATCACGAGAAGTTCGGCTGCCGCGACCGGCAGCGTGTGGTCGCCGTCTCGATCTGCGCACAAGTGGTCTCCCCACCCGCTTCGTTGTGTGCACGCACGTTCTTTCGACACACCCTGCTCCTCGACTCCGTCTTCAGTACGGAAGTTCCTTCGACGGTGGATAACCGTGCTGGTCGCGGCCCACGCCACCGTCGTATCGTTTGGTCGACTTGTACAGCTCGAGGTGTCCGTCGGCCGCGTAGGCGGCGCAGCGCTCGCGGAGAGCCTGCATGTCGGACGCGCTCAATGGCACGAAGCCTCGCGCGATCGCCAGGTTCTGACGCAGCACTTCGAGCGCGTCGATGCCGGTAATGGTCGTCGCCACCGGCAGGCTCATCGCGTAGCGCAACGCTTCCCCGGCAGTGACCACGCCGTGCAGAATCGGCTGACCGTCGCCGCCGAGACTCTTCATGCCGAGCGCGGCGGCCTGCCGCTGCACGACGCGCGGCAACACCTGCTGCTCGAAGCTGCGATACGTGGCGTCGAAGCAATTGAGCGGCATCTGCACCGTGTCGAACGGATAGGGGCGCGCCAGCATCTGCAGATGGATGGCCGGGCTCTTGTGGCCGGTGAAGCCGACGAACCTGACCTTGCCGTCCTGCTTCGCCTGGTCGAGCGCGGCGACGACGCCGTCGGGGGCGAAATGGAGATCAGGATCGTTCTCGTAGATCACTTCGTGGATCTGCCAGACATCCAGATGGTCCGTGCGCAAGCGCCTCAGCGACTCCTCCAGTTGCTGCATCGCCACCTGCTTGCCGCGCCCGTGCGTGCAGACTTTGGTCATCACCAGCACCTTGTCCCGCCGTCCCTCGAGGGCTCGCCCCAGCCACTCCTCGCTGCGGCCATCGTTGTATTCCCATGCGTTGTCGAAGAAGTTCACGCCCGCGTCCACGGCTTCGTGGACGAGCCGCATCGCGGCGTCGACCGACGGCAGCGTCCCGAGGTGATAGCCGCCGACGCCGATGATCGAGACCTGCTCGCCGGTGCGTCCGAGCGGCCGCCGCGGAATGTCGGCGGCCGTATCGCCTTGCGCGCCGGTCGGGATCGGGGCCGCCGCGGCGGACCCCGGCAGCACCGCAGCGGCCAGGGTGGCGCCTGCGCCCGCAAGGCCCGCGTGCAGGAGACGGCGCCGTTCGGGATCGTGAAGCGTGTCGCGCATCATGGTGCATCCTTGGCGTCAACGCGTTATCGGGTCCCCCAGCTGCCGTTCCCACCCCTGTCCAACATTTCCCTGACCTCTCGTTGCGTCGAATCGATCGGAAACCCGTGCGGCAGGCGCGTCATCGGATTGTCGTACCGGAGCGACACTTTGTAGGGCTCGTACCGGCCATCGGCGGCGGTCGCCGCGCAGCGCGCCCGCAGCGCGTTCATCTCCGCGTCGGTCAGCGGCGTGAAGCTGCGAGCGATCCGCACGTTCTGCCGAAGCACATCGATCGAATCCATGCCGGCGATCGTCGTGCTGACGGAGAGGCTCATCGCGTAGCGCAGCAGCTCCTCGGCGGTGACCACGCCGTGCTGGATCGCCCAGGCGGTGCCGCCCATGCTCTTCATGCCGAGCGCGCCCATGCCGCGGCGATTCACTTCGGGCAGGACCTGCCGCTCGAAGCTGTGGAAGGCGGCGTCGAACGGATTGAGCGGCATCTGCACCGTATCGAACGGATAACCGAGCGCGAGCATCTTCAGATGAAAGCCTGGATCCTTGTGACCGGTGAATCCGACGAAGCGCACCTTGCCCTGCTGTTTGGCCGCGTCGAAGGCCTCGAGCACACCGCCGGTGGCGTAGGCCAGCTCGGGATCGTTGTCGTAGACGATGCCGTGGATCTGCCACAGGTCGAGATGATCGGTCTGCAGGCGCCGCAGCGACTCTTCCAGCATCCGCATCGCGAGCGCGCCGCTCCGGCCGTGCGTACAGACCTTCGTCATCAGGAAGACCTTGTCGCGGCGTCCCTTGAGGGCCTGTCCCAGCCAGGTTTCGGTTTTGCCGTTGTAGTACTCCCAGCAGTTTTCGAAGAACGTGATGCCGGCATCGACCGCTTCGTGCACGAGCCCGATCGCCTCGTCCATCGTGGACAGATCGCCGAGGTGGTGGCCGCCGACGCCGAGAGCGGAAATGCGGATGCCGGTGCGGCCCAGAGGCCGCACCGGCATCCCGCCGGAGCCCTGGTCGCTCTGCTCCCCCTCGGCATCGCCAACCCTGCCGGCGCCGACGGCCGCGGCGGCGCTGAACATCCCGGCGGTAGTGATGAAATCGCGGCGCGCGGGATCGCGTGGTGCCCCGGTCGCGTCGAAGAGCTCGTTCCGATCACCCGATGACATCAGCCCTCCTGTATTGCCGTCCCCGTTCGGACCGTGCCGGACCCGTGGCGCTCCGAGGTGCCGCACGCGAGCGCCGCAACTTGCGCGCCACGATCCGCGCACCGCACCGATCGAACTGTCGCAAGAGCTCACGGACATCCTCGGACGTGATCGATCCTTCGCGTTGCGTATTACTCGGAGCAGCCGTGCACAGATGTGCGCGTCCGTGTGCACCTGACCGGATGCATGCGCCCGGCTTGTCGTTGACCGGCGTCCCTCCAAACATGGCGCGGGAGTTGCCGCGGGGGACGATTGGCAGGAGCGCACCAGGCCAACGTTCGTCACCTCCCGTGATGGGATTCTGAGGAGATCGACATGACATCGAATCGCGGCGTCGCATACATCAAACGAGGAGAAGTACAGGTTGAATCGATCGACTTTCCGAAGTTCGTGGACGAGACCACCGGCCGAGCGATCGAGCACGGCGTCATTCTCAAGGTCATCTCGACGAACATCTGCGGATCGGACCAGCACATGGTGCGCGGCCGCACCACGGCGCCATCCGGCCTGATCCTCGGGCACGAGATCACCGGGGAAGTCATCGAGGCCGGACGCGATGTCCTGTTCATCCGCGTCGGCGACATCGTATCCGTCCCCTTCAACGTGGCCTGCGGGCGATGCCGCAATTGCAAGGAACAGCAGACGGGCATCTGCCTCAACGTGAACACGTCGCGCCCTGGGGGCGCCTACGGCTACGTCGACATGGGTGGCTGGATCGGAGGGCAGGCCCAATACGTCATGGTTCCGTACGCCGACTTCAACCTGCTCAAGTTTCCCGACAAGGACCAGGCCCTCGCGAAGATCAAGGACCTGACGCTGCTCACCGACATCTTTCCGACCGGGTACCACGGCGCGGTGACTGCGGGCGTAGGAACCGGATCGACGGTGTACGTCGCCGGCGCGGGGCCGGTCGGGCTGGCGTGCGCCGCGTCGTGTCAACTGCTCGGCGCGGCGGTCGTGATCGTGGGCGACATGAATGCGGCTCGCCTCGCCCACGCGCGCAGTTTCGGCTGCGAGACCATCGACCTCACGCGCGATGCGACGCTGGCGCAGCAAATCGACGCCATCCTCGGCGTGCCCGAGGTCGATTCCGCGGTCGACTGCGTCGGCTTCGAAGCACACGGACAGGGGAAGGATGCCGCGCGAGAACAGGCCGCCACGGTGCTGAACGCGTTGATGGAGGCGACACGCGCCGGCGGTGCGCTCGGTATTCCGGGCCTCTACGTCACCGATGACCCCGGGGCCAGCGACCCGAGCGCCAGGGTCGGGACGCTCGGCATCCGCATCGGCCTGGGCTGGGCGAAAAGCCATTCGTTCTTCACCGGCCAGACGCCGGTGATGAAGTACAACCGGCGGCTGATGCATGCCATCCTCCACGACAGAATCCAGATCGCGAAAGCCGTGAATGTCACCGTCATCACCCTCGACGACGCCCCCGCCGGCTACCACGACTTCGACACCGGCGCGGCAAGGAAATACGTCATCGATCCGAACGGCATGATTGCCGCCTAGCCCTGGCTGCGCCGCGCCGGATGTGCATAGACAAAGGAGTCGTGATGCGGATCGCCGTCCCCAGAGAGACCGCTCCGGCCGAATGCCGGGTCGCGCTCGTGCCCGAGTCGTGCAAGAAACTGATCGCGACCGGTTATGAGATGTCACTGGAGTCGGGGGCCGGCACCGCCGCGGGCTTCCCGGATGACGAATACCGCGCGCTGGGCGTCACGGTCGGATCCGATCCGGCGTCGCTTGTCGGTTCCGCCGATGCGGTGCTGAAGGTGACGGTGCCGGCGAGCGGTGCGGCGCAACGGCTGGAGATCGAGTCGATGCGGCCCGGAACGATTTATCTGGGCTCGCTGATGCCGCTGCGGAATCTCGAGGCGGTGCGCGCGCTCGCCGCCCGCAAGATCACCTCCTTCTCGACCGACGCGATCCCGCGCACGACGCGCGCGCAGGCGATGGATACGCTCTCGTCAATGGCGAACATCAGCGGCTACAAGGGGGTCCTCCTGGCCGCCGTCGCGTTCAACCGGTACTTGCCGATGCTGATGACCGCGGCCGGGATGGTCCGTCCCGCCAAAGTGTTCGTGATCGGCGCCGGGGTCGCCGGCCTGCAGGCGGTCGCGACGGCGAAGCGGCTCGGGGCCACTGTCGTCGCGACCGACGTGCGCCCCGAGGTCAAGGAGCAGATTGAAAGCGTCGGCGCCAAGTACGTCGGCATCGAGCTGAAGGACAGCGCGGCTGCGGGGGGCGGTTACGCCGGGGCGTTGTCTGACGACGACCAGCGGCGCCAGCGCCAGCTCCTGGCCGAGCAATGCGCCCAGTCCGACATCGTGATCACCACCGCGTTGATCGGCGGTGTGCTCGCGCCGCGGCTGATCACCGCAGACACGGTGAGGACGATGAAGGCCGGGTCGCTGATCGTCGATCTGGCGGCCGACGGCGGCGGCAACTGCGAGCTGACGAAGCCAGGGGAGACGGTCCACGCCGGCGGCGTCACCATCCTCGCGCCGCTCAACCTGCCTGCCACGCTGCCGTACCATGCGAGCCTGCTCTTTTCGCGGAACCTGACGGCCTTCGTCGAGGCGTTCACGAAAGACCGGGTCTTCCAGCTCGATCGTCAGGACGAGATTCAACGGGACTCGCTCATCACCTACGCCGGCGAGGTGACGCACGCCCGCACCCGCGACGCCCTGCAGAAGGCGGAGCATCACGCGGACACCGTGCCATGATCGATTTCTGGGCGATGCTGTACGTGTTCGTGCTCGCCTCGCTGATCGGCGTCGGGGTGATTCGCCGGGTGTCGCGGCTGCTGCACACCCCGCTGATGTCGATCACCAACGCCATCTCCGCGATCGCGGTCGTCGGCTCGATTCTCGTCGCCGGCGGAGATTATCCGCCGCACATTCGCGGCCTCGGTGCGCTCGCCCTGTTCATGTCGATGACGAACGTCGTCAGCGGATTCCTGATCACGGATCGCATGCTCAAGATGTTCAAGACCGGTAAACGCCCGGAGGGGAGCCGGCCATGATCGACGGCGTCAGCCAGGTCGCGTATCTCGCCGCGGCGGTGCTGTTCATCCTGGCGTTGAACTGGATGAACGATCCGGCCACTGCGCGAAGGGGCGTTTATGCCGGCGTGGCGGGGACCTTCATCGCCGTCGTCGTCACGTGGGCGGCCGCGTCGGTGGTGCACGACGGATGGATCATTCTGGCGATCGTCGCCGCATTCGCGGTTGGTATCCCGCTCTCACGCGTGCCGCTCACGGCCGTGCCTCAGAGAACCGCGCTGTCGCATGCGTTCGGCGGCGCCGCGGCCGGGCTGGTCGGCACCGCGGAGTACTACCTGCACGTGGCGCAGTCGCCGGCGTACCTGACCGCCTACCGCATGGTGGCGATCAACGCCGAGATCATCCTCGGCTATCTCACCTTCACCGGCAGCCTCATGGCTGCGGGGAAGCTGCAGGATGTGAAGTGGATTCCACAGCGGCCGGTCACGTATCGGCTGCAAAATGTCAGCAACATCGGTCTGTTCGCGGTCGCGCTCGGGCTCGCCGTGGCGCTGACGCTCAACCCGACGGCGTTCTGGGCGCCGGCGCTGTTCCCGATCGTCATCGCGCTGGCGCTCATCTTCGGCGTGCTGCTCATCATTCCGATCGGCGGCGCCGACATGCCGACGGTGATTGCGATTCTGAACGCCTATGCCGGCCTCTCGGCGGTGGCCATGGGGTTCGTGCTCGACAACAAGCTGCTCATTACCGCCGGCGCACTCGACGGATCCAGCGGCCTGATCCTCGCAATGATCATGGGAAAGGCCATGAACCGGTCGTTTACGAACGTACTGTTCGGGGCGTTCGGTCAGGCGAAGGCGGCTGCCGGGGCTGAGGAGGAACGCGCCTACAAGACGGAAACGGTCGAGGGCGCGGCGCAGGTTCTCGCGCAGGCGAACATGGTGGTGATCATCCCTGGCTACGGCATGGCGGTGGCCCAGGCGCAGCACCGGGTGCGCGAGCTCTACGATCAGCTCCGCAAGCGTGACATTACGGTCAAGTTCGCGATTCATCCGGTCGCCGGCCGCATGCCGGGTCACATGAACGTGCTCCTCGCCGAAGCCAACATTCCGTACACCGATCTGCTCGAGATGGCCGAGATCAACCCGGAGATGCCGCAGTACGACGTCGCCCTGGTCGTCGGCGCCAACGACGTCGTCAATCCGGCAGCGCGGTCGGACAAGAGCAGTCCCATCTTCGGCATGCCGATCATCGACGCCGACAAGGCGCGGACCGTGTTGGCGATCAAGCGAGGCAAGAGCACCGGGTTCGCCGGCATCGAGAATGCGCTCTATTTTTCCGACCACACGTGGATGCTGTTCGGCGACGCGAAGGAAGTGGTCGGCGGCCTGGCCAAGCAGCTGGCAGCCGCGGGCGGCGTGCAGTGAGTAATGACCAGGGATGCCCACGGGACCCGGACCGAGCCGCCGCCAGCGGGCGCTGTCTGTCGATCACGCCGGCGTCGGTGCGTCGACCTCGATCAGCTGCTGGCGCTTCAATTCGGCCCAGAACTCGGATGGAATCTTCGTCTGCATCGACGTGACGTCTTCCAGGAGTTGACGCTCCGTGCTGACGCCGACCACAAGAGCCGCGGCAACATCGGGCGCGGCAGAAAACTGCAGGGCGGCCGTTCGCAGATCGACTGCGTAGTTCGCCGCGACCTCACGCAGCCTCTTGCGCTTCTCGATAAGGGCTCCGGGGATCTTGTAGGAGTCCTTCCCGTAGTTGAACCTCGCGCTGCCGGATATGAATCCGGCGTTGAGCGAACTACCGATCACGAGGGAGACGTTCTTCTTGCGTACCGCCGGGAACACATGGTCGAGCGCATTCTTGTGATCGATCAAGGAATACTGTGACGCAAGGAGGCACACATCCGGATCGGCCGCTTCCAGCAGTCGCAGGATCGGCTCGGGCGTGTTGACTCCGACCCCCCACCCTTTGATGATGCCCTCCTGGCGCATGCGGGTCAGTTCCGGGAAGGCTCCCTTCGTCGCAATCGCGAACTGTTCCTCCCACGGAGTCGGCAGCAGCGCATTGTCCGGCGAAAGGTCGTGGACGAAGGCGATGTCGAGGCTGTCGACGCCCAATCGTTGCAGGCTGTCTTCGATCGAACGCCGGATGCCTGGGCCCGTATAGTCGAACACCACGTCGTTCGGCGACGGCGAAAACGGAAACAGCTCCCGATTGTGTGCGGTCTTCGACGCTTTGAGCAGCTTGCCCACCTTCGATGAGAGGACGTAGTCGGTTCGTTTCTTGTCGTGGAGAAAGGAGCCGAACCGGCGCTCTGCCAGACCGAGTCCGTACCACGGAGCCACATCGAAGTATCGAACGCCGGCAGACCAGGCCGCTTTGAAAATCGCGTTCGCATCGTCATCGGTGACCACCGAGAACTCATTCCCTAACGGCACGCCGCCGATACCGAACGTGAAGGGCGGCCTGTAGTGGTCCATGTCACTCTTGCCTCGGGTCGTTGCGCCAACTTCGTCTCTCGGCAAGTGGAGGCAACCACCGTGCCGCATTGCGGGCGCGACTGGCGCCGCACGCAGGCCGCGTCGTCCGGCTGACTGCTCAACGATGCGCAATCGTGTACGCGACGGCCTTGCTCTGGATGTGCGGCGGCGGGTGACCGCGTGGAGCGTATCGGCGCGCTGGAGTCCCAAGCCGCCACGTCCGCGAAGTTCAGGTGGGCGGTGAAGACGCGTCATCCGAGTCCCGTTGAACGCGCGACCAGAAGCAACCCTGCCGCCACCGCGGCGGCCCCGATGGCTCGCGCGACGCGCTCACCGGCAGGTGCGTGACGCTCGATGGTGATCGCTGCGGTCACGCCGGCCATCGCGCGAAGGTCCATGACCCCGAAGGCCATGAGGATCGCGGTCAGGCCGGCACAGGAGTAGGTGCACAGCAGGCCGAGGCGCACGCCGTGTCGCCAGGCCGCGCCCGGGTCGGCAGACAACGTATGGCCCCGCCCGGGCGCCTGCCGCCAGCAGGCAAGATGACGCGCCTTCCAGGCGGTGAACTGGAGCGCGCCGGCGATCAGGACGACGACGCCGATCGCGACCGGAACGGCGCGCGCCATCGCCGGCTCGTGCATCTCGACCGCCGCTAGCGCGACGCCCACCGGAAACGCGGCCATTCCGACGATCGTCCAGACGAAGAAGTAACCCACGCCCACGAGCGTGGTCAGCCGACCGCCGTGCGTCACGCCTCTCGTGCCGACGGCCTGGTGGTAGCGCCATAGGATCGGCGCCAGCGAGGGCAGCATCATCGCCACCATCATCGCGACCCACATGGCGAGGAACGACGCGGCGGCGCCCGGCCATGTCTGGCCGGGCATCCGCATCCACACCATCGACATCGTCCAGCCGTCAGGCATCGGCATCCCGCCCATCGCGGACATGGACGCGCACCAGAGTGTCGTCAGCGCCGCGCTGGCGGCGAAGAGCAGCGCTGAAACCGCGCAGAAGGCGTGCTTGGACGCTCGCTCGGAAGCCATGACGAAGTGCTCAGCCTTTGTTGTACTCGTCGTGCCGGCGCCACCAGACGCCCGCCTCATTTCGGCCCTTGGGTGCGCGATCAAGCCACTGGTACATCCCCCAAAGGCCGTCCACTCCGCGCGCATATGTGGAATACGTGTGGTAGACGACGCCGTCCTCGAGCGCGAACGCGCTCATGCCCGGCCTCTCGCGCGTGTAGGTGGGCACGTCGGTGCCGGTCATCGCGGCGATCTCGGCGACAGGCCCCTCGCCCCCTTTCGTCAAGGCGTCGCCGATCCCACGCAGGGTCCACGCGGCCTCGCGGCGGTAGTTGTATTCGACCGTGCCGTCGCGCTGTTGCTGCTCCGTCAGCGAGACGTGGAAATCGAAGTTGAAATCCTTGTCGAACGACGACGCCCACGGGAACGTCCATCCCATCCGCTGTTTGTACGCCTGCAGCTTCGGGAAGGGCGCTCGCGACACCGCGGCGAAGGCGACGTCGTGGTTCGCCAGGTGAACCACAGAGCCGTTGAAACCGTCGGCGATTGCCGAGCAGGACGGACACCCCGCCGTGTAGTCCGGCCCGAACATGAAGTGGTAGACGAGGAGCTGCGAGCGCCCTGCGAAGAGATCCGGCAGCGAGGCGCTTCCCCGGTCGGTCTCGAATCGATACTCGTTGTCAATCCGAACCCAGGGCAGATCCTGCCGCCGGCGCGCCAGCGCGTCGCTGCGCCGCGTGAGGTCCTTTTCTGCATCGAGCAGCTCGAGCCGCGCGGCAAGCCATTCGTCACGTGTTCCGGTCGTGTGCTTCGTCATCGATCGTGTCTCCTTGTGTGCGGGCGTTGCCAGCGTCGGTCGCAGGGGCAGTCGCGTCCTGCGCGGCCGCCGTGGTTGTTGGTCATGAGATAGATTTAGCGCCTGACAATGAACGGGTGGGAGTGACAAGTGTGGCGGGATTCCGATGGACTCGTTAATCACGGCCGCGGCGCGTGCGCTCGCAGCGGGTGATCCCCTCGGCGCACTGAAGCGCATCGCCCTGCGCGACGACGCGCCCGCTCTCGCGCTGCGTGGCATCGCGATGGCGCAGCTCGGCGATCTTGTCCGAGCGAAGGCGCTCTTGCGACGGGCCGCGCGTGCCTTTGGTCCCAAGGAGGCGGTGGCGCGCGCCCGGTGCATCGTCGCCGAGGCCGAGATCGCGCTCGTCTCGCGCGACCTGAGCTGGCCGGCGAAGACGCTCGACGCAGCGCGGGCGACGCTCGAAGAACACGGCGACAGGGTGAATGCCGCGCATGCGCGCTATCTCGAGGTCCGGCGCCTCGTCCTGATCGGGCGCCTCGACGAGGCCGAGCGCACGCTCGCCAACGTCGATCCGGAGCCCTTCCCGCCCGCGTCGAGGACCGCCCACGAGTTGGTGGTCGCTGGTATCGCGATTCGGCGGTTGCGGACGAAGGCGGCGCGCGCGGCGCTCGCTCGCGCCGGGCGCGCCGCGCGCGACGCCGGTATCCCCGCGCTGACCGCGGAAGTCGACAGCGCGATCCTCGTGCTGAACAGGCCCGCTGCGCGCCTGATCGCGAGCGGCCGCGAGCAGCTCGTCCAGCTCGAGGACGTCGAACGGTTGCTGGCGTCGAACGCATTCGTCGTGGACGCGTGCCGCCGGGTCGTGCGCGACGCCCGCACGCTCGTCTCGCTCGCCACCCGCCCGGTGTTGTTCACGCTGGCCCGTGTCCTGGCCGAGGCGTGGCCGGGAGACGTACCGCGGGACACGCTCGTTGCGCGCGCCTTCGGCGCGAAGCGCGCCGACGAATCGCATCGCGCGCGGTTGCGGGTCGAAGTCGGGCGGCTTCGTACGGTGCTGCGGACGCTGGCCGACGTGACCGCGACGAAGCGAGGGTTTGCGCTGGCGCCGCGCCGCACGCGCGAGGTCGTCGTGCTGGCGTGGCCGGTCGACATCGACGAGGCGCATGCGGCCGTGCTCGCGTTCCTGGCCGACGGCGAGTCGTGGTCGAGTTCGGCGCTGGCCCTCGCCCTCGGCACGAGCCAGCGGACCGTGCAGCGGGCACTCGACTCGCTGGCGGCAGGCGCCCGCGTGCAGTCGTTCGGTCGCGGGCGAGCGCGTCGGTGGATGACCCCGCCCGTGCCCGGTTTCACGACGACCTTGTTACTCCCAACTGTCCTCCCGATTGACTAAGGTGGAAGCATGCATCGATCACGCGCCGAGATCGTCCGTGAATATGGACCGTTTCCTGATGTCGACAGCGTGAATGGGGTCACCTATGACGGTCAGCACGTCTGGTTCGCTGCCGGAGACAAGCTGAACGGCTTCGATCCTGCGAGTGGAGAGACGCAGCGCTCGATCGATGTCGCCGCGCATGCCGGCACGGCGTTCGACGGCCGGCACCTGTTTCAGCTCGCCGAGGATCGCATCCAGAAGATCGATCCGAAGAGCGGCCGTGTCGTCGCCACGATTCCGGCGCCAGGCGGCGGCGGCGATTCGGGTCTCACGTGGGCCGAAGGGACGCTCTGGGTCGGGCATCATCGGGGCCGCAAGATTCATCAGATCGATCCTGAGAGAGGGACGATTCTCCGCACGATCGAGTCGAACCGCTTCGTCACCGGCGTGACGTGGGTCGACGGCGAGCTCTGGCACGGCACCTGGGAAGGCGATCAAAGCGAGTTGAGGCGGGTGGATCCGCAAACGGGAGAGGTCATGGAGCGGCTGGAGATGCCGGCCGGGATGGGCGTGTCCGGGCTCGAGTCCGATGGCGGGGAGCAGTTCTTCTGCGGCGGAGGAAAGAGCCGCACGGTGAGGACCGTCCGACGGCCGAAGCGAGGGTCCGCAACGGACAGCGGCTCCGACGGCGCCGCCGCCCCGGCAACGCGCAAGTAAACGAAGCCGCCTCGGCGCGGGAAGTTAGACACCCGTACCGTCATCACCTGCTAGAGCTCGCCTTTAGCTGAGGTTCTTGTTGGCGGCGAACTCCGTTGCATCCGTGTGGAAGCTCGTTCAAAATCGAGCGAGTGTCTCGGTCTTTCTCGGCACGCCCGGATGTCATCCGCCGCAACAACGTTCGGGTCTCTGGGCACGGGCACCCGCCGATGCTCTTCGCCCACGGATTCGGGTGCGATCAGAACATGTGGCGTCTGGTCGTCCCCGCCTTCGAGGACTCTCATCGCGTCGTGCTGTTCGACCATGTCGGGGCGGGGCAATCCGACGCGTCCGCCTATGATCGAAAGAAATACGCGACGCTCGACGGGTATGCAACCGACGTCCTCGAGATCTGTCGCGACTTGCAGCTCTCTGATGTCATTTTCGTCGGACACTCGGTCAGCGCCATGATCGGCGTGCTCGCCGCGAACAGGGAACCGGATCGTTTCCAGGCGCTCGTCCTCGTCGGCCCCTCTCCGCGATACATCGACGACGACGATTACGTCGGCGGATTCTCACGACAGGACATCGAAGGACTGCTGAGTTCGCTTGACAGCAACTACCTCGGGTGGTCGAGCTCGATGGCCCCCGTGATCATGGGCAACGCGGAGCGTCCCGAGCTGGGCCAGGAGCTGACCAACAGCTTCTGCCGCACCGACCCCGACATTGCGGCGCACTTCGCACGCGTGACCTTCTTCTCAGACAACCGGCAGGACCTCGGCGCAGTCCGGACGCCCGCCTTGATTCTGCAGTGCTCGGACGATGTGATCGCTCCCCACGGCGTCGGTGAATACGTCTGTCGTCACATCCCCGGCAGTCAACTCGTGGTCATGAAAGCCACGGGTCATTGTCCGAACCTGAGCGCCCCCGACGAGACGGTCGATGCGATTAGAGGTTTCATCGATTCACTCACGTGACTTCCCGTGATGAATTCCGCTCGCGCGTCGACGAGGCGCTCCTCGAGGAGAGCGCCGAGGACCTGTACGAGCACGCCCCTTGTGGGTACCTCTCGACGCTGCCAGACGGCACCATCGTCAGGGCGAACCACACGTTCATCGAGTGGGCGGGGGCGTCACGCGAGACGTTGCTGGCCGGCAGAAAATTTCAAACCTTGCTCACCGTCGGTTCGCGCATCTACTACGAAACCCACTATGCGCCGCTGCTGCGAATGCAGGGTGCCGTGAATGAGATCGCGCTCGAGGTTGTCCGCGATGATGGGCGCATCCTTCCCGTTCTGGCGAATTCACGCGAGAAGCGCGACCCCGACGGCACGCCGCTGTTCAACCGAATCACGCTGTTCGATTCGACCGATCGGCGCAGGTATGAACGAGAGCTGCTGCTGGCACGGCGCAAAGCCGAGCAAGTCGCGAAAGACAAGGCAGACCTCCTGGCGATGCTCAGTCATGACATCCGCAACCCGCTGAACGCGCTGATGGGCGTCGCGCAGATGCTTGATCGCAGCGACCTGGCGGAGCCGCAGCGCCGCCTCGTGCGACTGCTCAAATCGTCGTCGGAGAACATGCTGAATCTGCTGAACCACGTGCTCGACCTGAGCAAAGCGGAATCGAGCTCGTTCGCGCTGGTGGAGACGCCATTCTCTCTCGAGGCCGTCGTTGACGATGTGATGTCGACGTTCGAGGCTGCCGTCCGCGAGAAGGGCCTGACGATCCGTTCGTCAATCGCGGACAGCGTTCCGCCCTCGCTGAGTGGCGATCCAGTGGCGCTTCGGCAGATCCTGACCAATCTTGTCGGAAATGCCGTGAAATTCACGTCCGCAGGAGAGGTCACGTTAACGGTCCGGACGAAGCAACTGGGCACCGACGGTGTGACCCTCGCATTTGCCGTATCGGACACGGGCATCGGCATCGCGCCGGACGTGGTCGATCGCATCTTCAACGAGTTCACGCAGGCGAGCTACGAGACGGCGCTGCGCTTCGGCGGAAGCGGTCTCGGGCTGACGATCACACGACGGCTGCTCGGACTGTACGGGAGCAGCGTGCAGGTAGAAAGTGTTCCCGGACAGGGATCGACGTTTTCTTTTGACCTGAGATTACCGATACCTGCCAGCGCACAGGCGACGTGACGGCGAGAGATACCCAACGCCAGCGGCGGCCATCAATCGTCAACAACCGTTTCTTCGATGTCATGAGCGCACGCGCCGACGCACGTCCCGACCAACCATAGGGTGGTCCGTGCCGCCGGCCTGATCGGCGTCGCAGCGCTCGGTTCGATCGCGACGCCTGGAGCATGGAGGTCATCTCGACAGAAGGATTCCGCCGTGCGGTGTTGGTGTGCGCCGCAATCGTGTTGGCGGGCGGGGCCGCAGGAAGCACGCAGCTTCGCGACGCTGAAGCGGGCGGCATTGCCGCGGCATCGTCGATGCGGTTGCCGACGGGGCTGCCCCCACGCTTTCACGACCCGGGAGGGGCGATCGGCGTAAGTGACCAAAGACACTTCGACGTCCTACACGACGTTTCCGCCGGTAGGATTCAGGCGCGCTCGCACATCATCGATCCAACGAGTTCCCGCCACATAAGGCTCCGATGTTCGTCGGTACGAGACGACATCGATCGTCGGCGGCGCTTACCGTCCGACCATCTTCAACAAGGGCTCTGGATAACGCGCACCCTGCACTTCGATCTGTGACGCGGCCTGGTCAATTTCTCGAAGGTCATCACCGTTCAGATGAATGCCCTCGGCGCCGAGGTTCTCCTCGAGCCGCTGGCGCTTCGTGGTCCCGGGAATCGGGACAATCCACGGCTTCTGTGCGAGCAGCCAGGCGAGGGCGATCTGCGCGGGCGTTGCGTTCTTGCGCGCCGCGAACGTCTTCAGCCATTCGACGAATGCGAGGTTCGCCTTCCGGTTTTCTTCCGTGAACCGCGGCACGACGTTGCGAAAATCGGTCGGTTCGAACGTCGTCTTGTCGTCGATCGTGCCGGTCAGAAAACCCTTGCCGAGCGGGCTGAACGGCACGAAGCCGATGCCCAGTTCCTCGACCGTCGGCAGGATCTCGCGCTCGGGCTCGCGCCACCACAGTGAGTACTCGCTCTGCAGCGCGGCAACCTGCTGGACCGCATGGGCGCGCCGGATCGTCTGCGCTCCCGCCTCCGACAACCCGAAGTGCTTGACCTTGCCCTCGCCAATGAGGTCCTTGACGGCACCGGCGACGTCCTCGATCGGCACATCCGGATCGACGCGATGCTGGTAGAACAGATCGATCCGGTCTGTCCGGAGCCTTTTCAAGGACGCGTCGGCGACGGCGCGGATCTGCGACGGACGGCTGTTGAGACCGGCCATCTTGCCGTGCTCGATGTTGAACCCGAATTTCGTGGCGATGGCGACCTGGTCACGCACCGGCTCGAGCGCCTCGCCCACGAGATCTTCGTTGGCGTACGGGCCGTACACTTCGGCGGTATCGAAGAATGTCACGCCGCCATCGACGGCAGCCCGGATGATCGCGATGCCGTCCTCGCGGCTGCTCGGCCGTCCATAGCTCTGGCTGATGCCCATGCAGCCGAAACCGAGGGCCGACACCTCGAAACCTGACGTGCCCAACGTGCGTTTCTCCATTTCATCTTCTCCTTGGATCAATTGCCGCTGAGGACCTCAGAAGAGCGTCACGCCGGTCAATTCGGCGAGCGTGGCCGAGAGTCCATCTTGAAAGCGGCCATCAGACACTTCCCCGGCCGGAACCTGCGGTCGACGATGATGCCAGTATCGGCCACTGACGATCGCGGTGGGATCATCACTGACCGCAAGCCAGGTCTGCGTGAGATACCCCATCTCGAAATCGTCTGGCGCTCCCGCGCCGCCCATTTTCGTCGCGACCCAGCCCGGATCGACGGCATTGCTCACAACATCCGGCCACCGCCGGGCGACCGCGTACGCCAGTGCTGTGACGTACAGCTTGCTCTCTGAATAGGCTCGGGTCGAGTCCCAGCGCCGCTCGATCCAATCGATGTCGCGCAACGAGCCGGCGCCGCCACGATGCATGCTGCTACTGAGGTACACCAATCGCCGCGGACGGTCGATCAGAGCCGTGAGGATGTAGGGCGCGAGGGTGTTGACGGCGAAGATGGTCGCATGGCCTTCCGGCGTCGCTGAGCGGCCGGTTGTCGAAGATATTCCGGCGTTGTGGATGACCGCATCCATCCGTCCGATCGCGTTCACCTGGTCCGCGACGCTTCGGGTCTCGACAGCGCTGCTTAGGTCGCCGATGACCACGCCAGCCGATCGTGACGCGAGATCATCGACCGCCAAGGCGCGCTCACGAGATCGCGCGTGCAGAGCGACGTGATGGCCCTCGTCTATGAGCGCCTTCGCTGCGGCGCGGCCTAGACCGTCCGTGCTGCCGGTGATGAAAATGCGAGCCATCAGAGCACCGTCATAACAACTTGCCCGGGGTGATTGGCAATCGCTGTATGCCGATCGGGCGCGGACGCTTGATCGTGATCACGACCGCCGCCAGCGTCACTTGGCGTGTGCAACGAAATCCCGAGGTGGTCATCAGAAGCCCTAAAAGACGATGATGCCGCGGCCGCGCAGGCCGCCGGCCTCCATGGCGCGGTGGGCGTCGGCGGCACGCTCCGGCGGGTACTCGGCGGCGACACGCAGCGTGATGGCACCGCTGGAGGCGAGGTCGCGCAGTTCGTTCAGCCAGTCGGTACGCGCGAGTGCTTCCATCACCATGACCGGCCGGATGCGGATATCGCGCTCGGATGGACTGTCGTCCCAGCCTCGCACCGGAACGTACGCGCCGCCGTCGCGGATCGCCGAAAACGAGTCGCGACCAAGCAGGGCCGTGTCGAACAGCGCGTCCACGCCATCGGGCACCTCGGCGCGCACCTCACTGCAGAACCGGTCGCCCCGTGTGACCACGACGTCGGCGCCGTAGCTCCGCACGAGCTCGGTCTCGGACGGCTTGGCGTCCCCGATGACGCGCAACGCCCGCTGCTTCGCCAACACGATCATGTAGTGCGCCAGCAGCCCCGCCCCGCCGCTGACCGCGAGCGTCTGCCCGGCCGACAAGTTGATCAGGTCGAGCGCGAGCCGCGCCGTCAACCCGTTCATCGGCAACGTGGACGCTTGCCCCAGCGTCGCCCCGCGCGGGATCGGCACCACCGATGCCGCCGGCACCACCAGCAGCTCGATCTGCGCTCCTCCCTCTGGCCGCCGCGGTGTCGCGACGGCCATCACCTCGTCACCGACCTTCAATCGCTGTACACCCTCGCCGATCGATTCGATGACGCCGGCTGCATCCATCCCCGGAATGCCCGGCGAACCCTTCGCGTACACCTCTGGGTTCTTGCGCATCAAGATATCGGTCGGATTGACCGCCGCCGCCCTGACGGCGATTCGAACCTCGCCCGTTCCAGCGGCTCGCACCGGGTGGTCCATAACGGCGAGCACCTCAGGCCCACCCGGTCTGGTAATGGTCACTGCTCGCATACGGTGTCCTTCTTATCTGCGATCCTAAAACGTCAGTATTCGGATGTCTTGCACAATTCTGGTCCCGCCGCTCAGTCGGGACGATCGTTCAGTCTTTCGTCACCGGAGACGATGCGCGAACGCTACTGCTGGCGGTAGCGCGTCTCCACAAAGCCGGTCCTAATCCTGTATCCGTTCGCCATTCGTCTGGCGAAGTCTTACATACAAAAATAACGACAGCCCTGCAACCGCGAGTGCGGCGACGCCAATCGCCACTGACAGGCCAGACCTTCGAAGCAGCACGGCTCCGGATGCCGCTCCAATCCCCATCGCAATGATCGAGAGCACGCGCGTCGCTCGTCGAACTCCATGACCTCTCGCGAGTCGCGAGTCGGCCGCCAGTCCGGTAACCGTCATCGTGAGAACGGTAGTCGTCAGATCGGGGACGCCGAGTTTTCGAACCACCGCGTTGCGCAAGCCCATTGCGACAGCCGTCAGTACAATCACGGCGTAGGCGCCGGAGGACGCGCCAAACCCAGGCACCATCGTCGATGCCGCCGCAACACCCAACAACAGGCTCTCGACACACATCGCCGCGAGCAGCGAAGGACCTGCGGCAAGCTCGCGAGTGTTGATGCGCCCGCCGAGAACGCCACCACATGCGAAGGCGCCAAGCGCGGTGATCGAACGCAGTGGCGACACTCCTGTGCCTCCACCGAGAGCGAAGCCGAGGAACACGACGTTGCCGGTCATGTTCGCCGTGAAGATGTGGCCGAGACCAAGAAAGCTGACGGCGTCAATGATCCCGGTCACCACCGTCAGACCGACCAGGCACGGGGTCGTGACGCGGTCCTCTTCGGCTCGATGGAGTGGCATGGGTGGCGTAATGATGCTCCCGTCAGTCCCGTTCAACGAGAGTGTGGACACGCGTTGTTCCGTAGGGGTAGAACAGTGCCTTCCGACCGTCCTGCCACGCGGGTGATTGGAAGCATCGAGGACGCTCCACAATTTCCGCAGCGAGTGCGCTGGACGCGGCTGCAAGTCGCCCGGAAGACCGACGCACGCGGCGTCGTACGCTCGATCGTGCAGGCGATTCCAGAACATCGGCTACCGCGCTAGGTTGACGTGTACCTGAAAACAGAGCCTCACATCAACATCGTTCCACCATCGACGGCAATCACCTGCCCGGTGCTAAACGCTTCCCGCATCAGATAGAGATAGGCTTCCGCGATGTCGGACGCCTCGCCGACGCGGCCGACCGGTAGCGCGCTGCGCACCTCGCGATAGAGCGCCTCACGGTCGTTCTCCGCCATGTTGTCCCACAGCGCCGTCCGCACGACACCCGGCGATACGGCATCGACGCGGATCGGCGCCAGCTCAACCGCGAGCGCGCGCGTGAGGGCATCGACCGCGCCGCAGATGGCGTTTCTCGACTTCGTGGTCTCGCTCTCAAGGCCTCAGACTGAGCGGAGTCCACAATAAATTGCGGAGAAACAGTCTGTAGTTGAGATCGGCGTCAAACCCCGAATACCAATGCACGCGGCGGCCGCTACCACGCTGTTCTGAGCGTTGCGTCACCAGAGTTCGCAGTCAGCGCCAGCCGAGTTCCGGAGCGACGTACTTGAGGATGCTTTCGAGCACGTGGGCGTTGTAGTCGACACCCAACTGGTTCGGGATCGTGAGCAGCAACGTGTCGGCCATTTTGATAGCTTCGTCCGCCGCGAGTGCTTTGACCAGCACGTCTGGTTCCGCGGCGTACGAGCGCCCGAAGATGGCACGCGTGTTCGCATCGATGTAGCCGACCTGGTCCTGGTCGCGGGCGTCCCGACCGAAGTACGCCCGGTCGCGGTCGTCGACGAGCGCGAAGATGCTGCGGCTGACAGATACGCGTGGCTCACGCCGGTGTCCGGCGTCCTTCCACGCCGCACGATAGGCTTCAATCTGCTTGCGCTGCTGTACGTGCAGCGGCTCGCCGGTCTCATCATCTTTGAGCGTGGAACTCTGGAGATTCATGCCCAGTGTCGCGGCCCATACGGACGTCGCGTTCGAACTCGAGCCCCACCAGATCCGCTCGCGCAATCCTTGTGAATAGGGCTCGAGGCGCAGCAGCCCCGGCGGATTGGGAAACATAGGCCGTGGATTGGGTTCCGCGAAGCCCTCGCCCTTCAGCCGCTCAAGGAACACTTCAGCGTGGCGCCGCGCCATGTCGGCGGTCGTCTCGCGGTCACGCGGCGCATAGCCGAAATGCCGCCAGCCGTCGATCACCTGTTCCGGTGATCCGCGGCTGATGCCCAGTTGCAGACGCCCACCAGCGATGATGTCTGCGGCGCCAGCATCCTCGGCCATGTACATCGGGTTTTCGTAGCGCATGTCGATGACGCCGGTCCCGATCTCAATCGTTTTTGTGCGCGCGCCGACGGCGGCGAGGAGCGGGAAGGGCGAGCCGAGCTGGCGTGCGAAGTGATGCACGCGGAAGTACGCGCCGTCCAGGCCCAGATCCTCGGCGGCTACGGCTAACTCGATCGACTGCAGAAGGGCGTCGGATGCGGTCCGCACCTCGGAATACGGCGCCGGTGTCCAGTGGCCGAAGGACAAAAAGCCGATTGTTTTCACGCCAGCTACCTCACAGAGAAGGCCGCACCAAGATCGCGATCTATGGCAGCAACTCGAACGCTCACCAACAAGGCCGCCCAGGCCTGCGGCGCGTCAGGCCGACTGCGGTTTCTTTCCACGGTAAAACGCTCGGCGATACGCAAGCGGTGCGGTTCCGACAATCTGGCTGAAGTGCTCGCGCATCACGGCCGCCGATCGGAAACCGGCTTCTGCGGCAAGCCTCTCCACGGTCCACTCCGTTGTTTCGAGCAGGCGCTGCGCACGGCGAATGCGTGCGCGGGCAACCCAATCGGCCGGAGTCGTACCGATTTGCGCGCGGAAGTGACGGCTCAACGTTCTCGTGCTCATGGCCGCCTGGCGTGCGATGACTGGAAGCGAGAGATCACTGCTGAGATTCCGTTCAATCCAGGGGAGAAGCTGGCCAATTGACGTGTGATCGCCGACAGGTGCTTCATGAACAATGAACTGCGCCTGCCCGCCGGCACGCTCGAGCGGCATCACCGCGGCTCGCGCGACTTCGGCCGCCGCTTCGGCGCCGAGATCGCGTCGCACGAGGTGCAGACACAGATCGAAACCTGCGGCGGCGCCGGCAGACGTGAGCAGCTGGCCGTTATCCACATACAGCACGTCCGCGTCGACATCGATCGTCGGATATCGCCGCGCCAGTTCCGCTGCGGCGAGCCAGTGGGTCGTGGCCCGCAGGCCGTCAAGCGCTCCGGTTGCGGCAAGAACAAACGCGCCGGTACAAATGGACGCGACACGCGCTCGGCGATCGACCGCTCGGCGAATCGCCCGCAGCAGGACTTCGGGAATGGATCCATCAAGGTCGGCCATCCCCGGCACGATCACGGTGTCGGCCCGGCTCAACGACGAGAGTCGCCATGGGACTCGTAGCGTGACGTGCTCGGATTTCACCTCAGGCGCGAGGCTGCAAATCCGAACCTCGTAGAACGGCTGCCCATCGCGACCGCGAGCCCGTCCGAACATCTCGCATGGCGTCGACAGGTCACCGAGGACGACGCCGTCGAAGGCCACCACGGCGACCACGTGTCTTTGCCTTCGGGCACCATATCGGGTTGGCTGAAATCCCGCGAGCATTGTCTTGTGAGCCACTGGGCTCAGTCTGCCATAACCCGTAGGATGACCGGAAGGCGGAACTCTATGCACAGCGCGCCCCCTGTTGTCCTCATCGACTACCTCGGCCCAGTCATCGGAGCCGTCGCGTTCGTCGTCCTGATGTCGCTGGTGAAAGAGCCATCCCGTCACCGCTTGAACGCGATCCTCGCGGCTGGCGCGAGCGGTGTGTACCTG
This sequence comes from Acidobacteriota bacterium, assembly GCA_025463215.1. Lineage (GTDB taxonomy): Bacteria > Acidobacteriota > Vicinamibacteria > Vicinamibacterales > CAVVIG01 > CAVQFC01. The sequence goes on along the minus strand of JAOBWF010000296.1, from coordinate 50,200 downwards.
AGCGGCGGATTCGGTCCGTGGGAGCTCGTCTTTCCCGCGATCGTGACGCCGGTCATCTACGTCGGCCTGCGATCCTATCGGTTCATCGGCGTGGCGTGGCTCATGCACTCCTGCTGGGACATCGTCCATCACCTCTGGGGCAACCCGATCTGGCCCTTCATGCCGACGTCGTCGTTTGGATGCATGATCTTCGACGCGGCGATCGCGCTCTGGTTGCTGGCCGAAGCCCCATCGATATTCGCGTTTGGATCCCACACGCACGGTGGACACATGATTCGGCAGACAGCGCGTCATGGTTCTGTCGAGCACGATCGTTAGGAGCGATCGTAGCGATTAGCGCCACCCCGGCTCGTTTCAGCGGTTCGCGGCCGGCGAGCGAACGGCGTCGAAGAGCTGCAGGCCACGAACCAGCGTTGCGAGTCCAAGGAATGGCGGCAAGTTGACCTGCCACCGGTCGGCAGGCAAACTGCCGACGGGTCATGCGCCCATTTGTACTGCTCGCGTTGCTCGCCGTCCCAGTCTGGCTCACGTCACAAGACGCGGCCGATGCGCCCGGGATCTACGGCTACGTCCTGGCGCCCGGCGGCATTCCGGTGTCGGCGGGAACGGTCGTCTATTCATCGTTGGGCGCTCCGGCGTCGACGTCGATCGACAGAACCGGCCGCTTCCACATCCTCGGTGATCGGGTGGGGCTCTATCGCGTCCTGGTCAGCGTGCCGGGTTTCGCGCCATACCCGTTCGGCGTCACAGTGCCGGCGTCACGAATGCTGCGCCTGCCACCGATCCATCTCGAGCCCGCGACCTATTTCCGCGTCCGGTTCATTGCCCCGACGGGTGAGCCGATCACCTCGCCGGTGATCCGCTATCGCTCGTTCGACGGCGGGGGCGCGCCGATCCTTGAGGCGCCGGATGCGAACTCGTTTGAGCTCGACGCGGACGGAGCGACACGGGTCGGTCCGCTGCCGCACGGCATCACCGCGCTGGCGCTCGACATGCCGATCTTCGCGCAGACGCGCGTACCGAATATCTCCGTCACCGGCGCGGACGCGATCCTCGACGGCGGAACGATTATCGTGCAGCCCGGCTCCACCCTTCACGTCGACCTGGTCGATGCGTCGGGCAGGCCAGTGCCGGATCACCTTGTGCTGCTCGAAGATCTGCTGCCGCTGTCGCCGCTCCAGTTCCCGTGGCCCGTGCAAACGAATGCGGCGGGGCGCGTGACCTTCGAGCGGCTCGCGGCGGGACGGTATCGGGTGCGGACGGCGGCGGTGGGGCCGTGTGTGACCCAGCAACTCTCGGTCGCGAGGACCGTACCGGTGTCCGGCACCGGCATCGTCAACACACGCTTCGTCGTGGCAGGCAAAGCCACGTTCCGAATCTCGTCGCCGGTGGGTCCCCTCCAAGGCGCCGTGGTGTCGGCGAGACCGGACAACCCGGCATCTCCATCGCCCGTGCGGTTGACCGGACGGGGTGCGCCGTCGCTCATCGCACTCTCGCTCAATACGACGAACTGCCGCGGCACAACCGTTGCCGACGGGCATGTCACGCTCACGAGTTTCCCGCCAGGTCCGTCGGACATTGGCGTGCAGTTCGCCAACTCGCTGTACGTGAGGCGGGTCGACGTGCCGATCGACGGAGGCGAGGTCGCCGTGTCCGTCCCGGACGGCTTCCTGCCTGTTCGCGTCATCAACGCTGCCACGAACCGGCCGGTGCCGCGAGCGTTCGTCACGTGGACCGTCGAAGGCGGCGGCCGCGCCGAAGCGACGACAACGATCAGCGGCGAAGCGCTGCTCGAAGCTGTCGGGTCCAGCCCGGGGATACTCACGGTGACCGCGCCGGGGTTTCATGCCACCGAGCAACGCTTGCCCGAGCCGCCTGGCATCCTCCACGACGTGGCGCTCGTGGCGCTGCCGGACACGCGCGTGGCGGTCCGCGTGGTGACCGCATCCGGCGCGCCCCTCCCCAATGCCATCGTTGAAGTGGCATCGGCGAATCCACTGTGGGCGCCGCAGCTCGCAGTCACCGACGCGAAAGGAGCTGTCACGCTGTCCGACGCACCCGTGGGCACGCTGCGCGTGACGGCGGCCGCGACTGGGTACGTGGCCTCGACGGTGCAGGTTCCCCAGGAGAATCGGGCGGGTGTCGTGCTGACGCTCGGCGCCGGATATCGAGCCGACGTCAGCGTCGAGCTGCCCGCCGCGTCGGGTTCGCTGCTGGTTCGTGTCCTGAGCGACGCTGGTCAGATGATGGACGCGCGGCTCGACAGCGCGTCAGATCGCGCTATCGAACCGCCCGGCCGCCTGTCGCTCGGCCCGCTGCCGCCAGGCGACTACGTGATCGAGCTGCGCGGGGCGCGAGAACGACGACAAGAACGCATCAGGATTGTGGATCGCGACGTCGTCGCGACGTTCAGATGACGGGAACTGAACGAAGACCCAACGCGAGCTTCTGATTTGCACCGGATACTTCGCCGCTCGTCGCCGCGTCCGTTGATAAACGCTGCGGCGTTTATCGCGACCCGAACAGCGCCGATTGACCGGCGATGCGCATCAGGGGCGCCTTCGATCCACTCACGCGTCAGCTTGTACACTCAGCATCGTCGGCTACGCCGGGAACGATGGAAGCGCTACATGTCCTCGACGGGCCGGACCTCGGACTCGCACTCGAATTCCGGCCAATGGAGTCGGTGCAGTTCCATGAATTCCCGCGCCACGGCAATGGCCTCTTCCTTCGACGTCGTCTCGACCAGCGCGTAGCCGCCGATGATTTCTTTCGTCTCCGCAAACGGTCCATCGATCACCTGCAGCTTCCCGCCGCTCGACCGAATCCGGTAAGCCTCGGAGATCGGCTTGAGACCGCCGGTGTCCTTGAGCACGCCGCTCGCGAACATTCTGCCGACAAACTCGCCCATGGCGTCCATAAGCGCGTTCGGCGGCTGCGTCCCTCCGACGACTTCGGCATGTTTGATGAACATCAGATACTTCATTTTGGATCGGTCTCCAATAGTGGTGTGAACAGCCGGGGGTGGCGGTTCCAATACCCTCTCACGGTATGGTCGATTGGGGATCCTCTAGATCGACAGGCCTCGCCCGCCATCGCGATTCCCGCGGCGAGTCACGTGAACACCAGGTTAATCGCGACTAGCGGCACTGCACTTCTTTTCTGGCAAAGCCGACAGCGGCAAGACGACTCTGGCTCGTCAGATTGCGCGCACCGCGCCCGCCGTGTTGATCTGCGAAGACGAATGGATGTCCCGCCTCCGATCCGGTCGAAAAATCTTCTGCAGTACTTGGCCGCCTCGGCAGAATTCGAACCGTCATCGGGCCGCTGTCTATTGATTTCCTGAAGCTAAGCGCGTCCGTGGTGTTCGACTTTGCGCGGAACACCGTTGATGACAGACGGCTGGGTCATCCTCGGAAGCGATGCGTATCGCCTGATCGGCGCGAAGCTGGACAAGCTGCGTGCCGAGTACGATGCGGGCCGCGAGATGGCTTTTCGCACCGACTACCCTGGAAGCGCGAAAGCGATTCTCTGATCAGCGCCGACCGCCGCATCGAAAGGCAATTGTCGGGAGAATGTCATGAGCAGCGATGGTTCGTCGAACGAGGAAAGACAAGGAACCGGTCGGAAATATCGAACCGACCGGACAGAAGGGATTAGCGCACCGAGCTCGGAACCTTCGCGCTGAGCTTCGCAATCGTTGCGTACTACTGGCTCGTCCACCACCTGATTTTCGCCTCACTGCGCGGCGTCAAGGTCACTCTGATCTGGGCGAACATGCTGTTTCTATTCACGATTGCCGTGTTACCCTTCTCGACCGCGGTGCTCGGTCGTTACCCGCTCGCGCCGGTGGCGCTCGCCATTTATGGTGCCAATCTCGCCGCTTGTACGTCGACGCTGGCAGGCGTGTGGTTCGTCGCGGACCATTCTCACATCACAGACCAACCGACAGTCAACCAGCGACGCTACATTGTGCGGCGTTTCGGTGTGCAGTTGCTTGTCGCGCTGCTGGGGATCGCATGCGCGTTCCTCGCTCCGGTACTCGCACTGAGCATCTTCGTCGCGCTGCCGATTGTGTTCGCGCTGACCTACCGCCGGCGGTACTACTGACTGTCGTCGTCCGCGACTGCGCGACACGGCATGGAGGTCGAAATGGGCGTCACGGCTGAGCGGAGTCTGTGAGATGGGTACATGGTTGTTCGAACCGGGTCACACCGCCGCAATGTTTCGCGCGCGGCACATGATGGTCACGTACGTTCGCGGGCACTTCAAGAACGTGAGCGGATCACTGGTCTTCGATCCCGAGAATCCCGCTCAGTCCTCAGCTGACGTAGCAATCGATGCCGCGGCGATCTGGACGGGGCAGCCTCAGCGTGACGCACACCTCCGGAGCGCTGATTTTCTGGATGTCGAGAATCATCCGAGGATCACATTCAAAGGCAATCAGGTCGAAGTCGCAGGCGCGCGCGACTACACCCTGACAGGCGCGCTGATGATCCGAGGGGTATCGCGCGAGGTTGAACTCAATGTCAGATTCCTCGGCGAATGGCTAACCCCTTGGTGGGAAGAGGAGGAGGGAAAATGGATCGACAAGGGTCCGAGGGTGCGAGCCGGATTCGTCGCACACACGAGGATCAACCGCCACGATTTCGGAGTCAGCTGGAATGATGTCGTCGCGAAAGGCGGGGTCGTGGTCGGCAAGACGATCGACATCACAATCGATGCCGAGGCGATATTGGACGGACCGGACGACGGCGCGCGCGAGGCAAAGCCAATCTAGATGATGGTGCGTCGGCCGCCAAGTGACGAGCGTCCGAGCACGCGTCACCTTCGGCGTGATGGCGATGACGCAGGGCGGTGCTGCCTCAGCTTCGTGTGCGAGGGTCCTGCGTGATCGTGAACGTCACGTCGAGCGTGACACGAGCGCCGATGCCGCTGGCTGCGGCATACACCGCGAGGAAGATGGCGATCGAAGGGTTCACCGGGTCACTCGCGCACGAGCTCGCGGCATTAACCTTCGGGTGAAGTGCGCTAATTGGGAGAGCGTCGCTTCGCCTTAGTCGTGCTGCCGGACCGCCCTGAACTCCCGATACAGCCACACGTCGTAGGTCATCTTCAGCGTGCCGGCGATGAAGAACGGAACATTGATCAGTGACGGTCTGGCGAATAGCAGACCCGCGAGCATCGGGCTGAGTGCGGCGCCGAGGGTTCGCGCCACTCCCGTGATGCCCGCCGCAGCGGAGCGTTCCTCCGGCCGGACGACGGCCATCACATAGGACTGCCTCGTTGGAACATCCATTTGGCTGATGCTGAAGCGGACGAGCAGCAACAGCGCCGCCAGCGGCAGGGTCCCCATCAACGGTATGAGAATCAGCAGAACGTTCGACGGCAGGTGCGTGGCGACCATCGTATTGAGCAGGCCGAAGCGGGCGGCCATCCGGGCCGCGAAAAGCGCCGAAATGCCCGCGAGGACGTTCGCGGCGAAGAACAGGACACCCAGTGTTGCTGGATTCACACCGAACCGCAGGTGAAACCAGTAGGCCGCGAAACTTTGGATCACGAACCCGCCGCCGAATGAGTCGAGCGCGAACAAACTCGAGAGTTTGAGCACGATGCGGCGCCCTTCGTGGAGACCCGTAAGACCGGCGAGCGTCGCTCGAGCCGCGAGTTGCTCGCCCTGGCCGACGACCTCCGACGCTGACGACACACGTGTGATCAGGAATGCGAGCACGGCTCCCAGGGCGGCGTAGACGAGGATCACGAGGCGATAGCTGCTGACGTCGGTCATCGCGCCAGTCCGCTGCAGCGCCTGAACGATGGCGCCGGCGCTCAAGGAGCCCAGCGCGGTCGCCAGCGAACCGGCCAGGGTGTGGGAAATTGTCAGGTCGCGCCGCGCGACGCAAGGGCGATCACTCGTAGCGATGCATCGCGGCGCCGCGCCTGACATGTTCCTGACGTTTGCGTCAGATTCGGAGAAATCGAATGGTTTCCTGCTAGGTTTACCCGCGTGCGCACTGGATCACGAATGACCGGACTGCGGCTCGTTGTGCTGGCCAGCTGTCTCTCGTGCGCGACCATGTGGGTGGTGGCGCAGTCGCCGGCGCCAGCCACTGCGACTTATGTCGGTTCGGCCGCCTGCGGGCGCTGCCATGCGCCGACTTTCGAGCGTTGGAAGAAGACCCGCATGGCCAACGTCGTCCGCGACCCGCGCGAGCATCCTGAGGCGATCGTCGGGGATTTCAGCACGCCGGATGCGCTCGTGACCTTCACGAAGGATCAGATCGCGTTCGTCTACGGCGGCAAATACAAGCAGCGCTACTTCAAGAAGGTGGGAGACGACTTTAACCCGTTCCCGGTGACCTGGGACGTGACGCATCGTCGGTGGGTCGCGTACGGCGTCAGCCGCGCGACCAGCGCGCTCTGCGACGGCTGCCACTCGGTCAATTACGACGTCGAGCGTAAGACGGTGACGGAATGGAACGTCGGCTGCGAGCGGTGCCACGGGCCGGGCAGCGATCACGTCGCGCGGCCGGCGGCGACGAACATCGTGAATCCCGCGAAGCTGTCGACCGTTGCGGCTGTGGACGTCTGCGTTCAGTGTCACTCCGAAGGCCATCCACATGGTCCCATCGGAGGCCGTGAGTTTCACTGGCCGGTGGGGTTTCGCGTTGGTCTGCGACTCGCCGACTTCTGGAAACTGGACGACCACACCGTGGGTACGCAGGACACCCTGCATTTTGCCGAGGGCAGTGCCCGCGAGAATCGAATGCAGGGCAACGACTTCGTTCAGAGCCTGATGTATACGCGCGGCGTCACCTGTGCGAGCTGTCACGATCCGCACGGGACACCGAACAATGCCGATTTGATCAAGCCGGCGCGCACAGTCTGCCTGACCTGTCATGGCCCGAAGTCGCCGAACGGCCCGCATACAGCGACGATCGAGCAACACACCCACCACGCACCGGGATCGGCCGGCAGCGAATGCGTCAGTTGTCACATGCCGAAGATTGCCCAGATGCTGGGCGATGTCATGGTGCGCAGCCATACGTTCAAGTTCATCGTGCCGGCGGAAGCGGAACGGCTGAAGATGCCGGACGCGTGCACGACGTGCCACACCGACAAGACGCCGGCCTGGGCCACCGCGGCATTGAGGACATGGCCGGAGTTCTCGCCGTGGCGCGTCGGTCAGTAGCTGCGGCGTGTGTCGCGGTCATCGCGTGGTTCAGCGTGCCGCTCACGGCGGGGCAAGCGGCCGACGTCCTCATCGTGCACACGACGGCGACGCGCACCACTGAGACGATTCGGATCGATGGGCGGCTCGATGAAGCGGCGTGGCAATCGACGATCCCGCTGAGTCGGTTCGTCCAGCGAGAACCTGTCGAGGGCGGCGAACCCTCCGAAGAGACGGAGATCCGAGTATTGCTCACGGGGACGGCCTTGTACATAGGCGCCGTCTGCCATGACCGATCGCCGCGCGAGATCATCGCGACCCAGCTATCCCGCGATGCGGACCTCGAGGTCGACGATCGTCTGACCATCGTCCTTGATCCTTTCTTCGACCATCGAAACGGGTTCTTCTTTCAAGTGAATGCGGCAGGCGCTCGCGCGGACGGGCAGGTGTCGAACAACGCCGAGAGTCTCAGCCGCGACTGGGATGGGATCTGGAACGCCGCCGCCCGCATCACGACCGACGGGTGGGTCGCGGAGATTGAGATTCCGTTCAAGACGCTCCGGTTCAAGCCGGGTCAGCCAGTCTGGGGCTTCAACGTCGAGCGGCAGATCAAACGCCGGCAGGAGATCGATCGGTGGACCGCTGCGCGGCAGAACGTCTGGATCAGCAACCTCGCGGAAGTAGGACAACTCGACGGCCTTGACGGTGTGGGGCAGGGCCTGGGCCTCGACGTCCGGCCATACGGTTCGGCCGGGAGGAGCAGCGGCGCCGGTGACGCGGCTGCCGGTGTTGATCTGTTCAAAAGCCTGACACCGAGTGTGAACGCCGCCGTCACCGTGAACACGGACTTTGCGGAGACCGAAGCCGATCTTCGCCAGGTGAATCTCACGCGGTTTCCGCTGTTCTTTCCAGAGAAGCGAAGCTTCTTCCTCGAAGGTGCCGGTGTCTTTGACGTCGCCGGGTTAATCAATACGACCGATCTCCGCCCGTTCTTCAGCCGGCGCATCGGACTGCTGGACGATGTGGCGGTACCCGTGCGTCTCGGCGTCAAGCTGACCGGCCGGCAGTCCGACTACAACATCGGCGTCCTCGAGGTGGAGACGGGGGCAGTCGGCGATGCCGCACTGCCGGGTGGATCCATTGATCGGCAGAATCTTCTCGTCGCGCGCGTTAGCCGCAATCTGTTTCAGCAATCATGGGTGGGTGGCATCCTGACGCACGGCGATCCGAGCGGTTCCGGTACCAACACGTTGATCGGCGGCGACGCGCGGTTTGCGACATCGACCTTTCACGGCAACAAGAACCTGTCGCTCGATCTGTTCCTGCTTGGCACCGACGACGGCGCTACGGGGGCGCGCGATGGCGCCGGCGGATTTCGGATCGACTATCCGAACGATCGATGGGACGTCGCGCTGAACTGGCGACAGATCGGGGAGCGGTTCCAACCCGCACTCGGCTTCGTCCCGCGCACTGGCATCCGGAAGACCGATGTCTCCCTCGCATTTCAGCCCAGACCCGAGCGCTGGGGCGTCAGGCAGTTCTTCTTTGAAGTGAATCCCGTTGTGGTCACGAATGTGCAGAATCGTCTGGAAAGCTGGAGCGTGTTCACCGCGCCCGTCAATCTGCGGACGGAGTCCGGCGAGCACCTGGAATGGGACTACGTCCCCACCTTCGAACACCTCGATCTGCCGTTCGAGATTTCGCCGGGCGTCGTGATTCCGTCCGGGTCGTACCGGTGGACGAGATACCGGACTGAAGTGAACACCGCGACCAAGAGGTGGTGGGTGATCGACGCGGCCGTGTGGTGGGGCGGTTTCTACGAAGGAACGTTAGGGCAGGTCGAGTTTGGAGCCACGTTGAAGCCGAGCCGCCATGTGGCACTGTCCGTCCAGGGCGAGCGAGATGTAGCCATGCTCCCTGAGGGCGCGTTCCAGACCGACCTTCTGACCGTGAAAGCCGACTATAACGTCACTCCCAACCTGTCGTGGGCGAATCTTGCGCAGTACGACAATGAGTCGAGGGTTCTTGGCTTGCAGAGCCGGTTTCGCTGGATCCTCCAGCCCGGCAATGATCTCTTCCTAACGATTAATCGCGGCTGGCATCGAACGCTCGACGAGGGGCGCTTCGAGCCTGTTTTCGATCGAGCCTCGGCGAAGCTCCAGTACACCACTCGCTTCTGACCAATCTGACACAAAAGTCAGGTTCCCGCTTGTGGGTGGCCGGTAAGATGCGACGAGTGCGGGTACTGATCGTCGAGGACGAGCGAAAACTGGCCCAGGCCGTGGCGTCAGCTCTGAAGGGCGAGCATTACGACGTGGTCGTCGCCTCAACGGGCGAGGACGGGTTTTTCCGTGCGAATGCCGAGGCATTCGACCTGGTCCTGCTCGACGTGATGCTGCCGGGCCGAAGCGGCCTTGAAATTCTGCGAACTCTGAGGCAGCGGCACATCGATACGCCGGTCTTGATCCTGACGGCTCGCGACGGCGTGGAGGACCGTGTGCTGGGCCTCGACCTCGGCGCCGACGACTATCTGGTCAAGCCGTTTGCCCTGCCGGAACTGCTGGCGCGGGTTCGAGCGCTTCTGCGCCGTGGGCGCCCGTCTGAAGCCTTTCGGTTGAAGGCGGCAGACCTCGAGATGGACCTCGTCGCCAGACGCGCAATTCGGGGCGACCGGTTGCTTGAACTCACGGCCCGAGAGTTTGAACTGCTCGAGTACCTGCTTCGTCACCAGGGCCACCTGGTGTCCAGGGAAATGCTGGCGCGCGAGGTGTGGAAGGAACCGCGTCGCGCGACTCCGCTCGACAACGTCATCGACGTGCAAATGGCTCGGCTGCGGAAGAAGGTCGATTCCGATGCGACCGATCGGCTTATTCACACCGTGCGCGGCGTCGGCTTCGTTCTGCGAGAAGGCGAGCCGTGAAGGTGCCGTGGTCCGCCGCGTCGATTCGGGTACGGATGACCGCCTGGTACGCCGTGGTGCTAACCTTGATGCTGGTCGTGTACGCCGCCGCGACGTTCATTGCCGTTCGCCAGGAATTCCAGGAGAGCGTGGACGAGCAGCTGCACGATGACTTCGAATCGGCGGAGGGCCTGCTTGCGCCGACGCCGGACGGTCGCATTGTCTGGACCGGCGATCGTCACCACGATCCGGATAATGACGAGGATCGCGGCAGCGATGTGTGGTCGTCGAGCGGCGATCAGATTGGCCGCTCGGGTGCATCGGGGGCATTGCCTCCCGTCGCGCTCGCGACCGCCGGAGCGCAGGCGCACTATGACTCGATTGTCGCTGCCGGGCGGCGCTGGCGGACGTTGACCGGAACGACGCTGGTCGGCGGTCGCTCCGTCGTGTTGAGAGTGTCGCGTTCGGAAGAACGGCTGCGCGAGCAACTGTCGGAAGTGCTCAAAGTGCTCGCACTGGGGCTGCCGCTCGTCATCGTCTTGGCGGGGCTTGGCGGCTATGTCCTCGCGCGGCGAGCGCTGGCGCCGATCGATCACCTCGCGATCGAAGCGCGGCGGGTGACCGCCGAGCGCCTCCACGAACGCGTCTCGGTTCCGAATCAGCACGACGAGATCGGACGCCTGGCGGCCGTAATCAACGACACCTTCGCGCGTCTCGAGTCCTCGTTCGACAAGCTGCGTCGTTTTACGGCCGACGCGTCGCACGAACTGCGGACCCCGCTCGCGGTGATCCGCGGGATTGGCGAAGCCGGCTTGGTCGAAACCCGCACGCCTGCCGAGTACAAGGAAGCCATTGGCAGCATGCTCGAGGAGATCGACCGTCTCACGACGTTGGTCGACACATTGCTGCGGCTTTCGCATGGCGATGCCGGCAGCGTGCATCTCTCGCGCGAGCCGCTCGATCTTGGACAACTGGCGCGAGACGTCGCCGCCTCGCTGGGCGTGCTCGCCGAGGAACGCGGGCAGCGGATCTCGATTGAGGGAGCAGAGGGTCTGTCGGTTCGCGCCGATCGGCTCGTGCTTCGTGAGGCGATTACGAACGTGATCGACAACGCGATCAAATACAGCCCGATGGGAGCGTCGATCGCCGTGTCAATCCTCGCCGATGGTAATCAAGCGGTGGTCGAGGTGACTGATCAAGGTCCGGGCGTAGCGGCCGAGCACCGGGAGCGAATCTTTGATCGCTTCTTCAGGGTGGATACCGCCCGCTCGAGGGATGCCGGTGGAACAGGGCTCGGGTTGGCGATTGCGAAGTGGGCGGTCGAGATCAACGGCGGGTCCATTCGCGTTGATGCTGGTGCGACGAGTGGATCGGTGTTTCGAATCTCGTTACCAAGAGGACAAGCATGATGAAGCGTCGCGTTCGTGCGGGTTTATCACTGACGCTGATGGTCATCGCTCTCGCGCGTGCCGGGGCGGCGCAAGACACTGGGGACGAGAGAGTTGTGTTCGTATGCGAGCACGGCGCGGCGAAGAGCGTCATCGCGACCGCCTATTTCAACAAGCTCGCGGCAGAGCGCGGCTTGCCGGACCGCGCCACCTATCGGGGCGCCAACCCGCAAGCGGAACTGTCGGTCTCCGCCTTGAAGGGCCTACGCGAGGACGGCCTTGCCGTGCCCAGTGCCAAGCCGTCCCCGATCACGACGGGCGATGTCACGAAGGCAACGCACATCTTTGCCATCGGCTGCAGCCTGCCGTCGCACGCGGCATCGAGCGGCAAGGCGGAGAGTTGGGACGACGTACCGGAGGATCAGGGGTACGCGGCCCAGCGCGATGCCATCAAGAAACATGTCGAGCGGCTGCTCGATCAACTGCAGAAACGATAGGGAGGATCCATGAAGCGCTTTGTCTGGTGTACGGTTGTGTTGTTGATCTCACTGGCGTCTCTTGCGCAGGCGCAGGAGATGCCGGCGCCGTACAAACAGGTGTTGGATACGTTGGGAAAGACCGGGGATTTCAAGGACAACGTGCTGAAGGTGAATATCCCTCGGAGCGATCTCTCGATTACTGTCGCGAACGTCAAGACGCCGACGCCGTTTGGTTTCGGCGGCTGGGTGGCGATGACCAAGGGCACCGGTGGGATGGACGTGATGATGGGCGACCTCGTGCTCACGCAAGAAGAGGTCAACCCAGTGATGTCTGCGCTCCTCGACAACGGCCTTGAAGCGACCGCACTCCACAACCATTTCTTCTGGGACGAGCCGCGGATGTTCTACATGCATGTCCATGGTCACGGCAGCCCGGCCGAACTGGCGCGCAAGATCAAGCCGGCGCTCGATCTAATCGGGAAGGGCGGTCGTCCTGCGGCCCCGCCTGCTGCTGGCACGCCGGCTCAGACGCCGTCGATCGACACTGCGAAGATGGCCCAAATCGCCGGCCACCAGGGAGAGACCAACGGCGCGGTTTACAAGATCACCGTCGGTCGCGACGATCTGAAGCTGACCGAGATGGGGGCACTGATCAATGCTCGGATGGGCCTCAACACGTGGGCGGCCTTCGTCGGCACGAATGAGAATGCCGCGATCGCGGGGGATGTCGCCATGACGCAGGCCGAGGTCACGCCCGTGCTGAAGGCCCTTCGGAAGAATGGCCTCGACGTCGTGGCGATTCACCACCATATGACCGGAACCAGTCCGACGATTTACTTCCTCCACTACTGGGGGACCGGACCTGCGGACAAACTCGCGGCCGGCTTCAAGGCCGCGCTCGATGAGCTCGGCAAAGGGAAGGCGACAGCGAGCCGATGACCTGGTTTCGCGCCGGCCTGATGGTGTGGTCAGCATTGTTCGGCGGGCTGTGGCTCGGTGTCGGTCTGCCCGCCGTCGCCGCACAGCAGGCGTCGACGCAAGCGCCGGCAGCAGCGACCTATGTCGGCTCGGCGGCGTGCGCGCGCTGCCACCGCCCGATCTACGAGCGGTGGAAGCAAACCCGGATGGCCAATGTCGTGCGGGATCCGCACGACCATGCCGACGCGATCATTCCGGATCTGTCCAAGCCGGATCCGCTTCTGACGTTCGGCCGAGACCAGATCGCGTTCGTGTACGGCAGTAAGTGGAAGCAGCGGTATTTCACGAAGGTCGGTGACGACTACTTTCCGCTTCCGGCCCAGTGGGACGTGACGCATCGCCAGTGGCGCCCCTACAACGTGGCGATGGGCACGGACTGGTGGACGGCGTTCTATCCGCCGGAGAACAGTAAACGGCCGACCGGACCAACCTGCGACGGTTGTCATTCGGTGAACTACGACGTCAAGACGAAGGCCGTCACCGAATGGAACGTCGGCTGCGAGAAGTGTCATGGGCCTGGCAGCGAACATGTCGCCACACCCTCGCGCGCCACCATCGTCAACCCGACGCGTCTCGATCCCGTGAGCGCCGTCAACGTCTGCATCCAGTGTCACTCGCAGGGCCGGCCTCTCGTGAATCCGGTCGAGGGCCGGCAGTACGACTGGCCGGTCGGATTTCGAGTCGGCTTGAACCTGAAGGACTTCTGGGAGCTTGAGGAGCACAAACTCGGCGAGACGACGTTCACGCACTTTGCTGACGGGACGGCTCACAAAAACCGTATGCAGGGCAATGATTTTGTGCCGAGCGTCATGTACACGCGCGGGATCACCTGTGCGAGTTGCCACGACGTGCACGGCACGCAGAACAATGCCGACTTGATCAAGTCGTCCAGGCTGCTGTGTCTGACGTGCCACGGGCCGAAATCGCCGAACGGTCCCCACACGGGAACGATCGAGGACCACACGCATCACCAAGCTGGTTCCGCCGGCAGCGAGTGCATCAGCTGCCACATGCCCGCGATCGAGCAGACCATCGGCGACGTGATGGTGCGCAGCCATACGTTCAAGTTCATCAGCCCATCCGTCACCGAAACACTCAAGGTGCCGAATCCTTGCATCGGCTGCCACAAAGACAAGACCAATTCGTGGGCAACCGATGCCCTGAAGAAGTGGCCCGAGTTCTCGCCGTGGCGCGTCGGTCAGTGACCCTGTGCGGAGCGAATGCGCATCTGGATGATCCCGGCGGCGATGATCGTGCTCTCCTCATTTCAAGCGGCGTCGGACCAGGCGCCCTTAGTACTGGTCCGGACGATTGCGCTTCCGAATGTGGACGGCCGGATCGATCATCTGGCGTTCGACGTAGCGGCGCAGCGACTCTATGTCGCAGCCCTCGGGAACAACACCGTCGAAGTTCTCGATGTGAAGACCGGCACTCACGAAAAGAGCCTTGCCGGATTTCGGGAGCCGCAAGGGATTGCCGTCGTCGTGGGGGCGAACATGGTTGCGGTCGCGAATGGGCAAGGTGATGGCGTGCAGTTTGTCGACACGAACGATCATCACGCTGCGGGGGCGGTCAAGCTCGGCGATGATTCGGATAATGTCCGGTACGATGCGGTCGCCAAGCGTCTCTTCGTCGGATTTGGCGGCGGCGCCCTGGCTGCCATCAGCCCGTCCGATGGCAAAGTTCTCGGCGAAGCGCGTCTTGCCGGCCATCCCGAATCATTTCAGCTCGAACGCTCGGGGTCTCGCGTATTCGTCAATGTACCAGATGCGAATCAGATTGCGGTCGTTGATCGAACCGCGATGAAGGTGATCGCAACATGGCCGGTCGTCGGAGCGAAATCGAACTTCCCGCTGGCGCTGGACGAACCGAACCGCCGCTTGTTTGTGGGATGCCGCCGGCCAGCCAAGGTCCTTATGTACGACACAGCCACCGGCAAAGAATCGGGTTCGTTCGACATCGTCGGCGATACCGACGACCTCTTTTACGACGCGGTCCGCAAGCGTCTGTACGTGAGCGGTGGTGAGGGATACGTCGACGTATTTCAGGAAGGGGATGCGAGCCGCTTCGCTCGAATCGCGCACGTCGCGACCGCGCCGGGAGCCCGCACGTCGCTCTTCGTCCCGGAGCAATCACGCCTTTACATCGCGGTTCCGCACCGCGGCAGCCAGAAACCTGCAGTCCGCGTCTATGAAGCGCGCTGACCTTGATCAAGCGGGAGACCCTCAGCACCAGTTCAAGCTCCTTCCTGGTGCCCGGTCGGACGTCAGGCTTGACCAGCACGGCTGCGTCGGCCCCGCGACGTCAGGATCGCCTAAATCCGGCGCACGAACACGGCTACGTTTTCCAATCCGGTGTAGCGACATGGGCCGGCGTGATCTCCCGGAGGGTCTGCGTACCGCAATTGCCCATGACGAGTTTCAGTTCGCCCTGTAGGATTTCCAGCACACGGTCTACGCCCGCTTGACCGAACGCTCCGAGTCCCCACAGGAAGGGACGGCCGATGCCGACGGCGGTGGCTCCCAACGCCAAAGCCTTGAAGATGTCTGTGCCGCGGCGAAAACCGCCGTCGACGTACACCGGAATTCGGCCGCGAACTTCAGCGACGACTTCGGGCAGTGCCTCGACCGTGGAGCGGATCGTCTCCGTCGCACGTCCGCCGTGGTTCGAGACCATGATGCCGTCGAGGCCATGTTCGACGCAGAGCCGTGCGTCCTCACGCGTATCGATGCCCTTGACGAAGAATTTTCCTTTCCACGTCTTGCGGATATTGTCGACCAGCGCCCAATCGACGGCGACCCTTTCTCCCCCGCGAGGCAGGTTCTCCGTCATCGGCCGCGGGCCGCTGCCCGGGCCGCTTGGATGGCACGTCGTGCACTGCGAAAGGTCCTTCGGGCGGGTGCGAAGATAGAACTCGCTGTTGCGACCGGTGATGTTGTCGACCGTGAGCGCGATCACCGGACACCCAGCGGCTTCTACGCGCTTCAGCAAGGCTGCGTTAGCTTCCCACGAGTTCGGCGCATAAACCTGGTACCACGCCGGCCGGCCCAGTTCCCGGTTCACCTCTTCGACACCGGTCGACGACGCAGTCGATAAAATCTGGAGCGTATTGCGCGCCCTCGCGGCTCGAGCGACCGCCAGCTCGCCATCTCGGTTGAACGATTTTTCTCCGCCCGTTGGACAGAGATAGATCGGGCTCGCGTAGGACGTGCCGAAGAGATTGATTGTCGTATCGACTTTTCGCGGATCGTGCAATCGACGCGGGCGCAACTGGATGTGCTTGAAAACTTCTCGGTTCGCCCGGAGTGTTGCGTCGTCGTCCACTCCGCTTGCCATGTAGGCCCAATGGCCTGGATTCACTTTTTTGCGAGCGGTCTCCTCGAAGTCGAGGACGCTCAAGGCATCAGCCGGTGTTGCAAGCACCCCAGTTGATTCCTGGGCGGATTGCGCCATGCCGTGTTGCTGCAGGAAAACCGCCGCTCCTCCCAGGGCTGCAACGTAGGGGCTCGCAACAAGGAACTTCAGAAATTCGCGTCGGGCTTCGGAGTGGCGCTCATCCATGGTGTTCTCACGCACTAGGCGACTCATCGGATGTGACGAACTACTTCACGGGGAGGACAGCCGTGTCGCCCCCTCCTTGCCATCGTCTTGGGCGGCACGGCGGACAGGCGGGGAGCTTATTGTCCAGTTCCCAATAAATCGCCGTGATGTCGGGCAATGCGGCATCTGCAAAAAAGAGCGCCGCATTCTCCCCGAAGTGCCAATGCTTCGGGACTTCGTCGATCGGAATGCCCGCATCGTGCAGACGCTTGGCTTCGGCGTAGGTCTGTTCGAGCACGCGGATATCGTTGATGAGTTCTTCCTTGTTGATCGCCGGAGTGTCCATGAATCCGTGTGCGCCGAGGTAGTTATCGACATTCTTCATGAGCGCCGCCTCTTTCAGCATCGCAATCCATTCCGAGGGGTACGAACTGTCGCCCATCGAAGGAAGTTGCCGCGATTCGAAAGATTCGCTTAACCACAGAATCTTGTGCTTCGGCAGATAGGTTTCGAGATCCGGTCCGGCGTGGCCGCGGCCCATGAACATGATGTCGAACTCTTCGTTGCCCACCTTGAGGATCTTCGTCACATGCGGCGGTGCGCTCTTCGGGTCTTCCGGCAGGGTCCCCACCACGTCGTTGATCTTGACAATGTTTGGCAGTTCGCCGGACCGGTTCGGGATCTTCGAATCGTTCTCGAACCACCATTTAGTGATTGCATGACCGATAAACGTGATCTTGTCCGCACCTGGCATAGAGGCCATCTGCGTTTCGCCGTGATCGCCATGCGTGCTGCCGACGATGAGGTACTTGATCGGCTGGGCCGTCAGCTTCTTGACTTCGTCGACCAGCTTGGCGCCGTTCATCTGACCCTCGATCACGACGACGCCGTCCGTGGTGATCACGATCAAGCTGTTGACCAGCCAACCCTTGATGCCGGGGTGTGGCATCTGGAAGAGATAGACGTTGTCGGCGACCTTCTTGACGACCGGGAAGTCGGTCTCCTTGTATCGGGCGCGCCAATCCCCGCTCGGAGGCAGTGTGAGGTTCTCGCCGGTGCGGACTTCCTTCGTCGACGATGCCAGCTGCGCGTCGAGCTTCTGCCGTGAAGTTGCGACCTGCGCGGCGAGGAACGCCGCATCGCTCAGCACGAGACACGCGAGGACCCGAACCACATGACGTGACGATTTCGCGAGCATTCGACCCCTCCAAGTATGGCGAGCCCGCGCGGCGGTGCCTCGCGCCCCAGTCGCCAAGACCGACTCGGCGAAAACATAAAGCGATCACGCCGATGTGAGAAGAACGGCGCTCACAACGCGCCGCTTCAGCGCTGCAACTATAAATGAGGCGAGCCGCGTGATCCATCAGCCTGTGTACCTTCCTATTGCTGTTCATCCGCCTCCATTGCGGTCCGTCCCAACCCGCGCGCCGCGTCCGCGTGCGCCCCGCGTGTGCCGAGGCGCTGTCGCTCTGTTCAGCGCGATGCCATATCGAGGTGTCACCGTCACATTCGCGACAATGCAGGATGCATGTAAACCGTGCTCGCGCGGGTCCCGCGCCGGTCTCATCGGCGTCGGGGCGCCCATCGTTGGTCCCGGCCGGCCGCCGGTTGTCCTCGCCGTTTGCGTCTCGTCCCAATGACGTTGCGAGCACCGCGCCGCGTGGTATATCCCCCGTCTCACGGTTTGGCCGTTCGATCTCTGAGCGTCCGCTTCGTCGGCGCGGACACCAGCTCACAAGAGGGAGAGGATATATGCGATTGAAGGGCGGACTCTGGTTGATGCTCGCGATGGTCGGCTCCTGGTTGGCGCCGTCAGCGGCGTTCGCACAAAGTGCGATCGCTGGGGTAGTTAGAGACACGTCGGGCGCGGTGCTGCCTGGCGTCACGGTGGAAGCGGCGAGCCCGGCGCTCATCGAGAAAGTGCGCGCGGTCACCTCGGACGATCGCGGCGTGTATCAGGTCGTCGGCTTGGTGGCTGGCACGTACACCGTGACCTTCACGCTTGGCGGTTTCAGCGTCGTCAAACGCGAAGCTCTGGAGCTGCCGAGTAACTTCACCGCGACCGTCAATGCGGAGCTACGCGTCGGCGCGCTTGAAGAGACGGTGACGGTATCGGGCGCGTCGCCGGTGGTCGATGTTCAGAGCACGGCGAAGTCGCAGACGCTCAACCGCGAAGTGCTCGACGCGATTCCCACCGGACGCAGCGCTCAGACCGCCGCGGCACTCGTGCCGGGCGTCGTCATGGGGACGCCGGATGTCGCCGGCTCGAACGGCATGAACCAGAACGCGTCACAGGCGCACGGAATGGCCGGCGAACAGGCGACCGTGCTGCTTGACGGCATTCAGCTCAACGGCATGTGCGGTAACGGCGCGACACAGTCGTATTCGAACACTCAGAACTACCAGGAGATCGTCGTCCAGAACAGCGGCGCGGGCGCCGACGTGTCCGCAGGTGGCGTGCGTCAGAACCTCATCACACGGCGAGGCGGAAACGAATTTCACGGATCCGGCGCCCTCGCGTTCGCGAGCGGCAAGTGGCAGGCCAATGCGTTGTCGCCCGATCTCGTCGCTCGGGGCCTGACGAAGGGCGACAGCTTCGACAAGATCTACGACTACGAAGCCGGTCTCGGCGGCAAAATCATCAAGGACAGGCTGTGGTGGTTTGCCGCGGCGCGCAAGAACGAGGTCGACACGCTCGTCGCCGACACGTTCAATCCAGATGGCACTCAGGGTGTGAACCCGCAGTATGTGAAGAACAGCTCGCTCCGGCTGAGTGGCCAGCTCAATTCGCGCATGCAGCTCAACGGCTACTACGATCGCGTCTGGAAGTTCATCGGCGCGGCGATGAGCGGCGGACAGGCGCCGAGCGCGGCCATCCTCACCTCTCCGTCGCCGCTCTACGATCAGGCGCAGGTCAAGTGGACGTTCGCGGCGTCGAACCGGCTGCTGATTGAAGCCGGGTCGAACCACTACCAGGCGTACCGCACCAACTCGTACGAGCCCAATTGCAGCTGCTACGGCCTGGCGTACGGATCGGCGGCGTGGCTCGCCAATGTGACGCACCGGGATCTGTCGCTCGGAACGCTGACCGGCGCCGCGCCGATCGGACCGACGACGCAGGATCCGACGCGCCGTTTCTTCGACGGATCCGTGACCTACGTCACCGGGTCGCACAACATCAAAGTCGGTGTTCAGGATCAGAAGGGGTTCGAAACGTTCGCCTACGACAAGAACGGCGACCTCGAGCTGAACTACCAGAACGGCGTGCCGACATCCGCCGCCATCTTCAACACGCCGGTGCGGTATTCGAATTCGATGGATGCGTTCTGGGGCCTCTACGGTCAGGACACATGGACCGCGAAACGGTTCACGGTCAACGCCGGATTGCGCTGGGAAGATTTCGGGGCGTCGATCCCTGCCGAAGTCGTGGGACCGGGGCGGTTCGTCGGCGACCGAAATTACGGCGGCGATACGTTTCCGACGTGGAAGAGCCTCAATCCTCGGTTTGGCGTTGTCTACGATGTCTCCGGCAACGGCAAGACCGCGGTCAAGTTCAGCGTCAACAAGTATCAGACCCAGCTCACCGACGGACTGACCAACGCCTACAATCCAATCCGCAGTCAGTCGGCGACCGTGACGTGGAACGACCTGAACAAGGACAACATCGCGCAGACCAACGAGCTCAATCTGGCGCAGCTCCCGGCCGGTTTCGGCACCGTGACGCCGGGTTGTTCGGTGATTGCCACCCCCGGCGTACCGGCCTGCGCCACGAGCCAACTCGATCCGAACCGCAAGCGCGGCGCGAATCTGCAGTACAGCCTGGGGATTCAGCGTGAGCTGCTCCCGCGAGTGTCGGTCAACGCCAACTACTTCCACACCGAGTTCTACGATCTGGGGATGACCTACAACGCGGCACAGCAGTCGTCCGACTACACTCCGGTGCAGATCGCGAGTCCGCTGGACGGCAGCGCGATCACCATTTACAACGTCAGTGCCGCCGCGCGCTCCAAAGTGCTCAATCTGTTGACCAACGATCCCAACGCGAAGAAGTGGACCAACGCCGCCGAATTCGGCTTCTCGGCGCGCCTGAGCCGGGGCGCAGTGCTGTTCGGCGGCCTGTCGATGGATCGGACGATTCAGATCGCCTGCGACGATCCCACCAATCCGAACAACCTGCTGTACTGTGACCAGAGCGCCAGCCACATTCCGTTGCTCATCAACATGAAGCTGTCCGGATCGATGCAGCTGCCCTACAGCATCACGCTGGGAGCGTCATTTCAAAGCTACAAGTACATGATTGGCGGCGCCGCCGTCGGTAACGTCACCGCCAACTACGGCACGCAGTGGCTGATCACGCCGACCACGCGCTACGCGGCGAATTGCACCGGACCGTGCACACCGGGAGCGCTGGTCGATCCCGGCATGACTGTCGCGTCGCTGTCGGTGCCGTTGATCGCACCGGGCACCGAATCGAGCGATCGCATCAACCAGCTCGATATTAACGTCGGCCGGTGGATCACGGTCGGCAGAATCAAGGTCGAGCCCGAGTTGAGCCTGTTCAACGCGCTCAACAGCCTGGCGGCGTACGGCTTCCGCTCCTTCAACTACGCGACAACATCCTATTTTCAGCCGTCGACGATTCTTCCGCCGCGGATTGTCCGGCTCGGCATGCAGGTGAAGTGGTGAGGGTCGCTTCGGACAAGTGAGCAGACACTGCCGGAAGGCTACGGTGGCCGCTCCGGAATGATCGTTGGGGAGGGTTGGTCATGCGAACTCGAGTCACGTGGGTGTTGTCGCTGCTCGCGCTGGTCCTGGCTACGAGCCAGGATGCGCCGGTGGCACAGCAGGAGCAAGCCGGTCAGGCCCCGGCGGGACGCGGCCGCAGCGCGGAGCAGTCGGAAGCGCAACGGAATTACAAGCCGCCGGTTCGGTCGCCGATCAACCGCACGGTGACCACCACCCGGCCGGTCACCGATGCGATGTTGCGCAATCCGGATCCCGGCGACTGGCTGATGTACCGGCGCACCTACGACGCTCAGAGTTTCAGCCCGCTGGATCAAGTCAACAAGAGCAACGTCCGCGGCCTGCAACTGGTGTGGTCGTGGGGGATCGAGAAGGGCGCCTCACCGAACGTGGATGATTGGGTCGGCCCCATCGTCCACGACGGGGTCATGTATCTCAGCATGCCGGGTGGCGTGGTGCATGCACTCGACGCCGCGACCGGCGATTTTCTGTGGCAGTACCGCCACCAGATGGCGAAAGGCACGTCGGCCGGGGCGACCGGCGGCATCCGCGGCGGGATCGTCCTCTACGAGGACAAGGCTTTCATTCATCCGGCCGACGGCAAGATCGACGCGATCAACGTTCGCGATGGCACCAAGGCGTTCGAGGGCTCGCTGTACGATGCGGGCGATGGTCACACCCCTTCGTCGGGTACTGGGCTCGCCGCCGATGGAAAGATCATCTCCGGCGTTGACTGTGCGCAGGGGGTCCGCTGCTTCATCGGAGCGATCGACGCCAAGACCGGCGCGCGCGCGTGGCGGACCTACACGACGGCGGCGCCCGGTGAGCCCGGCGGCGACACGTGGGAAGGGATCCCGCTCGAGAAACGCGGCGCCACCAGCGGCAATCCGTGGATTACCGGCAGCTTTGATCCGATCCTGCATCTGACCTACTGGGGCGCGACGCAGGCGAAGCCGTGGCATCGGAAGAGCCGCGGTGAGAAGGACGGCATGTCGCTCCTCTACACCGATTCGACGCTGGCGCTCGACACCGCCACCGGCAAGATGGCCTGGTACCATCAGTACGTTCCTGGCGAGAGTTTCGACCTCGACGAGATTTACGAATTCATCAACGTCGACATTCCCGGATACGCGCGCAAGTCCGGTTTCGAGATGGGGAAGTCCGGCGTGTTGTGGCACCTCGATCGGCAGACCGGTCGCCTGATCCGAGCGACGGACACCGGCCTGCAGAACATGATGGAGATCGATCCCGAGCGAGGGTTCGTGCGCTACCGCCCGGAAGTGATCGACGCTCCGATGGGGCAGCCGGTCTACACGTGCCCGAGCACGTCCGGCTTCAAGAATTCACGGCAGATGTCCTACAACCCCGCCACCCAGGCGTTCTACATTCCAATGTCGCTCAACTGCAGCACTCGGGTCTACACCCCCGGGTCGGGTGCTGACGAGTACGGAGGGGAATGCTGCCGGGTCAACCTGTTCCATCCCGACTTCAAGGGTCTGGCGGCACAGGTGTTGGCGATGGACGTGTTCGGCAAGACGCTTTGGACGCACCGGCAGGCGACGCAGTTCTCCACACCGGTTATGACGACAGCCGGCGGTCTGGTGTTTGTGGGCGACACGGATCGTTACATGTACGCGCTGGATCTCAGCACCGGCAATATCCTGTGGAAGTCGCCGCGGATGGCGACGAAGATGGAAGGGAGTCCGATCACTTTCAGGGTCAAGGGGCGGCAATATTTTGCCTTCATCACCGGCGCGTCGATGTCGCACAATTGGATCACGACGGTCGCGAGGGAACTGAACCCCGAAGTCCACTGGCCGCAGGCAGGGTTTGGCGTGTGGGTGTTTGCGCTACCGCAATAGAAGAAGGTTCGGCCGGTCGGTTGTACACGCTCGAAGAGTCGCCAGCCGTACCGCCTCTTCGTCTGTCCCGTCATTTAATCAGGTGATCCCTATGCGCGCCTTCACGCTCGGTATTGCTGCGACGCTGCTAACCTCCGCGGTGATGATGTCCGGCCAGGCCCAGCCGCCGGCCGGAAAAGCGCCGTTCGATCGCGTCTGCGCAACCTGTCACGGCGACGAGGGGCGGGGCGATGCGGCTCCGCGCCTCGTGCCGATCGACATGGAGGTCGATGAGTTCGTCGCGCGCGTCCGCGAAGGCGGCGGCGAGATGCCGCCGGTATCCAAGGCGTCGATGGGCGACGACGAAGTCAAGCAGGTGTTCGCGTACCTGAAGGCGCTGAGCGCCGCGAAATAGAAGCCGGCTCAGTAGTCTAGATTATCGCGGCAGCAGCGCCTCGCGGTAACCGCGGCTCATGCGCAGCGTCGTGCCGTCCTGCAGCACGACGTCGAAATCGCCGTGCAGCGACGGCTTGACCTCCACGAGCCGATCGATATTCACGATCGTCGATCGATGGATGCGCGAGAAACGGTGCGGGTCCAACTTTGCTTCGAGCTCGCCCATCGTCATTCTCAGCAGGAACGATCGGGACCGCGAGTGCAGCTGCACGTAGTTGGCGGCCGACTCGATCCAGTCAACGTCGTTCATCTTGATCAGCAGGAACCGATCGCGGACGCGGACAGCGACGCGGTCGAGATACTCGGCTCGCGCGAGCGGCTCGCTGGATCGCGGCGCCACAGGCCGCTCTTCGACACTCTGCAGATCCATGGCGCGCCGCTTCGCGTCCTTGATGATTTCCTGTTTCGCCAGCTCGGCCCGCGTCCGCTCGACCGCCGCCCTGAGCCGCTGTGGCTCGACCGGTTTCAGCAGGTAGTCGAGCGCGTTCGCTTCGAACGCCTTGACCGCATAACGATCGAACGCGGTCACGAACACGATCACCGGCATACGGGTGTGGCTGTGGCTGGCGCGTGCCAGCACGTCGAAGCCGTTCAACCCTGGCATCCGGATATCGAGGAACATAAGATCGGGCGCCAGTTTCTCCATCGCGTTCAAAGCGGCCTCGCCGTCGGCGGCCTCTCCCACGATGCGCACGTCGGCCTCGCCTTTCAAGGCCAGCCGGATCCCTTCGCGGGCCAACGGCTCGTCATCAACGATGAGAGTGTTAATCACTGTTCCTCCCGGATTCAGTCGCGGTCGCTCGCCTGCTCAAATGGAATGGAGATCGTGACCGATGCGCCGCCGTCAGGAGAATGTCCGTACTCGATCGTCTGGCGGTCGCCGTACAGCTGGTGCAGGCGCGACGCGGTGTTGGCGAGGCCGATGCGGTCGTGGCGCGGCCCCGGCGCGTTGGTGAATCCCGGTCCGCTGTCGTTGACGCGCAGAATGAGCGTCGAGCGTTTCACGGTCGTTTCGATAATCACCACCGTGCTGGAGGTCAGCGCCGAGAACCCGTGCTCGATCGAGTTCTCGACCAAGGGCTGCAGGATCATGAACGGTACCAGGCCGCGCCGCGAGACCTTCTCGACATTGAGCTGCACGTGCAGGCGATCGGCGAAGCGGATCTGCTGGATAGCGATATAGCCCTCGAGAAATTTCAGCTCGTCCGAGAGCAGGACGATTTGCGGCTGCGTCTCGTCTAGCGCGACGCGGAGCAGGTTACTCAACCGGGACAGGGTTTCAAGAAAGGCGGTCTGATTGCCGTTTTGTGCCAGCACCGAGATGGTGTTCAGCGTGTTGAAGAGGAAGTGCGGGCTGAGCTGGCGCCGCAGCAGCTCGAGACGCGCCTCAGCCAGGCTGGTTTCGAGCCGTGCCGCACCGACTTCCCGTTGGTGCAGCTCGGAGCGATAGTGCGCCGCGTAAAAGAAACCGACGATGATCCAGTAGGCGAGCAGATCGATCGGGTATTCGCGCAGGTGCTGCGGTGGCAGACCGGGAAAGTAGTAGCGCGCAGTCGTCGCGCCAGGGAAAAAGATGGGCCGCACCACCATCACCAGCAGAAAGTGCGTGATTTGCAGGTGGACGTACTGAAACGCCACCGCTGCCAGCAGGTGCACTGGAACAGCGCGCGGCCACGCGGCCGTGTCCAGCGGGAAGCGGCGGGTGACCGATTGCGCGAACGGCACCAGCGCGGGATACAGCGTCCACGCGACGAGGACATGGAGCACGACGACCGCGGGATTGACCGGCGGCGTCTGCAGATACCAATGCAGCCCGTCGAGCAGTCCCAACGGGACCGCCACCGCCCACAGCGCGAGCCGCTCGACGGCGCTCCGCGGCGATGCCGTCGAATCGACCGGGCGCACCTTGAGCGCGACTGAGGTGTCGCGAGCGGCCGGTACGTGGAGGTGCTCGGCTGGAAAAGCCGTAACCCTAGACACGGGTAGGCGGCATTCTACCGATCACCCTGGTCGCTGACAACTCTGGTTTTCGTCCTCCTCCTGGGTAATCGGACGTCACTGCACGCGCGTGACGTGACACGACGGTGACTATGTCGAGACGACAGCGTCACCATCCACGAGCACGTGTACCCGGCAATTGCCGTTGGCCCCTGCCGACTGCCATTCGTCCCACAACGGTTGCAGTCTGCGGGTGGGTCCTCTATACATCACGCGGATGCCGACGAATTTGTTTCTTGACACCGACTTATTTGTCCCAATGAAGACGCTCTCGACCGCAGTTCAGTTAACGAGCGAGAGGTGCCGGTGATGAAGCAGGTGTTGTCGGTTCTGGCAGTTGTTGTCACCGGCTCGTGGCTGGCTGCGGCCGTGGCCGAACCGCCCAAGCAGGTCGAGTGGCCCTATTACGGTGGCGATCAGGGCGGAATGAAGTACTCGGCGCTCACCGACATCAATAAGGACAACCTGTCGCAGCTGCACGTCGCATGGCAGTGGAAGCACTGGGAAACGCCGCTGCCGGATTACGGCACGGTCCCGGGCTTCTTCGAGAGCACGCCGTTGATGATCGACGGTGTCCTCTACGTGACGACACCGTACAACAGCATCGCCGCGCTCGACGCCGAAACGGGCAAAGAGCTATGGCGCTTTGATGGAGAGGCCTACAAGCTCGGACAGGTGCTCTCCGGCAGCGGCTGGAAGCTGCGCGGAACGGCGTTCTGGCGCGACGGCGACAAGCTGCGCATATTCCTGAACAGCCGGCACCGGCTGTTCTCGCTCGACGCCAAGACCGGCAGGCCGGTCGCCTCGTTCGGCAACAACGGCGCGGTCTCGCTCACCGACGGTCTCCAGCGCGTCTCGGACTTCACGCATGTGACGCAGAGCTCGCCGCCGATCATCTACAAAGACCTCGTGATCATGGGCAGCCAGGTCCCCGATCGTGTCCAGTCCGCCGATCCGGTCGGACAGGTCCAGGCCATCAACGCGCGGACCGGCAAGCGCGAGTGGGTCTTCGCGGTGATCCCGATGTCGGAGCGCGATGCCGGCGCCAAGTCGTGGGACGACGAGTCGTGGAAGAAGAACGGCCACGGCAACGTGTGGGCGCCGATGGCGCTCGACGAGGCGCGCGGGCTGCTCTATCTGCCGACCACGACGCCGAGCAGCGACTACTACGGCGGCGATCGCAAAGGCGCCAACCTATTCGCGGAGTCGGTCGTTTGCCTCGACGTCGCGACCGGGAGGATGAAGTGGTACTTCCAGGAAGTCCACCACGGGCTGTGGGACTATGACAATCCCGCGCCACCGGTGCTGGCGACGATCACCGTGAACGGCCGGAAGATCGACGCGATCGCCCAGGTTACCAAGCAGGGCTTCGCGTATGTGTTCGATCGAGTGACCGGCAAACCGGTGTGGCCAATCGTCGAGAAGCCGGTTCCGAGTGACAGCAACGTGCCCGGCGAGCAGCCGTACGCGACGCAGCCGATCCCGAGCAAGCCGCCGGCGTTTGTCGACCAGGGCGTCACGCTCGAGGACGCGAACAATCTGACGCCGGAGATCAAGGCGATGGCGCAGGCGGAGATGAAGAAGTACCGCCTTGGCCCGCTCTACACGCCACCGTCGCTTGAAGGCACGCTGCAAAGCCCGTCGCAGGGCGGCGGCGCGAGCTGGGGAGGCGCCGCGTTCGATCCGGGGAGCGGTTACCTCTTCGTGCGCGCGGCGCACTCGATCGGCCGCAATCGCGTCGCGAAGAACGATGGCACCGACGCGCTGGTCGATCCCGAGTACTCCAACATGTTCGCGCGTGGCGCCGAAGAGATGACCCTTCGCGGGCTTCCGCTCAATTCGCCGCCGTACGCGGTATTGACGGCGCTCGATCTGAGCAAGGGGACGATCGCGTGGAAGGTGCCACTCGGCGAGGGCAGCCCGTCGCTGCGTAACAACCCGCTGCTGAAAGGGGTCGTCCTGCCCGATCGTCTCGGATCCCCCAACAGCCGCGGCGGGGCGATGGTGACCAAGAGCGGCCTAGTGTTCATCGGCGGCGGTGACGGCTACCTCTACGCTTTCGACACGCTGACCGGCAGCGAAGTCTGGCGCGGCAACGTGCCGTACACCAACAACGCCAACCCGATGACTTACCGCACCGCGTCGGGCAAGCAATTCATTGTCATGGCGACCGGCACCGGCGCGGACAACGCGCTGGTCGCTTTCGCGCTCGGCGGCGGCCGCGGCGGCACGCCGTAACGCTCTATGAGACCTGTCCAGGATCGTGCAGCAAGCGACCGATCGCGGTTGCTCCGGAGGAGGAGCTGTATGCGCAGACTGATAGGAAAGTCGTTCGTCGTCGCGCTGATGTGCCTCGCGTTCTGTCCGAGCATTGCCCGTGCGCAGAGCGCCATTGTCGGAGTGGTGAAAGATACGACCGGCGCGGTGATTCCCGGCGCCACGGTGGAAGTCGCCAGCCCGCAGCTGATCGAGAAAATCCGGTCGGTCACCACCGACGATCGCGGCGCGTATCAGATCCGGGACCTGAGACCCGGCGTGTATAGCATCACGGTTTCGCTCCAGGGCTTCTCGACGGTGCGGCGCAATGCGATCGAGCTGCCGACCGACTTCACGGCGACGGTGAATGCCGATTTGCGGGTCGGCGAGCTCGAGGAGACGGTCACCGTCTCCGGCGCGTCGCCCGTCGTTGACGTGCAGAGCGCAGCGAAGGGGCAGGTGATGAGTCGCGAGATCCTTGACGCAATTCCGACCGGCCGGACCGCGCAGTCGTACGGACAGCTGGTCACCGGTGTGACGAATGCGCAGCCGGACGTCGGTGGCGCGCACGCGATGAACCAGGTCGGGATGCTGCTCCACGGCAACGCCGGACAGGAGACCACGGTGACGCTCGACGGCATTCAGCTGAACGGCATGTGCGGGAACGGCTCGACCCAGGCGTACACCAACACGCAGTCCTACGAGGAGATGGTCTTCCAAACCACCACCTCTGGCGCCGACGTCTCGACTGGCGGCGTCCGCCAGAACATGGTGCCTCGTCAGGGCGGCAACGATCTGCACGGCTCGATGAACGCTTACGGCAGCCGGCACACGTGGCAGGCGGCGAGCATTTCGCCGGATTTGATCGCGCGCGGGTTGACCAAGGGCGATTCGCTCGATGGGCTCTACGACCTCGAAGGCGGCCTGGGCGGAAAGATCGTGAAGGATCGCGTGTGGTGGTTCGCCGCGGCGCGTAAGATCAGCGCGAACACCGCCGTCGCCGACACGTTCTATCCCGACGGCACCCAGGGTGTCCTCGATCAGTACGTGGAGAATGCGTCGATCCGTTTGACGACGCAACTGTCGCCACGCAATAAGTTCACCGCCTATATCGATCGGGTGAACAAGTACGAAGGGCACGACATGCTGGCGGGCTACGACCCGGTCAAGGCCTCGCGCGTGTGGGAGCCATCGAAGCTGTATCAGCAGCTGCAGGGCAAATGGACGTCCACCGTGTCGAACCGGCTCCTGTTCGAAGCGGGATACGGTGAGTACCGCGCGCAGCGGCACACGACGTATCAACCGGGCGTCGAGCCTCCGTACGGCACGCTGCCATGGTTCGCGGCTGCGTACCACATGGACACGTCACTCGGCACCGTCACCAATGCCGCCCCGGGCGGCAACTACTATTTGATTCCGGTGCGCCGCTTCTTCTCGTCGTCGGCGTCTTACGTGAGCGGTTCCCATACGATGAAGTTCGGGGCGCAGGACACGTGGGGATTCCTCGAACAGGGCACGACGTTGAACGGCGCGGTCGGCCAGATCTATCAGAACGGTGTGCCGACATCGGCCGCGATCTACAACACGCCCGAGCGGGATCGCTTCACGATGAACGCACAATGGGGCCTCTACGCACAGGACACCTGGACGGTACGCCGCCTGACCATCAACTATGGGATGCGGTGGGAATACTTCCACTCGTCGATCGCGGCCGAAAGCTCGACGGCCGGAGTCTACGTCCCGGATCGTTCGTTCGGTCCTCAGGACATGCCGATCTGGAAGACCTGGGCTCCCCGTCTCGGCATCGTCTACGATCTGCGCGGCAATGCGAAGACGGCGGTGAAGTTCAGCGTCAACAAGTACGAGCTGTCCGCGACCAACGGTGTCGCGGCGGCACTGAACCCGATGCGCCTGCAATCGGCCACTGTCACGTGGCGCGATCTGAACGGCGACGACGTCATTCAGCAGTCGCCGGGCTGCACGTTCAACACCGCCGGCTGCGAGATCAACTACGCGCAGCTGCCGAAGAACTTCGGTCTGATTACGCCTGGCTGCTCGACAATTGCGACGCCAGGCGTGACCCCGTGCGGCACGGCGCAGGTCGATCCGAACGTGCAGCGCCCCTACGAAGTGATGTACAACATCGGAATCCAGCACGAACTGCTGCCGCGTGTGTCGGTGACCGCCAACTGGGTACGAACGAATTTCTATGCTCTGGCGCTCACGCAAAACACGCTGCAGAGTTTCAGCGACTACACGTTGACGACGATCGCCAACCCGATTACCGGGAGCCCGATCGCGGTCTACAACGTCAGCGCGGCCAAACAGAGCGCCGTGCTGAATCTCAACACCACCGATCCGCAAGGGAGGCGCTGGAACAACGCGATCGAGATCGCGTTCAATGCGCGGTTCCCAGGCGGCGCGACCCTTTTCGGCGGCACGGCGACCGATCGTACCACCGTCGTGCAGTGCGATGGATTCACCAACCCGAACATGCTGCTGTATTGCGATCAGACGCAAAACGGCATTCCTTGGAACCCGCAGTTCAAGCTGGCGGGATCGATGCCGCTGAGGTATGGGCTGCAGCTCGGCGCCTCGTACACCACGTACAAGTACACCTATGGGACGGCAACCGCCGGCTCGGCCTGGTTGATTACGCCGACGACGCGGTACCCGGCGAATTGTCTGGGCGCGTGCACGCCTGGAGCGCTCGTCGATCCGGGGATGACCGTTGCGTCATTGTCGGTGCCGCTGATTCCGCCGGGAACGGAGTTCTCCGATCGCGTGAAGCAGATGGACGTGACGCTGCGCAAGAACGTGGCGATCGGCAAACTGCGCCTGGAGCCGGGCATTTCGCTGTTCAACGCGTTCAATAACCACGCGGCGTACGCTGTGCGGTCGATGAACTACTTGACCTCGTCGTATCTGCAGCCGTCGACCGTGCTGCAGCCGCGCCTGCTTAGGCTGGAGATGCAAGTGAAGTGGTGACCGTGCTTGCGTGGCTCGCGTTCGCCCAGGTGATCGCCGCGGCACCGCTCCCGGCGACGGCGATCACCGCCGCAGAAATTGAGGCGACCGCAGCCCGTTCGATCGCCAACAAGATCAGCGACACAGAAATCCGTACCGTCGATGCGGGCGGACACCACGTCGGCATCGGCATCGTCTACCGCGAGAAGGGCGAGCGGTTGTCCGCCGCCTCGTCCCACGATCAGGTCACCGAAGTCTACGAAATTCTCGAGGGGGTCGGGACGATCGTGACCGGCGGTGCGATCGTGAACCCACAGCGCCGCCGGAACGTCACCGAAGTGGTGGCGCAGATGAACGGGCCCGGCGTCGCCGGAAATGGGATCGACGGTGGTCTACGGCGACGGCTGACCAAGGGCGATCTAGTGATCATCCCCGCTGGCACGCCCCACGGGTTTTCCGACGTCGAAGAGACGCTGACGATTCTGGTCGTCCGGATCGATCCGGCTCGTGTGGTGGCGCTGAAGTGATCGGGGCGCGCCCGGCGCTTGCGGCGCTGCTGTCCTGTCTTGTCCTCGTTCCTGCCAGCGCGCAGCACGCGCACGGTTCTTCCGAACGGCAGACGCTGCCGGTGGATCTCCTGGATCGGCCTGTGCCGCTTCGGCACGGGATGGGAGCGGTGCACGAGGCGGTCTCGACCACGTCCGGCGAGGCGCAGGCGTTCTACGATCAAGGCCTTGCGTACCTGCACGCGTTTGTCTGGATTGAAGCGGCGCGATCATTTCACCAGGCGTTGCGCATCGACTCACGGCTCGCGATGGCGCAGCTCGGACTCAGCTACGCCGAAGGAGAGCTGAATCGGCCGGCCGAGGCGGGTTCGGCGCTCGAGCGCGCGCGAGAGCTGGCGAAGGAGTCGAGCGACCGCGAGCGGCTGCGCATCACTCTTCGCGGCCTAGAACTGGATGCGATCGCCCATCCGCGCGATCCCGGTCGTCTCACCATGTACCGTCGCGGGCTCGACGAAGCTATCGTCCATTATCCGCGCGACACGGAAATGTGGTTGTTGCGCGGCATGGCGGAGTCGCCGTCTCCGGGCGATCGCGGTCAGGGAGCACCTGCCGGATCGACGATCTATTTCGAACGCGTGCTCGCGATCGACCCGGACTCGCCGGCGGCTCATCACTATCTGACCCACGCGCTCGAGTCGGCCGGCAGGATCGACGAGGCATTGCAGCACGGCTGCGCGTTCGCGACGCTAGCGCCTGCAGTGCCGCACGCGCGGCACATGTACGGTCACGACCTTCGTCGAGTCGGACGGGCCGACGAGGCAATTGCCGAATTCCTCGCCGCCGACGCTCTCGAAACGGACTACGCTCGGTCGGAGCGCATTCCGATCGACGCCGACTGGCACCATCAGCACAACCTCGATCTGATGGCGACGTCCTTTCAGTACGTAGGTCAGATGAAGTCGGCGGAGCTGCGGTTCCGGGAAGCGTTTGCGATCGCCTCACCGCTGACCGTCGAGGAGTTCGCGAAGCGCGAGTGGCCGGCGTTCTTGATCGATCGAGGACGCTGGGATGAAGCGATCGCCGCGGCCGGCACGATGATCGCGCACCCCTCCCCGATCGTCGCCACCACCGGTCACATCCTGACGGGCGCGGCCTTGCTCTCCGCGGGCCGATTGGCCGAGGCGGCCGACCGGAGCAACACGGCGCTGCGGACGCTCAAGGGGATTTCACAAGGGGCGGGCCTGGTAACGCCATCCTTCGAGGAGCTTCAAGGAGAGTTCTTCTTGAGGACGGGGCAGAGGGACAAGGGTCGCGCGATGCTGGCCCGCGTGGTGACGACACTTCGCCGCCAGACCGGCCCCGACGAGTGGATCCAGGCGTTGTTCACACTCCAGGCAATTGCGCGCACGGCGCGCGAGGTGGGCGATTGGGAGCTCGCCGCCAATGTCGCCCGCCAAATGTTCGGGCACGATCGCTGGTTCGCCGGCACTCATTACGCCGCCGCACTTTGCGCGGTGCACGCCGGCGACCACCGCCGCGCGCGCGCAGAGTTCTCGTTGGCGCGGCAGTACTGGCATGGCGCCGATCGCGACCTTCCCGAACTGCGCATTACCGAGGAGTGGCTAAGTCGAAACCCTCGATAGGTTCCCGCCCCTTCGCGCCGTCGCGGTTTCACGTGTTCGTATCCGGCGCAGGCTTTCAGGCTACCAACGCGGGGCGAAGCCTCCTCGCGCACTGGCTAAAGCGCTGCAGCGAACCGGCGCGCGATCGACGCGTTGCAGCGGTTCGCTGCGGTGCACGCCCTGCACCAACGCGTCCTGGATGATTGCGCCTTCCGGGCTGGGCGATTCGAACTGGAGCGAGCGCTGATGTGTGCGCGCCCCGTCCGTGTCGCCGCGGTGTGCCAGCGCAATTGCTATCGCCTTATGAACGCACTTCCGATCAACGACTTCCCGCAACGACCATCTGCTTCAGCGTGTCCTCGTAAATGACGATGTTTCCCCAGGGTTCCGAAGGTTATGTGACACGGTTCTGGCACAGAATTCGGACGAAGTTAGCAGGTGTGAATCGATGTGCCTTCGTACTCGTCGCGAGTAATGCAACCCGGACATCGAAGGCGGCAGCCCACGCCATAGAGTGAACGCATCGGACACGTCAACGAATTGTTGCTGCGTCAAAAGCTGATCCGCACACCGCCGTTGATCACGCGTCCGTCGAGGGGCGCCCATGCGTCGACGGTCCACCGGCCATCAATGCCGCGCGACGGCCGCAGCAACGGGTTCCAGTCAGTCTGCTTGACGTCGGTCAGGTTCTCGCCGTTGATGAACAGCAGGGCCCGGCCCAGCCGCCGACTCGCGAGTACACCGAAGACGCTGTACGCGGCACTTTCCGTCCGATACGGATTCGCCTCCAGCCGTTGCGGTCCGGTGTAGTACCACTCAACGCCGAGCCTCCACACGTCTCCGAATTCCCAGGCGCCATCGAGGCCCACGGTGTGTCGCGGGGTCAGCGGCACTTCGACGCGCCCCTCTTCGGTCGATTCCCGCGAACGGACGTACCCGTAATTGGCCACGATAGACAGGTCGTCGGTCTTCCAGATTGCGATTGCTTCGACGCCCATGTTGGTTGTCGGCTGCACCAGATTTCTGAGCACGTACGCATCCGTCCGTTCGACCTCGACGGAATCGACGATGCGCGAGTAGAACCCCGTGACCGTGGCGGACAACGGTCCGGCGACACGGGTGAGATCGACCGAGGTGTTCGTGCCGCGCTCAGCTTTGAGCGGACCAGCGATCGTCAAGCGAGAGAGGCCCGCGGCCTCGGTCTCCTCCGTGATCGCGGTCGGTGCAAAGAACCCTTGGCCGACAGACAAGCGGCTCGACCACTGTCCACGGCGAACGAGCGCGGAAATTCGTGGGCTCAAGAACGCCCCGAACTCGCTGTGATGGTCGAGACGCGCGCTCGCCGACACCGCCAACCACCGCGCGACGTCGAGATCGTCCTGCACGAACACACCAGGCGTCGTGTAGGTGTAGGCAAACCGAGGTGTGTCGATGGGCTGAAATCGATCACGCTCAATCGCGAGACCAGCCACGAGTGTGTGCTGCGCGATCGCTCGCCTGAGTGTCAGTTCCGCAAATCCGGTGTCGTGACGATCACGCTCGGTAATCTCGCCGAAGCGATGATCCTGATCCTGCATCGTCCACGACGCTCGGGCGCTCCACACAACACCGTTCGCCGCGAGCGCTTGAAACGCGGACCCGAAATCCGACCGACGCGTGTCGAGCCCTTCAACATATTCGCCGCCGGTCGGCAGAACTTGTCCGGGCATGGTGCCGCCGGTCCGGTGTTCCCACGTGCCGCCGGCTGTCGCAAAAAACGATTTCCCCGCCTTGTCATCCCAGAACACCCGTGGACGCACGACGGCACGCACGTACTTCGGGATGTCAGCCCAGCTGTCGTCATTCACGTCGCCCCTGGCTTGCCCGTTCGCGCTACCCAGCAACGTCAGTCCCCAGTTGCTGCCGAGTGGTGTCGAGTACCACAGTCCGGCATCGGTCGCGCCTCTCGTCGAAGCATTGAGCAGGACTTGGTGTTCTGCCTTTGCCGCGGGACGCTTCGACACGAGATTGACGACGCCGCTCATCGCGCCGGCGCCATATAACGACGATGCGACACCTTTGATCACCTCCACGCGGCCAAGATCCATCGGTGGAATCTGCATCAGGCCCAGCGAGACCTGTTCCCCGAAGAGCGGCAAGCCGTCGGACAGGAACCGGGTATACCGGCCGCGCATGCCTTGAATTCTGATACTCGCGGCGCCGAGCGACGGCGATGTCGCCTGGACCCGCACGCCGCCCGTCTCGTTGAGCAACATGACGACATCGCCTGGTGTCATCATCACCTTTTCGTCGATCTCCTCTCGGTCGACCACCTCGACCCGCATCGGCTGATCTTCGATGCCACGATCGGTCCGCGTCGCCGACACCGTCACGTGTTCCTCGGCGGTTGCCGCGCGATTCAGGTCGATGACGATGGTTTGTTGTTGACTGGCGGCGAGATCAACCGATGCGGAGGCCGCGGCGAACCCGTCCTTCACCACGACGATTTCGACATGACCTGCTGGTATCGTGAAGGCGCTGACGCCTTGCGGATCCGTCTTTTGTGTCGTTCCATTGATGACGACGTCGGCGTCACGAATCGGACCAGCCTCGGATCGGACTTCGATCCGGAGCCGTGCCGCGGGCTCCTGGCCGGAGGCGATTCCCGCATGCAGCACAAAGAGCGTGGCGACGATCAAACGATGCATAGACCTCCAGCGGAAATCGACAGAAACGACGGGCAGGCGTGCTGAAGCACACGCGTCCGCCGCGGTTACGGTTCGATTCGCGCTGGGGCTAAATGCGGAGACTGAGCGGAGGACTTGCGTCGACGAGTGATGGCGCGCCGAGCGGCGCGATGAACTCTAACCCCGTGGCAGGTCGGAACACCACGGGCGCTTGGATTGCTACCAAGCAGAAGTGCGGACGCGTCACCGCAGCGACGACGAGTGCCGCGCCGATACAGAGGACGACGGTGACGATCGCCGCCTCGTCGCCGGTATCTTGAAACGTCCGGTCCCAGCGGCCAGTCGCCTCGAGGACCTGCAGGCCGATCGACAACGTCAACAGCGTCGCCGCGAGCAGTGTTCCCATCGTGCCGCGCACGATTCGCATCATAGCACGGCGATCTGGCGCGCTTTTCCGCAGCGCGGCCTACAATCAGAGCGTGCTGCAGCGCCTCACGCAGTGGGCACTGTGGCCGGAAATCGCTTTTTTCCCGCACGCCGCTTTGGAGCGGTCTTCCTTGCGGTGTCCGGTAGTTGAACATCCTTCTTGGCGCGTGCGACCGTGCGCTGACTGTTTTCGATGATTTTGATGGTCATCTCGGCGGCTTCGTGAGCCGTGCCGAGTTCCGCCTCCGCATGTTTCAACCGCTTCAAAATGGCATCGTTGTCCGGCATCGCTCTGTGTCACCACCGCCACCGGGTAGCTAGAGCGTCAGAAGCGGTCGCGACGACGCGCCATCGTCTCCCGCGTGCCAACGAATCATTGGGCACACCGTCCAAGGCACGAGTCGTCACCGTTATCGTGCGCGTGGCTTCGCCGTAGTCCTGCCTTTCTGGTTTGTTTGCGCGGCTAGCGCGATTCCCACTGTCGCTGCAACTCGTCCTGCTGTTTGTGTAATTCATCCGACGAACGCCCTTGCCGGCGCTCGGCAAACGTTCCAGCGCGAATCGTTTTCGCGCACGCGTCATGATGCTCTTTTCGCAATTCCCGTGGAGTCCGGCGAGGTTCTGCGTCGATCGCTACCTTCGTCGCCAGCGATTTGCGCATGGGCGCCACCGCACGACTGTCCTGCCTCTCGGCCTTGGAAGCGTCCCCCGGTGCCATGCTCATCCGGATTCAAGTTCTGCGCCAAGACGACGCCGGGCGGGTGACGGCACGGTTACTGCTTAGCTGGTTGTAGGGACCGTTCGCGACTTCGATGGTCGCCAGTCGACAACCATCCGGTTCTATCGTGGAAATTTGAAAGGATTCTTCTGATGAAGCTTCAACTGATTGTATCGGCACTCGTCATCACCGCGGCGACGTTCGCGACGGCGTGTTCACGTGATGTTGCCGCTCTTTCGCCGCAGCAAGTCGAGAGCGACTACGGCGTTGCTGGTGCGCACACGGGCGAAGTGTCGACCGCTGACGGGCGAGTGAAGGGCACGCTTGTTCCCGTGACGCTCGCAGACGGCCGCCAAGGGCAACTGCTGATTCCGACCCGGTCACGCAACGAGCCGCACGGTGTCTACCTGCAGGACAACCAAGGGTTGCACCCGGTCGAACTGAGTCCGGGCACCACGCGGAGCGACATCCAAACCGCCCCACGGGTGGTTGCGAGGCGTGCGGAACCGGCGCACAAGAACAAGCGGTCCTGGGAGCAAGAGGCGCTGATTATCGGTGGAGCCGCGGGCGGCGGGGCGGGCATCGGTGCGCTCGCGGGTGGCAAGAAGGGCGCGGGTGTCGGCGCAGCCGTCGGAGGTGTCGGCGGATTGATTTACGACTTGGCGACGAGAAAATAATCGACGCTCTCCGTCGTCGTGGTTTTTCCCAAGCTTTGAAATGGCTACGTTCTGGCGTGCGTACCTGCCTATGGCAGCATCTCGCCATCGCGACATCACTGGGCGAAAGAAACTCCACCGGGAAAACGCCTGGAGAATCCGCGCGGGTATGATTCTGCGGGAGGCGTGCGAGGGATTCTCACGTCAGTCGCTTTCAGCGACGGGACTCCTCGCGAGTTTTCGCTGTAGCGATCGACGATGGATGCTGAGCACCAGCGCGGCTCGCGACAGGTTGCCCTCGCAGTCGGCCACGACGCGTTGAATGTGTTCCCGTTCGACACGCGCTGCAGACCAGCGTGACGCTCTGGACCGTGTCCTTGGCGTCCGAACTAGTGTTCTCGGGAGATGCCGGTACGACTGAGGCGAGGCGTCCGAGCCATCGCTACGGCATCGAGCTCGCCAACGACTACACGCCCCTGCCATGGCTGATCTTTGATGCCGATGTCGCCTGGTCGAGTGCGCACTTCACCGATCCTGACCCCACAGGGGACGTCATTCCAGGTTCCGTCGCTGCTGGTCGACGTGTTCAACCTGTTCGGCGCGACGGACAGCGACATCGACTACGACTACGGGTCGCGGTTGCCCAACGAGCCACTGGACGGCGTGAACGACATCGATCAGCACCCAACATTGCGTCGTAGGGCCCGCGTAAATATCGTGCTCGGTTTTTGAGTCCTCCGGTTCAGCGTAGCCGCACACACTGTGGAGTTCGCCGGGTCGCGGGCCGACTTCGTACAATCGCCGGCGCGAAACCGCGACACGTCGAACGGAATGAACTCGGATGCCCAGGGGATTTGACGATCCGGACGCGAATGCGCGCACAATGGTTCATGCGGCATCATTCGGTGCAAGCAGCGGTTGAGGAGTTCACGCGCTCATGACCGATCTGCCAATCGTCTGCACGTTGAGTGCGGAAGGCCTGCGCGCACGCAAGCAAGGCCTGTTGGCGCAGGTCGCGCGCCGTG
The DNA here is from genome assembly GCA_025463215.1 of Acidobacteriota bacterium. Taxonomy (GTDB): domain Bacteria; phylum Acidobacteriota; class Vicinamibacteria; order Vicinamibacterales; family CAVVIG01; genus CAVQFC01. The sequence continues at coordinate 11,865 of JAOBWF010000296.1, read as the reverse complement.
CGACCGGCATGACGAAGATTCCGGCCGGCTATCGATTGGAGTTTGACGCCGGTTCGGACACGCTCTCGCTGGTTGCGACTATGATCGATGCGGAGCGTCAGTGCTGCCGGTTCTTGCAGTTCGAACTGAGCGTCGGCCCCGACCTCGTCCCTCTGACGCTGACACTGACGGGACCGGAAGGGACACAGCAATTCCTTGAGGCGTTGCTGGACGAGGCATGACGCCGCTCTCGGCCTTTGGCCTGTTCGCCGTCACGGCGATGCTGGTCACCTACGCCCTCGAACAACGCAGCTCCTGGTTCGTGCTCGCGTTCGCCGTCGCCTGTGCGCTCGGCTCGGCCTACGGCTTTCTTCAAGGTGCCTGGCCGTTCGGCGTCGTCGAGGCGATGTGGTCGGTCGTTGCAGTGCGACGCTGGTGGTACACGCAGCAAGAGCCCGAAGGATATCGCCGTAAGTGATCGCAGCAGATTAGAAGGTCTGCCACAATTTTACGCGCTGGTCGATCGGGCCGCGTCCGCAAGTCGCTGAATACGAAACGCATCCCGGAACAGTAGGATTTGAAGGAGGGTTTTGCGCTACACTGTCCGGACCGTCCGCAAACTGTTGATTCTAAAGCGGAGAGATGTCCGAGTGGTTGAAGGAGCACGCTTGGAAAGCAAAGCGCGCCAGCGATGTTGAGCCACTCGGAAGCACGCTAACGCACACGCGATTCGCGGCTTAACCCTCCAGAACGATCACTCGGTGTGCGTCCGTAAACCTCGATGTTCTTCGAGGTTCCGAGCCTGACTTATCACAGTTCTATCACAATCAAGCCAGTCACTTAGCCGGATAGTCCGCCGTACGCGTCAGCACTGTTCGAAACCTTTTACTAAGAATCGTCAGAACATCGTGTTGCCGTTTGCAGCCTCGCTCGGAATCCTCTGGAGCACATCCCAGTGCTCGACAATTTTTCCTTGGCCATCCAATCGGAAGATGTCAATCCCTGCCCAGTCGCCGTCGTTCGGCCAATGCTGGTAGCAGTGCAGGACGACGAAGTTGCCTTCCGCGAGCACGCGACGGAACTCGACGCGCTTGCCTGGATATTCGCGCGCCATCTTCTCAAAGTATTCGATGAAGGCCTCCTTGCCGTCCGCCACGACTGGGTTGTGCTGCGTGTACGTTGCGCCGACGTAACGGCGGACGGCTTCAGCCGGCTCAGAGTGATTGAACATCAGGTCGTAGAAGGCCGTAACGGTGGCCTTGTTGTCTTCTTGAATCACGATGCCTCCGCTTTTCTAACGATCCCCTGCGTGTAGCGCTGCGAGCGTCTCGGCGGCTCCATAACCAATCGCCAAGGCGCGCTCGCCAAGTTCGAATGGCACCTCCGGGTGGTCGCGGTTGATCCGGACGAGACGGCCCTTCCATAGCTGTGTCGAAACTCGTTTCATCGGCCAACGGACGACACTCGGTGTATTGAACCCTGACTAGATGTCCGAGACCAGGGTCGGAGCATCTCCTGCGCTGCGCACCCACCTGTTCAACTCCTGCGGGATTGGCAGGTACGGAGCATCCACAAACCAGCTGCCGGCGCGCACATTTAGAAACACGTCGCTGCCGCGTACGCGTCGCGGCCGACTCTCGATCGAACGCGAGCGACGTAGAAAGGTCGCGGTTCGCCTCAATCTGCGCCTTCAAGTCCGCGATCTTCTGCTCGGCGCCGGCAATCGCGTCTGCACCAGCAATAAAACGGCGCGGCGGCGGATCCTGGCTGGCAAGTGTGATGAGCGCTCGCGCGAGCTTCGCGGGGTCGCCGGATTGGCGCCCGTTCTGTGATTTCCAATACTCGACCATCGGCCCTCGGCGCTCGTCGTAGTCCGCGATGGACGGTTCGGCATAGTTCGTGGATTGCTCCGTGAGGAGCTCGGTGCGGAAAAATCCAGGATTGACGATGGTCGTGTGGATGCCAAACGGCGCCACTTCGGCCTGGAGCGACTCCATCCAGCCCTCGAGACCGAACTTCGATGCGGCGTAGGCGCTCACGAACTCAAATCCCGCCGCGAGGCCCGCGGATGAGGAGATCGAGATGATGTGACCCGATCGCTGCTTGCGCATCGCGGGCAGGACTGCGCGGGTCACGTTCATCGGCCCGATGAGGCTCGTTGCCAGTTGCCGATCGAACTGCTCAGGGGTCAATTCTTCGAAGTAGCCCGCGTAAAAGCTGGCGGCATTGTTGACCAGCACGTCGATGCCGCCAAACCGATCGACTGCGGCTCCCACTGCGGCCTCGGCATCTGCGCGGCTCGTGACGTCCAACCTGACGGGCAGCAAATCGTCCGACTGTCCCAGCGCCTTTGACAGGCGGTCAGTATCTCGGCCCGACGCGACAACTGCGTGGCCGGCAGCCAGCGCGGCTCTGACAAAATCAACTCCCATGCCGCGGCTGGCGCCCGTGACGAACCACACCTTCTTGTTGCTCATAACCTTCCTGTTTCTGTCCGATCTACTTTCCAAAACGCTCGATGCGGTACGCGACCTCGGGACCCTCGTCGCCTTCATACGCGAGCTGTGCCATCACGAGGGTGAATGGCTCCAGGTACCTCGCGATTCGCAGCGGTCCGGCGTCGATGGGCTCAAAGCCGACATCCCGAATCAGCTGTGACGCAATGTCTTTCGCATCGTGGTTGTCGCCACAGTAGAGAAGACTCGGGCGGCGCCGCCTGTGCCGCTTCGCATCAAAAACGTCAAACAGCACTTCACTTGGAACCGTGCCGAATGCGGAGACGACGGCGGCCTTTCGTGCCTTCTTGGCCAAGGCTTCGGCGCCGGAGGATGTGTGGGCGATCGCCAGGCCGGTGTCCTTCGCGTTCATCGGCAGCGAGCACGTCACGATCACTTTCCCTGAGACATCGCCGGCCTGCTTCAATACGTCAGCGACCCGTGACCAGTGGACAGCCAGGAGCAGCGCATCCGCGTCCGCCGCAGCCTCACGCGGGGTGCCCGCCGAAGCGCGCTCGCCCGCTTCTCTCGCGAGTCGTTTCAGCTTTCGGTCGCTGTGTGAATAACTGAAGACGACGTCGTGTCCCGCCCGGGCGAAGATCGTTCCGAGCTTGCTGCCCATCAACCCCGAACCGAGAATGCCAATGCGCATGTGTTATCCCTCCCCTTACGCCCCGGCCGCCGACCGGATCGGCAGTGCGGCCCGAGACACGTACATTCACAACTCGCGAAGGGCCTGTTCGCTGGAGTGGATATACCGTTCGCGTTGGAGAGCGCCGAACCGACCATAGGGATACTCATCCGGCGTCGGAGCGCTGACGTTATCCAGCTGCAAGGTCGCCTCAGCATCGAGGTTGAGCTCGGCGGCCGTGAGGTTGTCCTGGAGCTGTTGGATCGTGCGAGCGCCGATGATGGTCGCTGATACAGCAGGCCGATTCGTGACCCAGCTCAGTGCGACCTGACTTGGAGTTGCGCCGATCCGCTTTGCAGTCTTTCGCACCGCGTCGACCGTCGCCCAGTTCCGCTCGGCGCCGGCGATCTTCGCTCCGATGTACTGGAACATGGGGTTGCCATCGCCGTATCGTGTGCCGTTCTTTTTCAGAACGCTCTCACGGGTATATTTCCCGCTCAAGAACCCACCAGCCAGCGGTGACCATGGCAATAGGCCGATCCCGTTATGCAAAGCCGCCGGAATGACCTCGTACTCGATCTCCCGGCACACCAGGCTGTATTGCTGCTGGAGCGTGATCGGCACCTGAAGTCCCATCGCGCGAGCGGTCGAAACGACAAGCTGGAGTTGCCAGCCCGTGAAGTTCGACAGGCCCACATAGTGGATCTTCCCCGCGCGCGCGGCTGCATCCAGGAAGGACAGTGTTTCCTCGACCGGAGTCAGCGGATCCCAACCATGCATCTGATAGAGATCGACTGCTTCCACGCCTAGACGGCGCAGCGAGGTATTCAAGGCGCGGTGGAGGTGCGGGCGAGAGGTGCCGGCGTCGTTCACGTCAGGGCCGGTCCCAAACCGGGCCTTGGTCGCGATGACGAGGCGGCTCGTTGTGTCCGGGCGGCTTGCCCGCCAACGACCGAGAAGTTCTTCCGAGGCGCCGCCACCATAGACGTCGGCGGTGTCGATCATGTTGCCCCCGGCATCGAGGAAGGCGTCGAGGATGGTGAACGCTTCCTCGTCGGGCGTCTCGGTGCCGAACCCCATGGTTCCAAGAATCAGGTTGGAGACCGACAGGCCCGAGTTCCCGAGTTTGCGATATTTCATGGTCCCACTGCCCCGATCTAGCTCTGCCGATTGTGGGGCGTCACGGCTGCCCACGTGGCGGGCCTGCGGAAACCGCGGCGCGCGAAGCATCGAAACTGCGCTGGCCCCAGGGCGACGCCTACTCCGATTAACGCCGAATGCGTCAAGGAGTCGCGACGGCTGAAAGCTTGACGAGTCTTCGGTGCGGCTTGATCACGCGTCTCCATGGCTTCCACTGTAGCGAGCTACCGGACGATGTGTTTGCCGGATCCACCGAGGTTATTGCCTAAAATGACGGTGGGCCCTCAGCGGCCAGAATGCAGTCGCTGACGAATGCTAGACTCGGTGTCATGGACACGACGCGGATGGACCCGAATGTCACAGCTGGCCCGGCCACACATCACTGACGGCCTCTCCATGAGCCCACTGGTTCGCGCCATCGGGCGGTTTGCACAAACTGACGGCGACTACGACACGGCCATTCCGGCGCTCAGACTGCACCGCCGCTCCGCGCCAACCGAGCCGTTGCACTGCATCTACAACCTCGGTCTCGGGGTGGTTGCGCAGGGCGACAAACAAGTACTGATCCGCCAGGAGGCGCTCGACTATGGTCCCGGGCAATCCATGCTGACGACGATCGACCTCCCGGTCGTGTCGCATGTCACGCGAGCGAGCGGCCGCGAACCGTTTCTCGGACTGATGCTCACGCTGGACGTTCGCTCAATTCTGCAGATGGCTTCCGAGTGCGACGCACCGCGGCCCCGACGAGACGACGCTCAGGGATCGATTTCGTTTGAACGCCTGGACGCGACGTTGCTCGACGCGCTCACCCGGCTGGTGAGTCTCCTGGAGGAGCCAGCCCTGGTTCCTCGGCTGGCGCCGCTGATCCAGCAGGAAATCATTGTCCGTCTGCTCACGGGTCCGCACGGCCAGCACCTCCGCCACCTCGTAGTCGCAGGATCCCCAGGCCAACAGATTGCGAAGGTGGTCGCCTGGCTCAAGCAGAATTTCGCTCAGGCGTTGCACGTGGATGAATTGGCGGAGCGCGCGCACATGAGCCCTTCGACCTTCCGACAGCATTTTCGCGCCCTCACGGGCGTGAGCCCGTTGCAGTACCAGAAGCAATTGCGTCTGCAGGAAGCACGGCAGTTGATGCTGAACGAGAACCTAGACGCCGGCGGTGCCGGCGGACGCGTGGGGTACGAGAGTCCGTCGCAATTCAGTCGCGAGTACAGTCGCCTGTTCGGCGCACCACCACAGCGCGACGTCATGCGCATGCGGCTCGCTCCCGTTGTCACCGCCTCACCTCGTGACACCGCATCGCGGTCCGCCGCTCGCGGCGCCGGTTCACGCTCTCGCTCGCCGCGACCGTTGCCCGTATCCCGGTGAACGGGCACAGCCGCTCGGACGTGTCTGGAGCGCACAGATGAAGGCTCACCGACTCGCCGGCTTCACCACCCTGGATGATCTGCGCCTGCCCGACGAAGACGTCCACGGCCGCGCGGGCGAGGTGCTGGTTCCCGTTTACGCCGTTTCCTCGAACTTCCGCGATTTCGCCATGCTTCGCGGCCGATATCCCGTGCCCCGTGAACGTCGGTGTGACACTTGTTCGCGTACTCCGCGATGTTCGTCGGCAGGAGACGACCTCGCCGATCCTCGGCAGCGCTTATCGCCCAACCATCTTCAACATGGGCTCGGGATAACGCGCACCCTGCACTTCGATCTGTGACGCGGCCCGGTCGATTTCTTGAATGTCATCAACCTTCAGATGAATGCCCTCGGCGCCGACGTTCTCGTCGAGCCGTTGCCGCTTCGTGGTGCCCGGAATCGGCACAATCCACGGCTTCTGCGCGAGCAGCGAGGCGAGGGCGATCTGCGCGGGCGTGGCGTGCTTGCGCGCAGCGAACGTCTTCAGCCATTCGACAAATGCGAGGTTCGCCTTCCGGTTCCCCTCGGTGAAGCGCGGCACGACATTGCGAAAATCCGTCGGCTCGAACGTCGTTTTGTCGTCGATCGTGCCGGTCAGAAAACCCTTGCCGAGCGGGCTGAACGGCACGAAGCCGATGCCCAGTTCCTCGAGGGTCGGCAGGATCTCGCGCTCGGGCTCGCGCCACCACCGTGAGTACTCGCTCTGCAGCGCAGCCACCTTCTGACACAGTTTTGTTTTCCACTTCAGACGACACGTACCTGCGCACACGAAGTCACGCCTAAGCAGAGGGCCGACCGATCCTGAGCGTTGCGTCACCAGAGTCCGCAGTCAGCGCCAGCCGAGCTCCGGAGCAACGTACTTGAGGATGCTTTCGAGCACGTGGGCGTTGTAGTCCACACTCAACTGGTTCGGTACGTGAGGAGCAGCGTATCGGCCGCCTTGATCGCCTCGTTACCCGCGAGTCCTTTGACAATAACGTCGGGTTCGGCGGCGTACGAGCGGCCGACGTGTCTCCGTAAATCACAGCGTCTGACCGGGACGTTCGGCAGACGCCTCCTTAGCTCGGTTGGGCGAGCAATTCCTTGTAAGTCACCGTCAGACCGGTTCGCCCTTCCAGCCCTCGCGTGCATAGCGTCCCGGAGAACGACCCACGTGTCGGCTGAACGCGGTGCTGAAGGTGGGCCGCGAATGCGCGAGAATGTGTCCTAGCATGGGCACCATCGTACGGGCTATCGTCATCCGCCGTCGCGAAGCTATGGATGCCAATTTGCATCTAGCCTCGCTTAGCGCGCAGCTTCGTTGTGTTCGTCCAATATCGCGTCTGCGTCGATCGTGATGTCAATCGTGTTGCCGACAACGACCCCGCCTTTGTCCACGACATCATTCCAGCTGACGCCGAAATCATGGCGGTTGATCTTGGTCTTGGCGACGAACCCGGCCCGCACCTTCGGACCCTTGTCTATCCATTTTCCGTCCTTCTCTTCCCACCACGGAGTTCGCCATTGGCCAAGGTAATTGACCTTGAGCTCAACTTCGCGAGACACCCCTCGGATCGTCAGCGCGCCTGTCAAGGTGTAGTCGCGCGCGCCTGCGACTTCTACTCGATTGCCCGCAAATGTGATCCGCGGGTGATTCTCGACATCCAGAAAATCAGCACTCCGGAGGTGCGCGTCACGCTGAGGCTGTCCTGTCCAGATTGTTCCGCCATCGATGGTCACTTCCGCAGAAGACTGGCCTGGATTCTCAGGATCGAAGACCAGTGATCCGCTCACGTTCTTGAAGTGGCCGCGCACGTACGTGACCATCATGTGGCGCGCGCAGAACATCGCCGCCGGGGCTAGGCGCGGAAGCGCGCAGGGAGTCGATGCCGCCGGGTTACTTCCCGGTGTCCGTTTCCACCTGATGCAGTGCAGGCAACACACGCGCGCCAATCGCGTCAATCGCACGCATCATCTTCACTTGGGGCAGCGAAGCCGCGTTCATTTGAAACGAGATGCGGGAAATGCCGCCCAACGCCTCGGCGTGCCGCAGAATCTTGTCGACCACTTCATCGGGGCTGCCAATCAGCAGCGCCCCGTCCCGCCCTCGTTGCGCATCGAAGCTCGCACGCGTCATCGCAGGCCACCCGCGTTCCTTCCCGATATCCGTCATGGCTTTGGCGTATCCCGGAAAGAAGGTGTCAGCCGCCTCCTGTGTGGTGTCTGCGACGTACCCGAGCATGTGGACGCCCACCTTGAGCTGCCCCGCCGAGTACCCGTGCTGCATCCCGGTCGCTCGATAGAGGTCGATCAGCGGTCGGAATCGGCGGGGTTCGCCGCCGATGATGGCCACCATCAACGGCAGTCCGAGTTGGCCCGCCCGGACGAATGATTGCGGCGTGCCGCCGACGCCGAGCCAGATCGGCAGCGGATTCTGCACCGGCCGCGGATAGATACCCTGGCCGGTCAATGCCGGTCGGTGCTTGCCGGACCACTCGACGTGCTCGTGGTCGCGAATCGTGAGCAGAAGGTCGAGCTTCTCGGCAAACAACTCGTCGTAGTCCTCAAGCCGGAAGCCGAAGAGCGGAAACGCTTCGATGGACGAGCCACGGCCGACGATCATCTCGGCGCGCCCCCGGGACAGTAGATCCAGCGTCGCGAAGTTCTGAAACGCTCGCACCGGGTCCTCTGCGCTGAGCACCGTGACCGCGCTGGTCAGCCGGATGCGCTGCGTCCGTGCCGCGGCAGCACCCAGAATGACGGCAGGCGCGGAATCCAGAAACTCACGACGATGATGCTCGCCGACGCCGAACGCATCCAACCCGACCTCGTCGGCGTGTTCGATCTGCTGCACGAGTTGTCGCAGCCGCTCCGACGGATTCACGGCGAGGCTGTTCTCGTCGAAGGCGGCGGCGAAACTGTCAATTCCAACCTGCATCAAAAGTGTCCTCAGAAGAAGATCGCTCGATCGCGGACAAAGGCGCCGATCCAGAGCAGCACAATCGGAATGAAGGGATTGGCCTTCAACGCGTCATGCGACAGTTCGGTCGCGATGGCCCCGCCGAAGTAGCAGGATGCGAGAATAAAGCCCAGCTTCATCGTTGCGGGAAACACGAACAAGGCGGCAAAGACGAGCTCCATCACGCCAAGCAGCCGAACATAGCGCCCAACGCCCAGCGCCGCCATCCCCTCGACGATCTTCGGATTGCCCGACAACTTCAGCACACCGGACAAAGCGATGAGCAGCGCAGGAATCCATGTCGCAAGCAGCTGAATCACCATACGGCCCTCTCAATGGTTACTGTTGTATACATAGGTATCATCGATTACCATGACCTGAGACGCAAGACGGCACTTTTTGCTGCGCTAGTTACCTGGAGGGAACCGTATGGCGCGACACGCTGCTGCGCCCGCAACGCTGACGGCGCATCACGACTGCGAGTTTCGCGAAGTGCTGGACCGGGTCGGCGACAAGTGGACCCTCCTCGTCATCGCGATGCTCGAACAGAGGCCGACGGCACGAGCCAGGTTTTCGGAGTTGAAGCGAAGTATTCCTGGTATCTCACAGCGGATGTTGACGGCGACGCTGCGAAGCCTAGAGCGCGATGGCCTGCTGACGCGCCACGTCTATGCTGAGGTGCCGCCTCGGGTGGAGTACGCGCTCACGCCATTGGGCAAGCAGTTCATGCAGCCGGTCCGCGGGCTCGTCTCCTGGCTGCAGACGCACTGGTCGACGATCAGGGCGGCGCGCCAGAAATTCGACGGACAGTCGCTGAGTCGCAAGGCCTCGTAAAGGCTCCTCACGTTACGCGTGCGTGATAGCGGCTTCGTTCACCGACTCCACCACCGTCACGCGATCCTCGTCCGAGATGATCGTGCGCTCATCAGCGATGTCCATCAGCGCTCGATAGACCGCGACCATCCGCTCGGCGCCCACGCTGAGGCCAAGGTCCGCGAGACGTTTCTGCATCGGTTTCAGGCGCAGTTAAGAATGAATCTCGGCGTGCGGCGTGTTTACGCGGGTCTCACGCTTCACGGGAAAGTTTACCTTCCAGGGCGATGTCACTGCACGACAGTGCCCCGGAGCATTTCGCCGGCTCGTACGCGACGCGCGCATCATTGGCCTGTGGGTGTCTCATCAGTCCCTGAGAACATCGATCGGACCTTTGCGGCGGCGCCAGTGGACGTCTTGCGGAAGATGGCGCGCCCAGGTACGGTCACGATGATCGCGGTGCCGGTACCCGGTACGCTGTTCATCGATAGCGTGGCGCCGATGCGGGCCGCGCGCTCGCGCATACCGCGCAGACCGAAGTGTCCCTCCTTTCCGCGCTCGGCCATCGTCACCTCCATGCCGGCGCCGTCGTCCGCGACGCGCAGCGTGAGATCGTGACCATAGTTGAGGGCGATCTCCAAGCGGTTGCCGCGCGAGTGTGTGCACGCGTTGCGAATCGCTTCGTAGCCGATTCGGTAGAGCTCGTCGCGTACCACCGGGTGCATGTCCTTGGCGTCCCCGGTGACGGTCAGCGACGCGTCGATGGCGCCTTGTCTTTGGCAATCCTCGATCGCACGTCGAAACGCCTCCGCAAGGTTGTTGCTCTCTGTCGTCGAGGTGCGTAACGCCTTGACCGTTGCGCGTCCGTCCTCACTGGCCTGGCCCAGCCACGCAGACACCTGCTGCAGCGCTCGCACCAGCGCCGGCGCCTCGTCCGGTCGATCCAGTGCCGTGTCGGCGACCATCTTGCTGCCCTGCACGGTCTGCAGCAGCGTGTCGTGCAGGTCGCGGGCCATGCGAGTGCGCTCCGCCAGGCGTTCATCGAAGCGCGCGGTGAGGGCGCGCGCCACCTGCCGCACCCGTAGGCGATACGCGACCCACACGGCCAGGGCACTCAGCAGGATGCTCAGCACCAGGAAGGCCCGCGTCTGGTACCACGCCGGGGCGACGACAATTTCGAGCGACGCTCCATCCTCGTTCCACACGCCGTCGTTGTTGCTGGCGATCACGCGGAATCGGTACCTGCCCGGGCGAAGATCGGTGTAGAACGCCTGACGGCGGCCCCCCGGCTCCTGCCACGTGTCGTCACGACCGTCCAGGCGATAGCGGAAGCGTACTTTCTGCGGTGCGGCGAAGCTGAGGCCGACGTAGTGGATTTCCAGATCACGGGTGAGCGGTGGAAGACGCAGGGCGTCCTGTGCCGGGTAGGCCGTGCGGTCCGCGACGACCCGTTCGATGTGCACCGGAGGCGGGATGCTGTTTCGTCCGACACGATCCGGGTCGACGACCTGCAGGGACACACTGTTCGCGAACCACAGCCGGCCATCCGGCGAGCGTGCCCCCGCCACGAACGCGGCAGAATTGGATCGCACGCCGTCGAGGGCGTCGAAGGTTCGTATCGTGACGGCGATACTCGGGTTCTGCTTCCACGCCCGGAGGTCGGCGCCCCTCAGCACGCCCAGCGCGCAGTTCATGTACAGCCAGAGATCACCGCGACGGTCGAGGGCCATTGCAAAGACCTGCTCGCACGGCAGGCCATTCTTCGGAGTGAGCGTCAACGCCTGCCCGTCCCGCCATCCAATCAGCCCGTAGCTCGTTGCGGCGATGACGGAGCCGTCTGCGTCCGGCAGGAGCTGGTAGAGCCACGGGCCTTCAGGATGCGCGAACCCGTGGATGTCCGTCCGCCCGTCACGGACATGTGCCAAGTCGCCATTGACGAGCCCCAGCCACAGTCCGCCGGCGGGATCGCGCGCGACGCGCCGCGGCATCGGCGGCTCCAGGACGTCCTCCCGCACCAGACGGTCCTCGACGCGCATCAGGATCCGCGGTGGTCCGGCGGCCGCAATCCAGAGGCGTTGATCGGCGTCCTCGGTGATCCCGGTGACAAGCCCGATCGGACGAGCGTCCGTTCGAGTGACCTGCAGGAATCGGCCGCTCTCGTACACCCATAGGCCCTGGTCGAGACCGACCCAGAGCCGGCCGGCGTGATCTTCGAACAGCGACGTGACCTGAGACCCAGGCAGTTCGCGTCCGCTGCGAAAACATGTCACGCCGCCATCGTGGAGACGGGTCAGCGCGCCGTCACCGCCCGTCCAGATGCTGCCGTCACGAGAAGCGAGCACCGAGGACGCTTCCTTCGAGCACAACCCCTCCGCGACGGACAGGCTGGCGACCAGCGTATCGGCGAAGCGATCGACGCCGTCCGTCGTCACCACCCAGAGGTTGCCCTCGCGATCCTCGGC
>JAOBWF010000291.1 GCA_025463215.1 Acidobacteriota bacterium | reverse complement strand
CGAAAGCCGCGGCGCACCCGCCGCCCGCACCGGCGCCGCCGAGCGGGCCGACCGAACCGCCGCCGCCCGCCGGCCTCGCGGCGCCGGTCTACATCGCCACGCTGCAGGGCGCCGTCGCCGACAGCGTCAGCCACGTCAGCTACTACGTCGGCGACTGGACGATCGTCGTGCCGCTGGCGCAGATGATCGCCGCGCTGCGCCACCTGCGCGATGCCCCCGACGCCGCGTTCGACTTCTGTTCGGACGTCACCGCAATCGACTGGCCGCCGCGCAAAGAAGCGCGCTTCGATCTGGTGTACTGCCTGTACTCGACGCGCCATCGCCATCGCGTCCGCGTCAAGGTCCGCGCCGGCGAGCACGACGCCGTGCCGTCGGTCACCGGCATCTGGCCGGCGGCCAACTGGCTCGAGCGCGAGGTCTACGACATGTTCGGGGTCAACCTGACCGGCCATCCGGATCGCCGCCGCATCCTGATGCCCGACGACTGGCAGGGATTCCCGCAGCGGAAGGACTATCCGCTCGAGGGGCCGGGCGAGCTCCTGATGGAAAACCCCGAGGACTGGCTGAAACTGCGCCAGGCGCGCGAAGAAGCGGATATTGAGTAATGAGTAGCACCGGTAACGCGCTCGACACGCCGACGACCGTTCACGGCGCGATGTTCGACACCAACGAGCTGGTGATCAACATGGGCCCGCAGCATCCCAGCACGCACGGCGTGCTGCGCGTCGTGCTGCGCCTCGACGGCGAAAAGGTGGTCGACGCGGACGTCGTCATCGGCTACCTGCATCGCGGCATCGAGAAGCTGAGCGAGAACCGCAACTGGACGCAGATCATCCTGCTCACCGATCGGATGGACTACGTCGCGGCCGCGACCAACAACGTCGGCTACTGCGAGACCGTCGAGAAGATGATGGCGATCGAGGTGCCGCGGCGGGCGCGCTACGTCCGCACCATCCTGTGCGAGCTGCAGCGGATTGCGAGCCACTGCCTCTGGATCGGCACCCACGCGATGGACATCGGCGCGATGACGGTGTTCCTCTACGCCTTCCGCGAGCGCGAGCTGATTCTCGATCTCTTCGAGGAGATGTGCGGCGCCCGCCTGACCTACAACTCGATGCGCATCGGCGGCCTGCCGCAGGATCTGCCGCCGGGCTGGGACAAGAAGGTGCTCCAGTTCTGCGACATCATGGATGCCAAGCTCTATGAGTACGAGGAGCTGCTCACGCACAACCGGATCTGGCTCGAGCGGACCAAGGGCATCGGCCTGATCACCGGTCCGCAGGCGGTGGCGCTCGGGCTGAGCGGCCCCCCGCTGCGCGGCTCCGGCGTCCCGCGCGACATCCGCAAGGACGAACCGTACGCGGCGTACGACGAGATGGACTTCGACGTCGCGGTCGGGACCGCCGGAGATACCTACGATCGCTACCTCGTACGGATGGAGGAGTTCCGCCAGTCGGTGCGGATCATCCGCCAGGCGACCGAAGGCGTGCCCGAAGGGCCGATCGTCGGCAAGGTGCCGCGCCTGATCAAGCCGGCGGCGGGTGAGACCTACCACGCGATCGAATCGCCGAAGGGCGAGCTCGGCTACTTCATCGTCAGCGACGGCAAGTCGACCAACCCGTACCGCTTCCGGGTGCGGCCGCCGTCGTTCTGCAACCTGCAGGGGCTCCGTCCGTTGATCAAGGGGCACCTGATCGCCGACGTCGTCGCGCTGATCGGCTCATTGGATGTCGTCCTCGGCGAGGTCGACCGATGACAGGGACGCTCTGCCATCTGACATCTCAGGACGCCCTGTGATTGACACGCTGCTGATTCCGCTGCTGAAGATTGTCATCGTCCTCAACGCGACGCTGGTCGCGGTCACCTACATGGTGCTGCTCGAGCGCAAGGTGATCGCGTGGGCGCAGTCGCGGCTCGGGCCGATGCGGGTCGGCCCCTACGGCATCCTGCAGCCGGTGGCCGACGCCATCAAGCTGATGCTCAAGGAAGACATCACGCCGGTGCGCGCCGACAAGTGGGTGTTCACGGCGGCGCCGATCATCTCGATGGTGCCGGCGCTGATCGTCTACGCGGTGATTCCGTTCGGGCCCGTCGTCAACCTGTTCGGCCGCCAGGTGTCGCTCTACATCACCGACATCAACGTCGGGCTGCTCTACATCGTGTCGGTGGCGTCGGTCGGCGTCTACGGCATCATCCTCGCGGGCTACGCGTCGAACAGCAAATTTCCGCTGCTCGCCAGCCTGCGCGCCTCGGCGCAGCTGATTTCGTACGAGGTCGCGGTCACGCTGATCCTGGTCAGCGTCATCCTGATGTCGGGCACGCTCAGCATGGTCGGCATCGTCCGGGCGCAGGAGAGCCAGCACCTCTGGTACGCCTTCGTGCAGCCGTTCGCCTTCGGCATCTTCGTCATCGGCAGCCTCGCGGAAACCAACCGCGCGCCGTTCGACATGCCGGAAGCGGAGCAGGAGCTGACCGGCGGCTTCCACACCGAATACAGCGGCATGCGCTTCGCGCTCTTCTTCCTCGCCGAGTACGCGAACATGATCGTCGTCTCCTCTGTGGCGACGACGCTGTTTCTCGGCGGCTGGCTGCGGCCGTTCCCGAACGTCGCGGCGCTGGCGTTCCTCGATTTCGTCCCGAGCTGGACCTGGTTCCTGATCAAGTCGTTCCTCTTCCTCTACTTCTTCATCTGGATCCGCGCGACACTGCCGCGCTATCGCTACGACCAGCTGATGCGGCTCGGATGGAAGGTGCTGATCCCGCTGTCGATCCTCAATCTGGTGGTGACCGCCATCATCAAGGTGTTGATCTCCTAATGGGAACCGCGATCGCGTTTTACGCCATCTCGGCGTTCATCCTCGGCTTCGCCGTGCTCGTGATCACCACGAAGGATACGGTGCACAGCGTCCTGTTCCTGGTGCTGGACTTCCTGTTCGTGGCGGCGCTCTACGTGCTGCTCGGCGCGCAGTTTCTCGCCGCGATTCAGATCCTGGTCTACGCCGGCGGCATCGTCGTGCTCTACCTGTTCGTCGTCATGCTGGTGAACCTGAAGCGGCCGCCGGAAGCGCATTCGGACCCGCATCGCAAGACGAAGCTCGGCTTCGGCCTGGCAGCGGCGGTGCTCGCCGAGCTCGCGCTGCTCGCGGTGCGGTCGTCGGACATGCCGGTCCGCCCGATCGTCGCGGCCGCGGCGGTGCCGGTCACCGGCAACACCGAGGTCGTCGGCTGGATGCTCTACACCAGCTACCTGATTCCGTTCGAGATCGCCTCGATGCTGCTGCTGGTCGCGATGATCGGCGCCATCGTGTTGGCGAAACGGGAGCTCTAAAGAAATGCAAATTGCAAATGCAAATTGCAGAATAGATTCGCCATCGGCAATTAGCATTCAGCAATTCATATGGTCATGATCACCCCGACTCATTACATGCTGTTGTCCGCCGCGCTGTTCATGATCGGCGTGATCGGCGTGATGGTACGGCGCAACATCATCATCATCTTCATGTCGATCGAGCTGATCCTCAACGCGGTCAACATCAATCTCGTGGCCTACTCGGCGCAGCTCCAGAACGCCGTCGGCCAGGTCTTCGCGATCTTCGTCATCGCGGTGGCAGCGGCCGAGGCGGC
Source organism: Acidobacteriota bacterium (assembly GCA_025463215.1). Taxonomy (GTDB): domain Bacteria; phylum Acidobacteriota; class Vicinamibacteria; order Vicinamibacterales; family CAVVIG01; genus CAVQFC01. The sequence continues at coordinate 29,045 of JAOBWF010000291.1, read as the reverse complement.
AGTGGGGCTCGGGATCATCCTGGCCTTCTACCGCAACAAGGAAACGATCAACATCGACGAGATGAATTTGATGCGATGGTGACCGTGCGGTGCGCCGCACCGCGCACCTCGTCCGTGAACATATGCGTTACATCTGGCTAATCCCACTTCTTCCGGCCATCGGCGCGGCCGTCAACGGCCTGCTGGGGATCCGTTCGTTTTCGCGCAAGACCGCGGGTGCGGTCGCCTGCACGATGATGCTGGCGGCGCTCGGCCTGTCGCTGTTCGCCTTCTGGCAGCTGCTCGGACTGCCGGCCGACGCGCGCGCGTACGACATCAACGTCGCCGACTGGATTCCGCGCATCCCGCTCGAGACCAATACGGGCATCGGCCTGTTCCAGGTGACCTGGGGATTCCGGCTCGATCCGCTGTCGGGGATGATGATCCTGATCATCACCGGCATCGGCACGCTGATTCACGTCTACTCGACGGCGTACATGGCCGACGAGCCGCGCGGCGGCGTGGCGCGCTTCTTCTGCTACCTCAACCTGTTCTGCTTCTACATGCTCATGCTCGTCCTGGGGAACAACTTCCTCGTGATGTTCGTGGGGTGGGAAGGGGTCGGCCTCTGCTCGTACCTGCTGATCGGCTACTGGTACGAGAAGAAGAGCGCCGCTGACGCCGGCAAGAAGGCGTTCATCACCAACCGCGTCGGCGACTGGGGCTTCGTCCTCGGTGTCTTCCTGATTTACTACACCTTCGGCACCCTCGACTTCCGCGCGGTGCAGAACGCGGCGGCGGCGATGCCGATCGAGCACCTCCACTTCGGCGTGCTGTCGTTCATCTGCCTGTTCCTCTTCGTCGGCGCGACCGGCAAGAGCGCGCAGATCCCGCTCTATGTCTGGCTGCCGGACGCGATGGAAGGGCCGACGCCGGTCTCGGCGCTGATCCACGCGGCGACGATGGTGACGGCGGGCGTCTACATGCTCGGCCGCAACGCCGTCCTGCTGTCGCATGCGCCGCAGGTGATGACGATCGTCGCGATCGTCGGGGTGCTGACGGCGCTGATGGCCGCCTCGATCGGTCTGGTCCAGTACGACATCAAGAAAGTGCTGGCCTATTCGACGGTGTCGCAGCTCGGCTACATGTTCACGGCGGTCGGCGTCGGCGCCTTCTCGGCCGGCGCGTTCCACCTGATGACGCACGCGTTCTTCAAGGCGCTGCTCTTCCTCGGCAGCGGGTCGGTGATCCATGCGATGGGCGGCGAACAGGACATGCGCCGCATGGGCAACCTCAAGAAGTACATGCCCGTCACCTTCGCGACGATGATGATCGGGACGCTCGCCATCGCCGGCATCCCGCCGTTCGCGGGCTTCTTCTCGAAGGACGAGATCCTGTTCCGCGCCTTCGTGGCGAACAAGTTCGTCTGGGTGCTCGCGGTCGCCGCGGCGCTGATGACCGCGTTCTACATGTGGCGGCTGATGGCGATGACCTTCTTCGGCGCCTACCGAGGGCCAGCCTGGGAGACCGGGCACGGCGCCGACGTCGCGGTCGCGGCGACCCACGGCGTCAACCATCCCGCCGATCCGTTCGCACATGGCCAGGCCGCAAAGAAGGACCACGAGGTGTCGCACGGGCCGGCGGACAGCGTCCAGTCGTCAGTCGTCGGTCACGACAGTCACACGGCCGCGAGTCACAGCCAAGACAGCCGCCATACGCACGACGATCACGGCGGCGGTCATGGTCATGGTCCGTGGCACGGACCGCACGAATCGCCGCGGCCGATGACCGTTCCGCTCCAGGCGCTCGCGATCGGCGCGATGATCGCCGGGCTGATCGGGATCCCCGCCGCGCTCGGCGGCCCCAACACGATCGAACATTTCCTCGAGCCGAGCTTCACGGCGGAGCACCACATTGCGGAAGGCGGATTGCGGACTGCGGATGCAGCAGAAATCCGCAAACCGGAATCCGCAGTCTCCAATGAGGAGCCTTCCGACGAGCCTCATGTGTCCCGCGCCGTCGAACTCGGGTTGATGGCATTTTCCGTGCTGATCGCGGTCGCCGGGATCGCCACGGCGCACAAGTTCTACGTCACCAGCCCGCAGATTTCCGAGCAGCTCGCCGAACAGTGGGCCGGGCCGCACCGCGTGCTCTCGAACAAGTACTACGTCGACGAGTTGTACAACGCGACCGCGATCGCCGGCACGTTCGGCGCCGGCGAGGGCCTGTGGGCGGTCGATCGCACGGTGGTCGACGGCGCCGTCAACGGCGCCGCCAAGCTGACCGTGATCGGCTCCTGGTTCTCCGGCCTCACCGACCGCACCGTGGTCGACGGCCTGGTCAATCTGGTCGGCTGGGTCGTGCAGGAATCGAGCCTCGCGTTCCGCCGCGTCCAGACCGGCCTGGTCCAGAACTACGCGCTGCTGATGCTGTTCGGGATCTTCGCGTTCGTCGGGATTTATCTGTTCGTGCGATGAGTTTTGCAGCCGAAGACCGCTAAGCGCCGCAACGACAATTCATTCCTTGCGGGCGTGGCGGGCTCTGCGTTCCAACGACGTTTATGAATCATTACCTGTCGATCATCCTGTTCACGCCGCTGGCCGGCGCGCTGCTCCTGCTGCTGGTCAACAAGCAGAACGAGAACGCCATCCGCTGGATCGCGAACGTCACCGCCTTCATCGGCTTCGTCATCTCGGTGCCGCTGTGGTTCTGGTACGAGCCGCACGGGGCCCAGTTCCAGTTCCAGGACCGGCTGCCGTGGATCCCGTCGATCGGCGCCGATTACTTCATCGGCATCGACGGCCTCAGCACGCTGCTGATCCTGTTGACGACGATGATGGGGTTCATCGCGATCCTGTCGTCGTGGAACGCCATCACCGAGCGGGTCAAGGAGTACTACATCTTCCTGCTGGTGCTGCAGAGCGGCATGCTCGGCGCCTTCATGGCGCTCGACTTCATGCTCTTCTTCCTGTTCTGGGAAGTGATGCTGGTGCCGATGTATTTCCTGATCGGCATCTGGGGCAGCGCCAACCGGCTGTACTCGGCGATCAAGTTCTTTCTCTACACGCTGGTCGGCAGCGTGATCATGCTGCTCGGCATCCTGGCGCTCTATTTTGCGTTTCATGCCCAGACCGGCGTCTACACCTTCGACATCACGCAGTGGCAGCAGTTCGGCTTCGCCACCAACCTGCAGTGGTGGGTGTTCCTCGCCTTCTTCTGCGGCTTCGCGGTCAAGGTGCCGATGTTCCCGCTGCACACCTGGCTGCCCGACGCGCACACCGACGCGCCGACCGCCGGCTCGGTGATCCTGGCGGCCGTGATGCTGAAGATGGGCACCTACGGGTTCCTGCGCTTCAGCCTGCCGATCCTTCCCGAAGGCACGCGCGCGTTCGTGCCGATGATGGTGACCCTCTCGATCATCGGCATCGTCTACGGCTCGCTCGTGGCCCTGGCGCAGAAAGACTGGAAGCGGCTGGTCGCCTACTCCTCCGTCGCGCACATGGCGATGGTGATGCTGGGGATGTTCGCGCTGAACCCGGTCGGCCTCACCGGCGCGATCATCCAGCAGCTGAATCACGGCATTTCCACCGGCGGCCTCTTCCTCCTGGTCGGCGTCGTCTACGAGCGCCGGCACACGCGCGAGATTGCCGAGTACGGCGGCCTGTCCAAGGTGATGCCGGTCTACGCCGCGATCTTCCTGGTGATGACGATGTCGTCGATCGGGCTGCCGACGCTGAACGGCTTCATCGGCGAGCTGCTGATCCTGCAGGGAGTGTTCGTCGCCAACAAATGGTGGGCGGCGTTCGCCGGCAGCGGCGTCGTCCTCGGCGCCGCCTACATGCTGTATCTCTACCAGCGCACGATGTTCGGCAAGATCGAGAACCCGAAGAACGAGCGGCTGCTCGACCTGAGTCACCGTGAGTTCGCCACCTTCGCGCCGCTGCTGGTGCTCGCGGTCTGGATGGGGATCTACCCGGCGCCGTTCCTGCGCCGGCTCGAGAGTTCGGTGCAGCACATCATCATGCGCGTCAACCCGCAGTACGCCGCGAAGTACGCCGAGTGCAATCCGGCGCCGACGCCGGACGCGATCGCGGCGTCGACCAGCGCCGCGGCGAAATTCCTGTCGGCCATTCCGTGCGACGTCAACGGCAACCCGCTGCCGTCCAGCGGCGCGGGACAGGACCGCCGCTGATGCCGCCGGGTGTGTCGCTCTCCGACTTCTACTACATCCTGCCGGAGCTGGTGCTCACCGGCGGGGCGCTGCTCGTCCTGATCGCCGACGTACTGCTGCCGAAGGACAAGCGCGCGGCGCTGGCCTGGGTGACGCTGTTCGCGCTCGGCGCGACCGCCGCCGCCCTGGTGCCGTTCGCGCACACCCACGTCGAGGTCGCCCACGGCCTGCTCGCGGTCGATCAGTTCTCGCTGTTCTTCAAGGTCGTGTTCCTCGGTTCTGCGGCGATCACCGTCCTGATGTCGATTCGGTACCTCGCCACCGAGGGGGCGGCGTCGCCGGGTGAGTACTACTTCCTCATCCTGTGCGCCACGCTCGGCATGATGATCATGGCCGGCGGCATCGATCTGATCACGATCTTCATCGGCCTCGAGACGATGGCGGTGTCGTTCTACATCCTGGCGGGCTACATCAAGCCGAACCAGCGATCGAACGAAGCGGCGGTGAAGTACTTCCTGCTCGGCGCCTTCTCGCTCGGCATCCTGCTCTACGGCATGTCGCTGATGTACGGCCTCTCGGGGACCACCAACCTGCGGCTGATGGCCGCGGCGTTCGTCGGCCAGGAGCGCGACCCGCGCCTGGTGCTGGCGGTGATCCTCGTCGTCGCCGGCGTCGGCTTCAAGATCGCGGCGGTGCCGTTCCACATGTGGGCGCCGGACGTCTACGAAGGCGCGCCGACGCCGATCACCGCGTTCCTCTCGGTCGGCTCCAAGGCGGCGTCGTTCGCGATGCTGATCCGCATCTTCGTCGAGGGGCTGCCGTCGATGAGCGCCGACTGGCGCCTGCTGTTCTACGTGCTGTCGATCCTGACGATGACCGCGGGGAACATCGCGGCGGTGACGCAGTCGAACGTCAAGCGGATGCTGGCGTACTCGTCGATCGCGCACGCCGGCTACCTGCTGATCGGGATGGTCGCCGGCACCGCGCGCGGCATCACCGCGATGCTGGTCTACCTGATGATCTACGCCTTCATGCAGCTCGGCGCCTTCGCGGTGATCACCATGCTGCGGCGCTCGGACGTCCAGGGGGACGAGATGAAGGACTTCAGCGGCCTGGCGTTCCGCAATCCGTTCGCCGCGTTCGCGATGCTGCTGTTCATGCTGTCGCTCGGCGGCATCCCGCCGACGGCCGGGTTCATGGGCAAGTTCTGGCTCTTCAGCGCGGCGATCGACGCGCACTACTACGGCCTGGCGATCATCGGCGTGCTCAACAGCGCGATCTCGCTCTATTACTACGTCCGGATCGTGGTCTTCATGTATCTCAAGAAGGAAACGGTCGGATCGGCGCCGGCGACGAGCCCGGCGCTGGCGATCGTGCTCGGCCTGGCGGTCGCCGCCACCCTGATCCTCGGCATCTACCCGCGGCTGCTGTTCGAGGTCGCCGACGCCTCGGCGCGCACGCTCGGCGTCGCCGGGATTTCGGCCGCCGTGCGGTAGATCCTGTCACCCACGCCAGCGGTTTTTGGGGAGTTGTCGTCGTGCGCGTGGCGCTGTCGTGGCCGGGGACGGCTGGTGAACTATTTCACAAGGTACGGTATACTGCCCGGCCAGCGTCGGCGATAATGGCCTGCTGTCATGGCTGACAAGGACCGCGACTCGAATCTCGCCCGTTCCACCCGCGCGCTGCAAGAGCAGGCGGAGCAGGCCGGACCGGCCGCAGGCGCCGGCTACACGCTGATCGGCGCGATTATCCTGCTCGGCGGCATCGGCTTCGCCGTCGACTACTGGCGCGCCGTCGAGTCGCACTGGTACCTGCTCGGCGGCTTGCTGCTCGGGATCGTCGTCGGGATGTACGAGCTGGCGAAGACCGTGTTCTCGAAGAAATGACCCCGGTCGTCTGGATGGTCGGCGCCGGCCTGGTGTCGTGGCTGGCCGCGACGATCGGATTCGGTGCGGGCGCAATGAGCGCGACGCTGTACGGGATGGCCGGTCCGCTGGTGGTGGCGATTACCACCTGGCGTCTCGCCGACCAGACGTATCGGCGCGATCCGGTGGCGCTGACCGGCCTGATGATGGCCGGATTCGTCGCCAAGATGGTGTTTTTCGGCGCCTACGTGGCGGTGGTACTCACGGTGTTGTCCCAGCCAGCCGTCCCGTTCGCGGTGAGTTTTACGAGCGCGTTCATCGCGCTGCATTTGATCGAGGCGCTCGCACTGCGTCGCCTGTTCGCGTCCTAAACAACAACGATGTTCGTTCAAGAAGCCGTACAACATGGCGCCGCCGCGGCGGAAGGTCACGCCGAGAAGTTCGACGCCGGCGAAACCATCATCCATCACGTCGCCAACAGCAGCCTCGGCGAGCCACTGATCCATCTGCCGAAGCTGATGGGGATCGACATGTCGGTCACCAAGCACGTCATGATGCTGTGGGTGGTCGCGGTCGCGCTGTTCGTGGTCGTGACCTGGGCGGTGCGGCGGTATCTCAAACAGGATCGGCTGATCCCGTCCGGGTTCATGAACGGGCTCGAAGCGGTGGTCGTGTTCGTCCGCGACGAGATCGTCCAGCCGAACGTGGGCAAGAAGTGGGTCAGCACCTGGGCGCCGCTGCTGCTGACGTTCGCCTTCTTCATCTTCACCGCCAACGTCATCGGCCTGATTCCGATCTTCGACGTCCTCGGCCTGCTCGACCACTTCGTGCTGCACACCGGCGAGACCTCGTGGGTCAAGCACGTCATGCACGGCGGCACCACCGCGACCGCGAACTACAACGTCACCGCGGCGCTCGCCACCATCACGTTCGGCGCGATCATCGTCGCCGGCTCGAAGGCGCACGGCGTCGTCAAGCACTGGATGAACCTGGTGCCGCACGGCCTCGCCTGGCCGATTTACATCCTCCTGATCCCGATCGAGATCATGGGCATGTTCGTGCGGCCGTTCGCGCTGACGATGCGACTCGCCGCGAACATGACGGGGGGCCACATCGCGCTGCTCGCGCTGCTGTCGCTGGTCTTTCTGTTCGCCGAAATCGGCGGCCAGGCCGCCGGTCTCGGCGCCGGCCTGGTCATGACCCTGCCGCTGGCGATCGGCATCTCGCTGCTGGAAGTGATCGTCGTCCTGGTTCAGGCCTACGTGTTCACGTTGTTGACGGCCGTGTTTGTGGGCATGGCCATTCACGTTCATCACTAAGACACCACTACGGAGGAGTTAGAGGAAATGGCGAATATTCATCTGTTCGGCGTCGCGATCGGGCTCGGCATGATTGTCATCGGGGCCGCGCTCGGTATCGGCAAGTTCGCCGCCGCCGCCGCGGAAAGCATTGCGCGGCAGCCCAGCGCCGCCGACAAGATCACCGCGGCGATCAACCTGCCGCTGTTCCTGCTCGAGGGCGTGGCGATTCTCGCGGAAGTGTTCGCGTTCCTCGTGCTGATCATGGGCCCGAAGGGATAACGCACCATGAACCCGCTGGTCCAGCCCGATCCCGGGCTGTTCATCTGGACGATCGTCACCTTCCTCGGGCTCCTCTGGGCCCTGAAGAAGCTGGCGTGGAGCCCGCTGCTCGAAGCGCTGGAGACGCGTCAGAACGCGATCCGCAAATCGCTCGACGACGCCCAGCAGGCGAAGACCGAGCTGGAGCGGCTGCACGTCGAGTCGGCGCACATCCTCCAGCGCGCCCGGGTCGACGCCGAGTCGATCATTACGCAGAGCCGCGCCGACGGCGATCGGCTGCGGGAGGAGATCCGCGCCAAGGCGCGGGGCGAGGCCGATCACATCGTCAAGAACGCCGAGCGGCAGATCCAGCTCGAGACCAGCCGCGCGCTGGAGCAGATCCGGCGCGAGGCGGTCGACCTCTCCGTCATGATCGCCTCCAAGATCATCCAGCGGAACCTCTCGACAGCCGATAACGAAAAGCTGATCGACGAAGCGCTCAAGCAGGTCGAGGGCCGGCGCAACTAATCCCGACAAAACCGCAGAGATCGCCGAGGCCGCCGAGGGAAGATATCTCGGCGTTCTTGGCGCGCTCCGCGGTTTTTCTTTGTTCGGTTATTGCTGCAGCCTTTGCAGCTGCGCCTGCGCCGCGGCGTAGGATGGGTCCGACGCTGGTACCTGCCGCAGCCACGCGCGCGCCTCGTCCAGACGCCGCTGTCCGAATCGCACCATCCCGAGCAGAAACCTCACCGACGGCCGGTCGGCCTCGAGCCCGAGCGCGATCTCGAACGCGGTCGCGGCCCGATCGAGATCGCCGGCGAGCATGCGCACCAGCCCTGCCTCCTGCTGGATCGCGGCGTCGTCTTCGTGCAGTGCCGCGCGGGCGGCGAACTCGAGGCTGACGCGATGAAAGCGCACCGCGTCTTCGCCTTCGGGCGCGGCGCCGCCATGATTGACCAGCCCGGCGAGGGCCGCGATGCGTACCGCGCGTGCTGGATCGTCGAGCGCGGCGAGCAGCGTCGATCGCCGGCTGGCGTCGGCCGACGCGATCGCGCCGAGGCCGGACACCGCGGCGGCGCGGATCGCCGGATGCGCGGCCCTCGCCGCGCCGACGAGCGCCGTCAGCGCGCGCGGATCGGGGTAGTTCGACAGGTATCCGATCGCATTGGCCTGGATCAGCGGTCCGGCCTGTGCGTCGGCGGCGATGGCGAGCAGCGGTGCGAGCGCTTCCGGGCGGCGCGCGCGGCCGCCAGTGAACGCTTCGGCGCGCTGCACGAGCTTCTGGCGGCGTCGATCGGGCGACCATTTCGCAAGCACGTCAACGGCCCATGCCGCTTTCTTGTCGCTGTGGCACTCGGTGCACGCGTTGGGAATCCCGAAGCGCACGCTGTTTTCGGGCGCCGGCAGGCTGATCGAGTGATCGCGGATCCGCGCCTTGATGCTGAGCACCGTCTTCGGCATGTGGCACTCGACGCACGAGGTCCCCGCGCTGCCGGCGCGATGACGCGAGTGTGTCGTCACCGTCGCGGCGATCGACTGATGACAGCCGGCGCACAGCGCGTTGTTCGACGCCGCGAGCTGCGCGTTCTTGTCGACGTCGGGCAAATGCGGATCGCGATGGCAGGAGGTGCACGTAGCGCCGCCGCGCAGGAAGCAGGCGCTCTGCCACAGCCCGAGCGCGTCGTTGGAGAAGCGCCGCGGCCGTCCGTCGGCCCAGTAGGTCGGATCCGACTCCTTGCGCGGGCCGTACTCGAGCACCGGCTGGAAGTAATCGTAGTAGTCCGCGCCGGCCCGGTAGCCGGGGCCGATGATGTCGCGCAGCGAATGGCACTGCGCGCAGATCATGCTGCTCGCGTTCGGGTCGAGCCGGGTCGGCCGGACGATCGCGCGATCGGCTGCAGCTGCGGCGCCGGCGGCGCGGTACTGCGCGACGTGCGCGCTGCCCGGACCGTGGCAGCGCTCGCACGACGTGCCTGAATCGACGAAGGTCGTGGCGTAAGTGTGCGTGTCCGGCTGATAGTGGTTGTCCTGCTGGCTGACATGACAGCCGACGCAGTTCCTGTTCCACTGCTGCACCGGCGTCCGATCGTCCTCGTCGGGCCGGACGATGTCCATGTTGTCGAACCACTCGCGCCGGGTGACGTCCCAGCTCGGTGTCAGGACGATGATCCGGCCGTTCTCGATCGTGGTCAGGTAATGCTGGATACGGCGGCTGCCGAGGGTGAATTCGACGCGATGCTCTCGCGGCGTCCCGGTGATGTTCGACTCGGTGATGAAGTATGCGCCGCCGGCGGCGCGCAGCTGAAACGGCTGGCCACGAAGCGTGATGCGGGTCTGCGAGAAGTCACCGGCAACGCTGGCGGCGCTCGCCGCCTGAATCATCTTGCTGTGCCGCCCGCCAGTCCACGTGTCGTGGACGTCGCGGTGGCACGTGGCGCAGACGGCCGCGCCGACTGCGCCTGCTCCAGCGCTTGCCGCGCGTTGCGCTGCGGCAGCGTCGGCGTCGACAGGCACGCTTTGCGTCGCGCTGCGGGCCGACCACACGAGAACGAGGCTGAGGGTGAGGACAGCCGCCGAAAAACGATGCATCGCCATCGAAACAGCGATGGTAACGCAGGATGGTGGGCACTCTTCGAATCCAGATCGCCGAATCATGCGATCCGACGATCTGGATCGCCGCTATCTTGTCTCTGGATGTCTTTGCGGGAAACAACTGTAACTCGTTGCGTCGCCTACGCTTCGGTGCTAATCTCCGTCGCCTCACAGCGAGCATGATGTTTGCCTGTAGGCCAGCACTACTACGTCAAAGCGCACAGCGTCTGAACAGTGCGCGGGTTTCAGAAACAGGAGGGCGTTCAATGAAACGTCGAGGGTTCCATTTGGTTGTCGCGGTGCTGGCCGTCTGCCTGCTCGCCTCAACGCATGCGTTTGCGCAAGGCGGTGGCGCGTCGACCACCGGTTCGATCAATGGCAAGGTCGCCGACAGCAGCGGCGGCGTGCTCCCCGGCGTCACGGTGAGCGCGACGAGTCCCTCGTCGATGGGCATCCAGACCTCGGTCACCGATACGGGTGGCAATTATCGTTTCCCGGCGCTGCCTCCCGGCACCTACACGGTGACGTTCGAGCTGCCGGGGTTCAATACCCTGAAGCGCGAGAACATCCAGATCTCGATGGGCTTCAGCGCGACGGTCAACGTCGAACTCGCGGTCGCGTCGCTGAACGAGACGGTGACGGTCACGGGTGACTCGCCGGTCATCGACACCTCGAACACGCGCGTCCAGCAGAACTTCAAGCTGGAAGCCCTGCAGGAAATGCCGAACTCGCGCGACCTGTGGTCGCTGCTCGCGGTGACCCCGTCGGTGTCGATGGGCCGCATCGACGTAGGCGGCAACCGCGCCGGCACGCAGACCGGCTACGTCGCCTACGGCTACAGCGGCCAGAACCGCGTCCTCGTCGAGGGCATCAACACCACCGAGGGCACCAGCGGCGCCGGCTTCTATGTCGACTACGGGTCGTTCGAGGAAGTGTTCCTCGGCACGGTCGGGCAGGGCGCCGAGATGCCGACCCCGGGCGTGCAGAGCCAGATGCTCGGCAAGTCCGGCGGCAACAAGTTCCAGGGCGAGTTCTACGACGACTACGAAACCAACGGGATGATCGGCGACAACATCGCGTCGAACGTGCCGTCGCAGTTCCTTTTCAGTCCCACCAATACCGCGGGCATCCGCGATCACAGCAACGAAACGCTGAAGTACCGCGACACCAACATCAACGTCGGCGGCCCGATCAAGAAGGACAAGGTGTGGTGGTACTTCTCGTACCGCAACCAGAAGACGTCGGTCGGCCAGCCGAACTTCATCGGCAACGCCGCCGGGCAGCCGTTCAATACGCTGCTCTGGAACCCGTCGGGTAAGACGACCTATCAGATCAACCAGAACAACAAGTTGATCGGCTACTACCAGTGGGGCCAGAAGGAACAGCCGAACCGGCTCCCGTCCTCGGCATTCAACTACAGCGACCTGGGCAGCACCTTGTTCCAGACGTCGGGCAGCTGGATTTACAAGGGCGAGTGGAATGGCACGCTGAACAAGAATCTGTACGCCGAAGCACGCTACGGCGTATTCGGCTATTACTTCCCGCTCATCGCGAATAGCGACACCACCGCGCACGAGATCGTCAACTCGCAGTTGTCGCAGTACTTCGGCGCCGATCAGAAAGAGCAGACGGATCGGCAGCGGCGTCAGTTGACCGGCGCCGTGACCTACTTCAAGGACGGCTGGGGCGGCACGCACAACTTCAAAGTCGGCGGCGAGATGCTGCTCGAAACCGGCTGGTACGGCTACACGCAGGTGTACTCAGGCAACACGCGCGAGAACATCGGCAGCAACGGCTTACCGTCGTCGGTGAATTTTGCCGCACCGACCGCGACGCACGTCGGCAGCCTTGGTGACGGCCCGAACGGTAACCTCACCAGCATCGACAAGGTGACGACCTACGACGCGTTCTTCACGGATCAGTACGCCATCGGCCGCGCCACCTTCAACCTCGGCTTGCGGTTCGATCACTACGACGTCTGGACGCCGACACAGAACCAGCTCGCGTTCACGTTCCCGACCGGCCTCGCGATTCCGGCGACGACCTTCGCGGAGCAGCACTACGTGAACTGGAATTCGTTCGTGCCGCGTCTCGGTATGACGTATGACCTGTCGGGTACCGGCAAGACCGTGCTGAAATTGAACTACGGCCTGTACCGCTTCAATCCGGGCGTCGGTGTCGCGTCGACCGCGAACACCAACCAACAGGTCAAGAGTGTCACCTACGCGTGGACCGATACGAAGGTGTGCCCGACCTGCATTCCCGGCGACAAGACGTACGAGCCGGGCGAAGAAGGGGCACTGACGTCGAGCGCGCTGGCTGGGACGATCAGCGTCGACCCCAACATCAAGCAGCCGTATTCGAACCAGACGACCGCGTTCATCGAGCAGCAGTTGACCGAGGGTGTCGGACTCCGCGCCGGTTTCGTCTACCTCGGCGTCAACAATCAGGTAGGCACCGTCGCGCTCCAGCCGCTGCGGCCGGCATCGGCCTACACCGTGCCGTTCTCGGTCAACGATCCGGGTATCGACGGCATCGCGAATACGGCCGACGATGTCAGCCGGACCTACTTCGGCATTCCGACGGCGTCGATTTCAGGCTGCACCGCGACCACAACGACGGTGACGCCGACCTGCGCCTATCCGACGAACAACGTCATCATGAACGCGCCGGACAACGGCAAGTACAAGACGGTCGAGCTGTCGCTGAACAAGCGTCAGAGCCACAATTACTCGCTGTCGACTGGCTTCGCCTACACCTGGCAGCATGATTTCCCGCGCGGCTACCCGAACACCCCGAATGGTCCGTTCGACTACGACTTCTCGTCGTACAGCTTCAAGATCACCGGGATGTACAACGCGCCGTGGGGAATCAACATCAGCCCTGTCTTCCGCTTCCAGGCGGGAGTGAACTACGCGCGAACCCTGAATGTGTCGGCGCCCGCCTCGTGCGCTTGCACCTTCAGCGCGGCCAATGGCAGCGTCGCCAGCGGCCTCACGGCGGCGAGCCTGTCGTCGACGACGGTCTACGTCAGCGACTTCAATGCCTTCCGCCAGGACAACATCACCGTTCTCGACGTGCGCGTCGAGAAAACCATCAAGCTGCCGGCAAACACCAAAGTCCGTGTGTTCCTGGACGGCTTCAACCTGACCAACAAGTACGCCGCGGAGACGATCAGCTACGCCACCGGCGCGGCGTTTCAGTCGCCGACGGCGATTCTTGGGCCGCGGACGGCACGCGTAGGGTTCCGCTTCATCTGGTAGTTCGTTAACCCAGGAAAGACCGCGAGGCGGGATGGGTCGGAGGGGAAACCCCCGGCCCTCCCGCCTTTTTTTTTCAGTTGGCGCTCCGCACGACAGGCCTGGAAGAGGCGCTCTAACGAGTGAGCAGCGCCTTGAAGCGCGCGATGTCCGGCGCGTAGCGCGCCGGCGGCGCTTCGCGGACGAAGCGTTCGATCAGCGGCCGCGCCTCGTCGCCGCGTCCGAGCGTCAAGAGCGCCTCGGCGAGGTTGTAGAGCGCGTCGTAGAGATGCGGATCGAGATCGAGCGCGCGGCGCAGGTCGTCGATCGCCGCCGGCAACTCTCCGGCCGACAGCTCGTCGACGGCGAGGTTTTCATAGGCGGCTGCCGACGTCGGATCGAGCTCCAGCACCTGACGCAGGGCGATCCGCGCGCGATCGTGACGGCCGAGACGCGACAGCACGACGCCGAGCGAGTTGTAGGCCTCGGCGTAATCGGGATGGGCGGCAATCACCGCTTCGAGCACCGCAACCGCTTTTGCGGCGTCGCCCGCTTCCTGCAGATAGCCGGCCAGCACCACCATCACACTTTGATCGGCGATGCCGCGTCGCGCCGCATCCTCGACGGTCGCGATCGCGCCGGGCAGATCGCCGCTTTGCCGCTGCATCGACGCGTACATGCCGTACGCGGTCGCGAAGTGCGGGTGCTGCTGCATGATTGTCCGCGCGGCCGCCATCGCCGGGCCGCGCGCGCCGGTGTTGAACGCGGTGACCGCGCGCTGCAATTCGTTGGCGGGCGCGATCAGCGTCTTCGGGTCGTCGGCGTCGCTGTAGACGCGGGCGCCCGGTTCCGCGCTCGACGCCACGTAGCCGAGCGCCTGCAGCCGCTGCCGCGCGTCGGCGCTGAGCGTTGTGCGTTCGGCGGCGGAACCGCGCGCCGCGAACGCCGCCGTTTCGCCGCGCAGCCGCGCCTCGAGCGTGCGCGCCCGCGCCGGATCGCGGGCGTACAGATTGGTACTCTCGCCAGGATCGGCGGCGAGATCGTAGAGCTCGGGGATCGGCAGATCGATCAGCTTGGCGTCGCGGGTCGCGATGCCGGTCAGCGGCGCCCAGCCGCGCGTCACATTCGCGTCCATCGCCTCGATGTAGGCGGCGCGTTCGTCGGTGGCGCCGATCGCCCGCACCGAACGCCCTTCGAATTCTGCCGGCGCCGCGACGCCGAGCAGATCGAGCACCGTCGGCGCCAGATCGATCAGGCGGACGAGATCGTCCCGCCTCGCTCCCGATCCCTGGCCTCCGACGCCTGAGCCCGAAACGATCCAGGGCACCCTCATCGTCGCGTCGTAGACGAAAACGCCGTGGGTCCGCTCGCCGTGCTCACCGAGACTCTCGCCGTGGTCCGCGGCGACCGTCACCAGCGTGCGGTCGAGCTGTCCCGCGGCGCGCAGATCGTCGAGCAGTTTGCCGACCATCGCGTCCGCATACGCGACCTCCGCGTCGTAGGGCTCGTGCTGCGACGCGTAGGGCTCGGGCGCGCGATACGGCTCGTGCGGATCGTAGAGATGGACCCAGGCGAACCATTGCGGGTTGCGGATTGCGGATTGCGGATTCACGATCCATGCGGTCGCCGGCTTGATCACGTCTTCCGCACGGCGTTCGGCCCCCTCGGCGGCGCCACCGGCCGGCTTTTCGCCGTAGCGATCGTCGTAGACGTCGAAGCCGCGATTCAGGCCGAAGCGGGCATCGAGGACGAACGCGCCGACGAACGCGCCGGTACGGTAGCCGGCGCCTTTCAGGACCGTCGCCAGCGTCGGCAGTCTGGCGCCGAGACGGAACAGCCCGTTCGCCCGCAGGCCGTGCACCGGGGGGGACACCGCCGTCAAGATCGACGCGTGCGACGGCAGCGTCAGCGGCGCGGCGCTGTAGGCGCGCGTGAACCGGACTCCGCTCGCCGCGAGCCGATCGAGATGCGGCGTCAGCCCCGGACGTCCGCCAAACGCCCCGACGCGGTCGACGCGCAGCGTGTCGATGGTGATCAGCAGGACGTTACAGCCGCGGCACGCGCCTGGCGGCAGGACCGGCGCCGCCCCGCGCCGCAACCAGAGCCGGCCGCCGACAACGACCACGACGATGAAAGCAACCGCGGAGATCGCAGAGATCGCCAGGACGATCTTTGTCCGCGGTCTTTGCGTGCTCGGCGGTTGCTTCTTGTCCATCCTCATCGCGGCGCGACGCCAAGGCCGCGGATCCGCGCGCCGACGATACGGATACCGACCTTGACATCGTTCGGCTTGGATCCGACCGGCACGAGATATTCGATCAGCATCTCGCCGGCGAGGCGATCCGCAAGCTGGTCGAGCGCCGCCTGGTAGGAGATCGCCGAGTAGACGACGGTGAACTCGCCGCGCGACTGCTCGGCGAGCGCGCGCAGCACGTGGGTGGAGGCCAGATGTGACCCCGTGCTCGGGTGGTTGGCGATCACGTGCAGAATCGCGTTGCTGTCGACGATCGGCGCGATCATCGCGTCGGTCGCCTCGCGGCTGCCGTCCGTCGCGGCCGCCGACAGCACGACCACCGCGGAGAACAGTGTGCCGGTGGCGCGAACCGTCTCTCCGGCCAGCGCCGCCCCTTCCAGCAGCACGCTGGCACCCGTCGTCTCGGGCCTCAGCGCGGCGAGCTTCGCGAGCACCGCTTGCCGTTCATCCTCGAACGTCGCCAGCATCCTCGGCGCGGCGCCGCACGTGGCCAGCGCGATCGGCCGCTGGCCGACCCGTTCGATGAAGTGCGCGGCGGCCTTCTGCATCAGCGCGAAGTCCGCCCGTCCCTCGCTGCCGGTATCGAGGACGAGGACGATCGGGTAGTCGGCCGGCCGGACGGACAGGATCTCGCGCGGGGTGGCGCCTTCCTGGATGACGAAGTCGTCGGCGGCCACGTCGACGAGCGGCCTGTTACGGGGATCCGTGACGCTCGCCAACGCGACGCGGCTGGCGCCGGTCTGCTGATCGGCGGTCTGTTCGGCGGTCGCGAGGGCCGCGGTCAACGCCAGAACGAGAGCTATCACTGCGACGCATTATAGACGTCGCGATTGACGCGGTTGTCCAAGCCTGGACAACGCTATGTCATCAAAATGACCAATCGTTGTCTCGAAACCGATAGATGAGTTAAGCCTGAATCCAATTTTATGAATTTGATGGCCTTTTTCGTCGTTATCGCGCAATGTTCGCTCTGGTCCGCTGGTCGCCATTGATACGATCATCACGTCAGAGACTGACACAAGGAGCACACTCGATGCGATTGTTGAAATCGTCAGCACTGTTCGCCATTTTCCTCCTGACCACGCTGTCCGCGGCGGCGCAGGAAACGACCGGTTCCATCAGAGGGCGGATCGTCGACACGCAGGGGCTCGCGGTCCCCGGCGCGAACGTGACGGCGACCGGCCCGCAAGGCGTGAAGACCGCCGTGTCCGACTCGGAAGGGCGTTTCAGCATTCCGTTTTTGACCCCCGGCGTGTTCACCGTCCGCGGTGAGCTCCAGGGCTTTAAGGCCGTGGAGCAGAGGAACGTCACTGTCAGCCTCGGCCAGGCCGTCGATCTGTCGCTCAGAATGGAAGTCGGCGGCGTGTCGGAAACGGTTCAGGTGACCGGCAGCTCGCCAATCATCAACGCTTCGTCGACGACCACCGGCGCGGTGCTCTCGAGCGAGATGTTCAGCCAGGTGCCGGTCGGCCGGCGTCTGAGCGACACGCTGTACTTGGCGCCGGGCGTCAGCACCGGCGGCAGCGTCGGCAGCGCCAACCCGTCGATCTCCGGCGGCAGCGGCCTCGAGAACCAGTACGTCATCGACGGCGTCAACGTCACCAACCAGGGCTACGGCGCGCTCGGTTCGTACTCGATCGTGTTCGGCTCGCTCGGCAACGCGACCCCGTTCGACTTCGTCAAGGAAGTCCAGGTCAAGACCGGCGGCTATGAAGCGGAGTTCGGCCAGTCGACCGGCGGCGTCGTCAACGTCGTGACCAAGAGCGGTTCGAACGACGTCCGCGGATCGTTGTTCGGCTACACGCGGCCGTCCAAGACCGAAGGCACCTGGACGCAGACCACGTCGCCGAACGGCACGATCAACGTCGCCAGCACCCAGGTGAACGACGGCGGCGCCGAAGTCGGCGGCCCGATCTGGAAGGATCGCGTGTTCTTCTTCGGCGCGATCGACCCGTCGTGGGACAAGCGCACCAGCCTGGTGCCGACCACGCCGGTGGGGCAGTACGCGCTGCTGGCGACCTTCCCGAACGGCGCCGAGCGCGATCGCCGGTCGGTCGCGTACTCCGCGAAGGGCACGTTCCAGTTTTCGTCCGCGCACCGGTTCGACGCGTCGTTCTTCGGCGATCCGTCGAAGGGGGACAACGGTCCGCAGCGCGGCAGCGCCCTGCTCAAGCCGAACACGGCCGGTTTCAGCTCGATTGACTACGGCGGCCACAACCAGACCGTGCGCTACGACGGCGTGCTGTCGAACAATTTCCTGGTCGAGGCCTTCTACGCCCGCGCGCTCAACAAGATCATCGAGACGCCCTCGGTCAATGAATGGTCGGTGACCGATCAGACCGGTCCGACGTCGCGTGTCTCGGGAGGCATCGGGTTCTACGAACAGGGCAACCGCAGCCTCAATAATCAGTTTTCCGTCAAGGCCACGAACATCTTCGGCGGCCACCAGGTGAAGTACGGCTTGGAATACGATCACGTCAATTACGACAACATCACCCAGTACTCGGGCCCGACGTTCCTCGCCCCGAACGGCCAGCAGACGGCGACCGGCGCCACCATCACCATCCTGAACGACGTCACCTTCGGCCGCATTTACCGCGTCGGGCGCGCCAACTTCAACGCCGCGCGGACGACCAAGCAGGACTACGTTGACTTTTTCGTGCAGGACACCTGGAAGCTGAACCGCCTGACGATCAATCCCGGCCTTCGCTACGATCAGGAAAAGCTCGCCGGCGGGATCATCGACAACTTCCAGTTGAAGAACAACTGGGCGCCGCGCCTCGGCGCGACCTACGACGCCACCGGCGACGGCAAGACCAAGGTGTTCGGCAACTTCGGCCTGTTCTACTCGCGCGTGCCGAATGACTTGGCCGCCCGCGCGCTGTCGTCGGACAACGGCGTCAGCCGGATCGACTATTTCGACGCGGCGCTGACGCGTCCGATCCCGAACGGCACCGTCACGCAGTCGACTGCGAGCGCCGCTCCGGTGACCAACCACTTCATTCTCGCCGGCGTTGGCGCCGACACCATCGATGCAAATGCGAAGCTCTCGTACATCCGGGAATTCGTGCTCGGCTTCGAGCGTGAAGTGATGCCGAACACGTCGGCCGGCGTGCGATACATCAACCGTCGAATCCCGCGCGTGCTCGAGGACGTGGCGAACTGCCCGATGGCGGCGAGCGAAACCAACGCCGCGATCTGTGGGTCGGTCGACTACATCCTGACCAACCCGACCAGCGCGACGCCGGTCAATCCGGCGCTGTTGGCGGTGGCGCCGCAATACGGCAGCGTGAAGTTCGACGATCCGGTCCACAAGTACGATGCCGTCGAGTTCACGCTGAACCGCCGGATGGCGAACAACTGGTCGCTGATCGCGTCGTACCGGTGGTCGCGCCTGCGCGGCAACTTCGAGGGCTTCTACCGCGAGGACAACGGCCAGTCGGACCCGGGCATCTCGTCGCTCTACGACTTCCCGACCAACGATCCGACCTACGCGCCGTTCTACGGCGCGGGCAACGGCGACATCCGCTTCCTGGGCGACGCCAACGGCATCCTGCCGCTCGACCGGCCGCACCAGGGCAAGGTGTTCGGCAACTACCTGTTCCCGTTCGGCCTCAACCTCGGCGTCGGGGTCAACGTCGGCTCGGGCAAGCCGCTGACCGCCATGGATCCGAGTCCGGCGTACGGCAACGGCGGTGAGATTCCGGATACCGCGCGCGGCGCCGGCATTCAGACCGTCGACGGCTTCAAGACCCGTTCGCCGTTCCAGAGTCAGTTCGACCTCCAGGCGTCGTATCACATCAAGGCCGGTGGCCGTAACCGGATCGCGCTGATGGCGGACATCTTCAACCTGTTCAACCAGCAGACGGTGCTCGACTACGACAACTGGACCTCGACCACGTTCGGCGCCGGTCCGAACGCCAACTTCGGGCTGCGGACATCCAGCCTGTTCGCCGGCAACCCGGGACAGTACCAGACGCCGCGGCAGATTCGCTTCGGCGCCCGCTTCGAGTTCTAGTCTCCGATCGCGGTTGAAGTGGGGGCCACAGCGATGTGGCCCCTATTTTTTTGTTCTGGAGGAGTCCCATGATTCCACGGCGCATCCCGCTCGCCGTCGTCCTCATCGCCGCGATGACGTCCGCACTCGCCGCGCAGCGGCTCGCGGATCCGCAGAGCCGCCGGGAGGCGCTGCAGTTCTACCGCATCGGCCAGGAATTCTTCACGTCGGAAAAATTCGACCGCGCGGCCGAGGAGTTCTCGAAGGCGACCACGAAGGATCCGCTGTTCACGCTGGCGCACTATCAGGCGGGGCAGTCGTACATGAACCTGAAGCGCTATGCCAGCGCGATCCAGGCATTCCAGCGCTGCATCGAGTCCACTCGATCGCTCTACGGCCTCGCCGAGACCAACCGCTTCGCCGTCGAAAAGCAGCGCGACGACGAAGTCCGCGAGATGCGCGAAACCGTCAAGGTGCTGCAGCAGTCGGGTCATCAGCTGCTCGCGATGCGTGCCGAACAGCACCTGCTGGATCTCGACAAGCAGCGCAGCTCGCTGTCGACCGGCTATCGTCCGCCGGCCGAAGTGCTCCTGTCGCTCGGCAGCGCCTATTTCCGCAACGGCGATCGCGATGCCGCGGAAACGGAATGGAAGGCGGCAGTCGAAGTCAACTCGAAGCTCGGCGAAGCGCACAACAATCTGGCCGTCGTCTACCTGCAGACCGGGCGCGTCGCCGAGGCGGAAGCCGCAATCAAGACCGCCGAAAAAGCCGGCTTTCGGGTCAACCCGCAGTTGAAGGACGACATCAAGAACGCATCAAGACGCGACTGACCGGCCCGCCGCGGTTCGATATCGGGACGGTCACTGTCCAGGTCTCCCACGACCGGCACGATCGGCCGCGACACTCCCGGACTTTGGATTGCGCCGCATTCAATACCGTGAACGGCCGGCGCATAAGTTATTGACTTATATCGCAAGGGTTATGATGTCCACGCATACAGAAGGAGCGGACGCATGACCTGTCAGTTGAAAAGATTCAGCACGTGGCTCGGCGCGATCGTGATGGCGGTCGGCTGCGTTCCGATCGCGTCGGCGCAGGTGTTCACCGGACGCATCGACGTCGTCGTCGAGGACGCGACCGGCGGACGGCTGCCGGGCGTCAACATCGATCTCACCGGACCGATCAGCCAGACGCAGGTCACCGACGCGCAGGGGCAGGCGCGCTTCCTCAACCTGCCGGTCGGCACCTACGCGATCAAAGCCTCGCTCGCGGGCTTCAACGCCTTCGTGAACAACACCGTCGAGGTCGTCAGCGGCGCATCGACGCCGGTCTCCGCAAAGCTCGCGGTCGCGGGCACGGCGGAGACCGTCGACGTCAGGGCGGCGACGCCGATGATCGATCTCAAGCGCGATACGACGACGACGAACGTGACGCTCGAGGAGCTGCAGAACATTCCGAGCGCGCGCGATCCCTGGGTCGTGATGCAGACCGTTCCCACCGTCTACATGGATCGCGTCAACGTCGGCGGCGCCGAATCGGGGCAGCAGTCCAACTACAACGCCAAGGGCGCCAACGACAAGGACAACACCTGGAGCATCGACGGCGTGCCGGTCACCGATATGGGCGCGACCGGCTCCTCGGCGTTCTACTACGACTTCGACAGCT
The DNA here is from genome assembly GCA_025463215.1 of Acidobacteriota bacterium. Taxonomy (GTDB): domain Bacteria; phylum Acidobacteriota; class Vicinamibacteria; order Vicinamibacterales; family CAVVIG01; genus CAVQFC01. The sequence continues at coordinate 7,724 of JAOBWF010000291.1, read as the reverse complement.
TCCAGGAGATGGCGATTACGACCGGCGGCGCCGACGCCCAGAACGCCACCGGCGGCGTCGGGCTCAACATGATCCTGAAGAAGGGCCTGAACAGGCCGGCCGGCGACGTGCGCGCGTATTTCGAGAACGACAAGCTCCAGAACGTGAATATCTCGCCGGAGCTCGCTGCCGCGCTCGGCAACACGACCGGCAAGGGCAACCGGACCGACAAGTATTTCGATCGCGGCTTCGATCTCGGCGGCCCGCTGCTCAAGGACCGCGTCTGGATCTGGGGCACTATCGGCCAGACCGACATCAACCTGCTGACGCTGACCGGCGATCCGGACAACACGATTTTCAAGAACTACGCCCTCAAGATCGACGGCCAGGCGACCAAGAGCATCCGCGGCAACTTCACCTTCTACGAGAACAACAAGGTGAAGAACGGCCGCAGCGCGAGCCCGATTCGCCCGCCCGAAACCACCTGGAACCAGACCGGCCCGACCAAGTACTACAAAGGTGAAGGCAACTTCGTCGTCGGCACCGGCCTGTTCGCGACGGTCAAGGTCGCGCACGTCGACGGCGGCTTCGACCTCGCGCCGGTCGGCGGCCTCGGCACCGACTACTACTTCGACGATGGCCTGGTGGCGCACAACTCGTTCTACGAGTACAAGAGCAACCGGCCGCAGCACTACGCTGGCGCCGACGCCAACTACTTCGCGGGCAAGAACGAGCTGAAATTCGGCGGCACCTGGCGCTCGACGCCGGTCGACACTCAGCAGATCTGGCCGGCCAGCCACCTGGTGACGAGTTGGGACGGCTATCCGAACATGACCGTGCAGATCGCACGCGACTACCAGGCGGTCACCACCGCGAAATATTTCAACGCCTTCGTCACCGATACGATCTCGCTCGACCGGCTCACGTTGATCGGCGGCGTCCGGTTCGATCATCAGGAGTCGTCGCTCGGCGCCTCGTCGGTACCCGGGGTCCCGGGCGTCGCCATCCTGCCGGCGGTGACCGCTCCGGCGGTAGCGGGCGTATTCAAGTGGAACAACCTGGTGCCGCGGGTCGGCATCACCTACGCGGTCGACGAAGGGCGCAAGAGCATCGTGCGCGCCAGCTATGCGATGTTCGCGTCGCAGCTGCCTGGCGACGAAGCCAAGTTCGTCTCGCCGATCCAGTACTCGTACGCCTACTACAACGCGGTCGACCGCAACGCCGACGGCATCGCGCAGTTGAGCGAAATCCTGTCCCCCCCGGGGCTCACCGGCTTCACCGGATTCGATCCGACCAATCCGGCGCGCGTGTCCACGGTCAACACCGTCGATCCCAACGTCAAGGCGCCGATCACGCACGAACTGCTGGTCGGGTTCGATCGCCAGGTGATGCCGAACTTCGGCGTCAGCGCGACCTTCACCTACCGCAGGATGGTCGACCTGATCTGGGATCCGCTGACCGGCGTGAAACCGTCCGACTACACGCAGACGGGCACGCTCAGCGGCAACATCGCGGAGCTGGGCGCGTACAGCGTCCCGATCTACGCGCTGAGATCGTCGGCGGTGCCGGCCGGCGGCGGCGAGACCGAAACGAATCGGCAGGGCTACCATCAGCGCTACGTCGGGGTCGAGGTGAGCGCGACGAAGCGGATGGCGAACCACTGGATGGCGCGCTTCGGCTTCTCGACCAACGATTGGCGTGAGTACTTCGACGATCCCTCGCTGTCGATCGTCGACCCGACCAAGGCGCCGGCGCCGGCCATCACGCAGAGCCGCCAGTTCGCCGGGCCGCAGATCAACGGCGGTCTGGTGGTGCGGAAATCCGCCGGCAGCGGCAAGAGCAACGTCTACCTGGTCGCGCCGAAGTACCAGCTCGTCGCCAACGGCTCCTATGAAGGTCCATGGGGTCTGAACTTCGGCGCCAACCTCGTGACGCGCCAGGGGTACGCCGAGCCGTTCTTCCAGAGCAGCGTGTCGACCGGCGACCCGCTCGGCCGCAAGAACGTGCTGCTGGTGAACCAGGTGGATGCGTTCAGGCTGCCCGCGGTGAGCTCGCTCGACGGCCGGGTCGAGAAGCGGATCCGCTTCGGCAGCGCCTACGTCGCGCTCGACTTCGACGTGTTCAACCTGCTGAACTCGGGGACGCTCCTCGGCAAGCAGTACGACGCGCGTGCGACCGGCGCGACCGGATTCGATCAGACGCTGGAGATTATGAACCCGCGGATCGCCCGTCTCGGGGTTCGGTTTACCTTTTAGTTCTCGGCTCCTGGTTCGAACCCCGGGGCGGACGGTGTCCCGGGGTCACCCTCCCAGTCTGGCGAGCGCCGCCTTCGCGTCCGCGAACGACGGCTCGAGCCGGACCGCCTCACGATATTCCGCAACGGCGCGCGCGGCGTCCCCTTCGGCTTCCGCGATCTGGGCCAGGCCGAAATGCATGCGCGAGGGACGATATCCCATGCGCAGCAGCGCTTCGAACTGCGGCTGCGCGACCGCGAACTGCCGCGTCCGCATCGCCAGGCTGGCGACGTGGGCGCGGGCCTGCGGATCCGACCCGTTGGCGCGAACGGCGGCCATGTATGCGGCCATCGCCTGCGGCGTGCGCCCGGCGCGCTCGTGAATGGTGCCGAGCACCACACTGACGTCGCCGCTGCCCGGCTCGATCGCGGCCGCTTCGTCCGCCTGCTGCATCGCGCGCGTCGTGTCCCCCTGCGCGAGGTAGACGCGCGCGGCGGAGAGCAGCGGCGCGGCGCTGCGCGGGTTCAGCAACCGCGCCGCCGCGTATTCGCCGAGCGCATGCTCGATCTGACGGGTCGCCGCGTAGGCATCGCCGAGAAAGAGATGCAGCTCGTAGGACCGGTCGTTGATCGCGAGCAGCGGTGTGAGCTGCGCGAGCGCCACTGACGGCTGATCGCGCGCGAGCGCGTCCATCGCGCGGCTGACGCCGTCGCGAAAGGCTGCGGCACCCGCAATCATGTCCTTGGGATCGGCGCCGCGCGCGCCGGACGCAGACGGCGCCGCCATGCCGACGTAGCCGAGACTGCGCAGCCGCGCCAGCGTGTCCGCGTCCGGCTGCGGTGGCGGCGTCGCCGCGGCGCCGCCGAAGCCGGCGTCGATCCGGGCCAGCGCGGCGCTCATCCCCGCGACCAGCGGTCCGCGAGCCGCCGCGACATTCCGGCGCTCGCCCGGATCGGCGCGCAAGTCGTACGCTTCCGCCGTGGGGGCGTCGATGTACTTCCATCGATCGCCGCGGATCGACTTCAGCTCGCTCCAGCCGTAATGCCACTTCGGATAGTAGGTCTCGGCATACGAGGAGGGGGCATCGCGGCGCCTCTGGCCGTCGGCGAGCACCGCGACGCTCTCGCCGTCGGTGCGCGGCATCGCGACGCCGGCAATCGCCGTCAGCGTCGGCAGGACGTCGATGGCGCGGACCTGTTCCGAGACGGTGACGCCGGCGCGCAGGCGCGCCGGCAGCCGCATGATCCATGGAATCCGCAGCACCTCGTCGTACAGAAAGATCCCATGCTCCTGCTCGCCGTGGGCGCCAAGGCTCTCGCCATGATCGGCGACGACGGCGATCAGCGTGCGATCGAGCCGGCCGCTGCGCTCCAGCGCCGCGACGAGACGGCCGATGCAGGCGTCGACGTAGGCGATCTCGCCATCGTACGGTGACGCCTTGAACCGCGCGGCGAACGGCGGCGGCGGATCGTAGGGCGCGTGGGCGTCGTAGAGGTGCACCCAGCCGAAGAACGGCTGCGCGCCGCCTGCGTCCAGCCACCTGACGGCGGCGTCCACGACCGCATCGCCGCGCCGCTGCACCTGCAGCTTGACCCCGTCGCTGAAGCCGGGAAAGTCGGCGTCGAAGGTGTCGAAGCCCTGCGCGAATCCGTACGGCGCCGACAGGATGAAGGCGCCGACGAAGCCGCCGGTGCGGTAGCCCTGCCCCTTGAAGATCTCCGCCGCGGTCAACGCGCTGTCGGGCACCGGGGTGGTGGCGTTGTCGCGGACGCCGAAGCGCGCCGGATAGGACCCGGTGAGCAGTGCGGCATGCGCCGGCGCCGTCAGCGGCGCCTGCGTCGTCGCGTCCGCGAAGCGGATGCCTTCGCGCGCCAGCCGATCGAGTACCGGCGTCGACGCCTTGGCGTCGCCGTAGGCGCCGATGTGGTCGGCGCGAACGGTGTCGATCGTGATCAGGAGAACGTTGGGACGCGGAGGTGGCTGCGAGAGGAGCGCGACCGAGAGGACGGACGCAACGGCAGCAGAGGTAACGGAGACAACGGTGGTACACGGAGAAACACAGAAACGGAGAAAGCCGTGCTTCTCTGTTGCGCCGTTTCTCGGTGTGATCCCGTTATCTCCGTTCACTCCGTGGTCTCGTTGCCGCAAAGGCGCCCTTCGCCTCGGCTTTGACGGCGTCGGCCTGCTTGCGGTTGCCAAACATGGCGTGCAGGCGTGCCGCCAGCGCGTAGCTGTCGGCGGTCGGCGTGATGCGCAGCATGTCGGCGAGCACGCGCGCCGCATCCTCGGGCTTGCCGCTCGCTTGGTACACCATCGCGAGCCCGCCGCGGGCGCGGATGTTCTGCGGGAAATATTTCAGCTCCTCGATGAACTGGGTTTCAGCCTCCGGGTAGCGCTCGAGGCGGGCCAGCGTGTCGGCGGCGTAGAAGTGCAGCTCGTTGATCTGCAGCGTCCCCGCCTTCTTCAGCTCGCCGATCGCTTCGAAGAAACCGGGCAGCGCATCGGCATACTGACCCTGGTCGTAGAGCAGCCTGGCGTCGATGTAGATCGGCAGCGGCAGCGTCGGATCCTCGACGTGCGCCAGGCGCGCTTCTGCCCGGGCCTCGTCGGCGTCGTGTGTCGCCAGCGCGATTCTCGCCAGCATCTCGTGCGCCGACGCCTTCGCCCGATGGTCGTTGTCGGCGGCAACGTCCGCGGCCAGGCTGGCGTGCTCGCGCGCTTCGTCGAGCTTGCGCAGCTTGAGCAGCCCGGCGGCCGCGCCGATGTAGGCGGTCGGGTCCTGCGGCTTCAGCGCGATGTAGTGCTTGTAGGCGTCGATCGAGAGGTCGTGTCGATCGAGACGCGTCGCGAACACCGCGAGCTGCGTCCAGACGTCGGCCATTTCCGGATCGTCGTGGAGGATCTGCTGGAGCAGCGCGATCGCCTGCGGCCACTGGCGCGCGCCGGCGAAGTCGACCGCGGCACGATAGCGCTCGAGAATGTCCCGCTTGTCTTTCGGGTCGGGGAGCGCCTCTCCGGGTCTGGTCGTGACGTCGGTCTGGGCGCCGACATAGCCGAGCGCCTGCAGCCGCTCGCGCGCGTCGGCGGAGATATCGGCCGGCACCTGGATGGTCGCGCCGGCGGCGACCCGGTCGAGCGCGCCGCGCAGCGCCTGGCGCGGCTGCGGCCGCTCGCCGGCGATGTTGGTGCGCTCGTGCGGATCGCGCGAGAGATCGTAGAGCTCTTCGCGCGGCGCTTTGATGTAGCGGTAACGCTCGTCGGTCAGCGCCGTCAGCTCGCTCCAGCCGAAGTGATAGCGCGCGTAGAGCGCCTCCGAATAGATCGTCGGCGGCGGGAGCGTGCCGGTGCCTTCGAGCACCGGCTTGAGCGAGCGGCCGCGCAAAGTGCCGACCCGCGGCGCCTTCACGAAATCGAGAATCGTCGGCACGATGTCGATGTGCTGCACCAGATCGGGGATCCGGCGGCCGGCGCCGCCGTTGCCTTCCTGCTTGATGATCAGCGGCACGTGGATCGCCTCGTCGTAGACGAACAGGCCGTGCTCCTGCTCGCCGTGATCGCCGAGCCCTTCGCCGTGGTCGGAGAGCAGGACGATCGTCGAGCGATCGTAGAGCTGATGGGACTTGAGGTACTGCACGAGCCGGCCGACGATCTCGTCGGCGTAGGCGATCTCGCCGTCGTACGGGGCGTAGCTGGCGAACCGCTCCGGCGGGGTGTACGGCTTGTGCGGCTCGTAGAGATGCAGGAACAGGAATGCGCGAGAGGTGCCGATCGAGTCGAGCCAGTGCTCGGCGATCCGTTCCGACTCGCCGCCGTCGCGCTGGACCTGGCCGATCGACAGCTCGGGCGAGCTCGGCGGCATGTCGCCATCGAAGAAGTCGAACCCCTGCGCGATGCCGGTTTCCTTGCGCAGCACGAAGGCCGACACGATGCCGCCGGTGGTGAAGCCGCGCTCGCGCAGCATCTGCGGCAGTAGGCGCTCGCCGTTCCTGACGGTGAAGCCGACGTTGTCGCGGACGCCGGTCTCGAACGGCAGCTGTCCCGACAGCAGCGCCGCGTGCGCGGGGAGCGTCTGCGGCGCATGCGAATAGGCGCGCTCGAACACCGCCCCGTCGGCGGCGAGCGCGTCGATCGCCGGCGTCTTCACCTTGGTGTAGCCGTACGCCGGCAGGTGATCCGCCCGTAAGGTGTCAATCGAGATGACGATGATCGGTCCGCTGACCGGGGCCGATGCGCGCGCGTACCGCCAGCCGCCCACGGCGGCCAGGCCGGTGCCCAGCGCCGCGAACAGGAGAATGATGATGTATCGGAGGGAACGCGACACTGCTGCTGTACCGCATGGCTGACGGCTGATCGCTAACGGCCATGGCCGATGGTCGGAACCGTCGACCATTGCCATCAGCCATTAGCCATCAGCCATGACGTGTTCTTATTGCTTGGCCATGAACGGTGGTTATTTCTTCAGCTGTTCGATGACGGTCTTCGCCTGCGCGGCTTCCTGCGACGAAGGATCGGCGCTGATCACTTTTTCGAGCATCTTGATCGTCGCGTCCTTGTCGCCTTTGTTCAGCTGCACGAGCGCGAGCTTGAAGATCGGCTTGCCCCACGACGGGTCGAGGTCGACCGCCTTCTGGTACCACGTCGCCGCTTCGTCGGTCTGCCCCTTGGAGAACTTCACCTCGCCGAGGTTGTAGTACACCTCGCGCGTCGGCTTCGGTCCCTGCGCCGCCTTCGTCAGCGTGTCTTCCGCAGCCTTGAGGTCCCCCTTCTCGAGGTTCGTCATGCCGACGCCGACGATGGCCTTGTCGTTGCTCGGATCGACCTTGAGCAGATCGTTGTACGCGGCGATCGCGTTGTCGTATTCCTTTTTGTTGCGGTACGCCGCGGCGATCTGCAGGTTGATCACGCTGAGCGCCGGCGCCTTCGCCATGATCTGGCGGTAGGCCGCGATCGACTCGTCGTACTTCTGCGCGTTGAACAGCGTGTCCGCCGCCTGCAGGTCGGCCTGCAGATCCTTGGCCGCCGTGCTGCCGAGCGCGCTCGTCGGACTGGCGGCGCCGCCCTTCTTCATCGTGAAGGTCAGCGGCGGATTCGGCGCGCCAATCGTCGAGACGTTGAGTTTGCCCGCCTCGGGACCGAAGCCCGGGGCCTGCGCCGCGAACGACCATTGCCCCGACTTGAGGCCGATGATCGAGAACCGCCCCTTGTCGTCCGTGGTGGCGGTGAAACTGCTGGGCGACGCGCCAGGATTTTCGGCGGTGATCGTGGCGCCCTTGATCGGATTGCCGGCCTCGTCCTTGACGACGCCGCCGACGCGGCCGGTCTGGGCGGCAGACGAGGCCGCCAACGCCACGACGAACAGCGCGGCCAGCACGCCTTGAATCAGGTGAAAACGCTGACGCATGCTCGAAACCCCCTGTAAAGGTTCAGTATATATTGATTTCCGTGAAACATCCGCTCGCCGCGTTGCCCATCCTGGCCCTCGTGGCGGCGGTCCAAATCGCCGCGCAAACG
>JAOBWF010000289.1 GCA_025463215.1 Acidobacteriota bacterium | reverse complement strand
CCAGCGGCGAGGGCGAGGCTCCCCGGCTGCGTCGCCGGTTCGCTATACTGTCCCCCATCATGCTGAAGCTTCGATGGACTCATCTTCGTGGCGCGCTGCTCGTCTGCGCGCTCACCGTCAACGTATTTGCGCAAACCGCTCCGGCGTTCAAGGTCGATTCGTCGTGGCCGCTCGACATGCCCAACCACTGGATCATGGGCGCGGTCACCGGCGTGTTCGTCGACGCCAAACAGCACGTGTGGGTCACGCACCTGCCCGAGACGCTCACCGAAGAAGAGCTCTACGAGCAGCAGACGCCGCCAATGGGCACCTGCTGCAAGGCGGCGCCGCCCGTGCTCGAGTTCGACGCCGCCGGCAAACTGGTGCAGGGCTGGGGCCAGGGCTCGATGACCGACTTCACCGATTGGCCGCGCGAGCCGCACGGCATCTTCGTCGACCACAACGACTTCGTCTGGGTCGGCAGCTACAACCGCCACCGCGTCATGAAGTTCACGCGCGAGGGCAAGCACCTCATGACGATCGGCGAGTACGAGAAGACCGGCGGCAGCGCCGACACCCACCTGCTCGGCGGACCGTCGGGCATCTGGGTCGATCCGAAGACCAACGAGGTCTACATCTCCGACGGCTATCGCAATCGCCGCATCATCGTGTTCGACGGCGCGACCGGAAAATACCTGCGCCACTGGGGCGCCTACGGCAACGTCCCGGATGACACGGAGCGGTTCGACCCCAAGACGATGGTGACCGGGGCGCTGCCGAAGCAGTTCTCGACGCCGCACGGCATCACCGGATCGACCGATGGCAAGATCTACGTCGCGGATCGGCGCGGCAACCGCATCCAGGTGTTCGACCACCAGGGCAAGTTCCTCGCCGAAAAAGTGATCGCGCCCGCGACGCTGTCGTCAGGCTCGGCGTTCGTCCCGGTGCTGTCGCCAGACGCGCAGCAGCAGTGGCTGTATGTCGCCGACGGCACCAATCACAAGGTCTGGATTCTGCGGCGCTCGGACCTGTCGATCGTCGGTGAGTTCGGCCGCGGCGGACGCCAGGCCGGTCAGATGCTCCGCCCGCACGGCATGAGCATCGACAACCAGGGCAACCTCTACGTCGGCGAAGCATCGACCGGCCGGCGCGTCCAGAAGTTCACGCTGACGAAGGCGCGGTAAGGGCGGCGGGCGTTTTCCCGAGCGTTTCCCGCGCCCCCCCGCCTCCTCAGCGGCCTGCCGGTACCGGCCGCCTACGCCTGGGGCGGCTGGGGACCGGCGTCGAGATAGATCTGCGGCTCGAACAGGCGCGTGCCGCGGCACACCGGGCACTTGCCCGGCTTCGACAGCCTGGCTTCGTCGAAGGTAAAGTCGCACGAGCGGCAGCGGGCGGGAATGACCACCACCTGATGACCGGCGGCGCGCGCCGACCGCAGCGCGTGCCGCAGATCGTCCTCCACGTCGCCGCGCGCGAATCCCAGCTCGCGCGCGAGCGATGACACCGACCGCGGTTGCGCCGACAACAGCGCGAGCAGATTCTTGCGAACCGTCATGGCTGAATCCGATCGTACACAGAAGACGCCCGATCCGCATCAGCCGCTGCGGGACGACGTGCGGCTGCTCGGCGAGCTGTTCGGCGACACGCTCCGCGCGCTCGACGGCGACGCCCTGTTCGGTCTCGTCGAGCAGGTCCGCGCGTTGGCGAAGCGCGCCCATGCCGAAGGCGCCGGCGCCTTCGACGCGCTCTCGGATCGGCTGAGCGATCTGCCGATGGCGTCGGCGGTCCCCATCGCGCGGGCCTTCGCGCAATTCCTCACCCTGGCCAACATCGCCGAGCAGCACCATCGCGTCCGCCGCCGCCGCGACTACGCGCGCGACGCGGCGGGACGGCCGCAGCCCGGCTCGTGCGCCGATGCGGTCGGCCGCCTGCGCGCGGCCGGGTCGTCGGACGCCGCCCTCGTCGACGCCGTGTGCGCGCTGCGAATCGAGCTGGTGCTGACCGCGCATCCGACCGAAATGGTCCGCCGCACCCTGCAGCAGGCGCATCGCCGGATCGCCGACTTGCTCGCCGTCCGCGACCGCGCTGATTTGACCCGCGAAGAATCGGACGCGGCCGTCGACGATCTGCGCCGCGAGATCGCCATCGTCTGGCAAACCGAGCCGGTGCGCGAACAGGCGGTGTCGCCGCTCGATGAGGTCCGCGGCGGCCTCGCGGTGTTCGAGCAGACGTTGTGGGATGCGCTGCCGCGCTACATGCGCCAGGTGGATCGCGCGCTGGGGCAGATGCTGCCGCTCGACACCGCGCCGCTGCGCTTCGGGACCTGGATCGGCGGCGATCGCGACGGCAACCCGAACGTCACCCCGGAGGTGACGCGCAAGGCGGCGTGGATGGCGCGCTGGACCGCGGCGGCGCTCTACATCCGCGACATCGACGCGCTCCGCGCCGAGCTGTCGATCTCGGAAGCGAGCGCCGAGCTGCGGGCAGCGGCCGGCGACACGCCGGAACCGTATCGCGCCGTGCTCCGCGACGTCGCCGCGCGTCTGCTGGTGACGCGGACATATGCCGCTGCCGAGATCGAGCGTGCCGGCGGCGGCTGCGACGACCGCGGCGTCGACGCGGCGAAGCCGTTTCTCGCGGCTGCCGATCTCGCCGCGCCGCTCCTGCTCTGTCATCGCTCGCTGGTGGCGACCGGCAACGGCCTGATTGCGGCCGGCCGTCTCACCGACATCCTGCGGCGCGTCGCGGCGTTCGGCCTGACGCTGGCGCCGCTCGACATCCGGCAGGACGCGGCCCGCCATACCGAGGCGATCGCGTGGCTGGCGCGCGCGTGGGGGCTCGGATCCTACGACGAAGCGTCCGACGAGACGCGCGTCGACATCCTGGTCCGGGAGATCACGACCGGCACGCGGACGTTCGCCGATCTGCCGCTCGACGCGGACACCGTGCCCGATGCCGTGCGCGATGTGATCGACACCTTCCGGATCGCGGCCTCGCTGCCCGCCGAGTCGCTGGGTGCCTACGTCATCACGATGGCGAGCCGGCCGTCCGACGTCCTCGCGGTCGATCTGCTCCAGAAGCTCGCCGCCAACCACCGGCCCCAGCGCGTCGTCCCGCTCTTCGAAACGGGAGCCGACCTGCAGCACGCGGGCGCCGTCCTGGATGCGCTGTTCGCCGTGCCGTCCTACCGGGCGCGGATCGGGGGGAATCAGGAAGTGATGATCGGCTATTCCGATTCCGCCAAGGACACCGGCCGGTTCGCGGCGGCGTGGTCGTTGTACCGCGCGCAGGAAGAGGTCGTCGCCTCGTGCGCGCGCAACGGCGTCCACCTGACGCTGTTCCACGGCCGCGGCGGCACCGTCGGGCGCGGCGGCGGCCCGACGCACCTGGCGATTCAGTCGCAGCCGCCCGGATCGATCGCCGGCCGCCTGCGCGTCACCGAACAGGGCGAAATGATTCAGGCCAAGTTCGGGCTGATCGACATCGCGGTCCGGACCATGGAGGTGTACACCACCGCCACGCTCGAGGCGACGCTGTCGCCGGTACCGTCGCCGGCCCCGGAGTGGCGCGCCACGATGGAACGGCTCGCGGAACGGGCCCGCGGCTCGTACCGGTCGCTCGTCTACGACACGCCGGAGTTCCTCGATTACTTCCACTCCGCGACCCCCGAACCGGAGCTGCGCGGCGTCCGAATCGGCAGCCGGCCCGCCCGTCGCGGCGGCGGCACAGACGACGTCGGGGGGCTGCGCGCGATTCCGTGGCAGTTTGCGTGGACGCAAACGCGGCTGCTGCTGCCGTCGTGGCTCGGCGTCGAAGACGCGCTCGACCCGGCGGGCGCCGACGATCTCGCGGAATTGAAGACGATGTACGAGCACTGGCCGTTCTTCCGATCGACGCTCGATCTGATCGAGATGGTGATCGCGAAGGCCGATGTCCGCATCGCCGCGGAATACGACCGGCGGCTGGTACCGCCGGCGCTGCAGCCGCTCGGCCGCTCGCTCCGCGCGCGACTCGCGAGGGCGACCGGCGCGGTGCTCGCCATTACCGGTCACCGGGAACCGGTCGAGGCGACGCCGGTGCTGCGCCGATCGATTGACGTCCGCAATCCCTACGTCGATCCGATCAACCTGATTCAGATCGAGTTACTCGCCCGGATGCGGCGGACGCCCGCACAACCTGAATTGACGCGTGCGTTCGCCGTGACCGTGGATGGCATCGCCGCCGGGATGCGCAACACCGGCTGATCGACTAACTGGTGAGCCGGTCCAGCAGCCAGATGCTCCACTGCCCGTCGCGGCGGCTGTGGAACGCGACGCGGCGGCCGTCGGGCGACCAGGCGAATTCTTCCGCGGTCGGATCGGCGAGGACGCGCTGGGTCGAGCCGTCCTCGAGATCGAGCATCCAGGCGCCGCTGCGCGCGACCTGAAAGATCACGCGGCGGCCGTCCGGCGACACCGCCGGCGTCCGCATCAGCGTATGCGACACCGGCGACGGATACTCGCGGGTCACGCCGGTGTCGAGGTTGGCGACAATCAGCCGGTCCTCGTGCGTGTAGCAGATGCGACGGCCGTCGGCGAACCACGACGCGCTCCAGGTCTGGCCGTAGCGGAATGACGTCAGGCGTCGGCTCTGGCGGCTCCCGAGATCGAGGAGCCAGAGGTTCCACACCTTCGGCCGATCGGCCTCACCGCGGATGAAGGCCAGACGCTTGCCATCGGGCGACCAGGTCGGCACCGCCGCGTAGCCGGCGCCGCTCACCCGGCGCACGCCGCTGCCGTCGCGGTAGGCGACGTAGACACCGCGCTCGCCGTCGCGATCGGAATCGAAGGCGACCCGAGTGCCGTCTGGCGACGGCTGCACGTGGTAATTCTTCGCGCCGTCATCGACGATCGTCATGACGCCGAGATCCGGGTGGTCCAGCGGGGCGGCTTCGATGGCGCTGTGCCCGTCGGTCGAGCGGCCCGAGTGGAAAAAGAGCGCGCTGCCGTTGGACGCGAAGGCCGGCGAGAACGCCGGCCCTGCCGACGGAGCGACCGCACGCACCAGAGCCGGCTGATGGACCGCGCGCTTCGTGGGAGCGGATCCCGATGTGCCGTGCACCGGCACGTCGCGCGGCGGCGCCGCAACCGGCACGTGCGGAGTCGGCGGTTCAGCCGCGGCCACGTCGCGCGAAGGGCGCGGTGCCGCGTTCGGCGCCGGCGGCGCGGCCGTGACGACCGTTGACGCCGCAGCCGGCCGTGGCGGCGCGACGGCGTGCGGCACACTGCGCATCGCGGCATACCCGGCACCGAAGGCAATCAGCGCCGCCATCGCACCGCCGAGCGCCCATTGCGGCGCGCGGGTGCGCGAGGCGAACAGCTGCGCCTCCGCTTCGCGCAGTTGGCTCCTGAGCTCGGCGACGGACATCGCGGCCGTCCGGCGCTCCACCTCGACCGCCGGTGTCTCGGCGATCGGTGCCTCGACGTTGCCCCGAGCCACGCCCGCCGCTGTGACGAGCCGAACCGCCGGTGACGCGGCGTGCGGTGCCGCGCCGCGGGCGTACAGCGCGCGCAAGGCTGACCGGCGATCCGCCGGTTCGTGGCGCGTCAGCGCCGCGGAGAAATCGGCCAGCGAGTCGAAGGGGGGCGCGTCGACGTCGAGGAAGGCGCGCGCCAGGGTGTAGCGCAGCGCGCCTGGCATCTTCGCACCCGTCGGGAACAGCGATTCCAGCAGCTTGGCGATTTCGGATACCGCCGGCGTGGTCGCGCAGGCGCGGCACACCACGGTACCGTCGGACGAAAGGAAAACGTTCTCGACCGTCGGCGGTCCGAACGGCGGGACCGCGTCGACCTCGGCGTTATGAGAGGAGACGAGCTCCTGGATGAGCGCGACAGCATCGGCGTGGTTCAGCTCGACACCACTCCGGATCAGATCCGCAAGCGCTTGGCTGGGCATGTGCCGATTACGAGTGCGAGATCCGCGCCATGGCGATGTCGTGCAGACGGTCGGCCGAGATGTCCCACCACGCCGACGAGATGTCCTGCGGTACAAAAAAAACGGCCGGAGTTTCCTCCGGCCGTCTTCATGTGAGTCGCCTTAAAGACGACTCCCCGTAGTGTCTGCCATTCAAGCACCTCCCGGCCGCGACCGTATAGTGGGCCCTCGTGAGGACGTGGTCGCTCAGCCTTTTCGCGCGGCCGCGTTCACGCGGCCGGTGATCCAACATACCACGCCCGGCAAGCCCGAGCGGCGTCATGGCGTGACGCTTGCGATCGCCGCGGTCGTGAACGCAGAACAGGTCGCGGTCGCCACGATCACATGGGCACGATCGCCGGCGGAGGAAACCGTATTGAGGCGATCGCTCGAGCGGCTCGCGACGAACGGCTTGCCGGTGGCAATCGCGGACAGGGGGGAGCGGCCGGCGTTCACGGCGTTTCTCGAGCGCCTGCCGGGAGTCGTCGTCTCGGTGCCGGCCACGCGCGGCCTGGTCGCACAGGTTCAGGCGAGCCTTGCGAGCGCCGTGACGTTCGACCGGCCGTTCACGTTGTATGTCGAACCGGACAAGGAACTGTTCTTCGCCGACGCGATGGCGGATTTCGTCCGGCGGGCGCCTGATGCGCGCGACATCGGCGTCGTGCTCGCATCGCGATCGGACGAAGCGTTCACGACGTTCCCGCCGATGCAGCGTTATACCGAGGGCATCGTCAATCATCTGTGCGCCGAGCTGCTCGGGCCGGCCGGCGATTACGCGTACGGCCCCTTTCTGATCGCGCGCATGCTGCTGCCGGCGATCGCGGCCCTCGATCCGGCGCTTGGCTGGGGGTGGCGGCCGGCGGCGTTCGCGGCGGCCCAGGCGGCCGGCCTTCGGCTCGTGCACTTGACTGGTGATTACACCTGTCCGCCAGACCAGCGATCGGAAGGCGATGACGAGCGGGTTCACCGGCTGCGTCAACTCAGCGAGAACATCCGCGGGCTGATCGCCGTCTCCGACCGCACGGCGGCTCACACGCGCTGAGCCGCAGCGCGGACGATGTACAGTTCTCCGTGCTCAAGCGATCCTCTGACGGCCATCGGCCGATCATGGTGGAGGAAGTGCTGCGCTGCCTGCGGCCCGTCCCCGGGGAGGTGGCTGTCGATTGCACGCTCGGCGGCGGCGGACACGCGGAGGCGATCCTCGAACGCCTGCAACCAGGCGGACGATTGCTCGGGCTCGACGTCGATCCACTGGAACTGCCACGTACCGAAGCGCGGCTGCGTGCCGCCGGCTTCGGCCCCGACACGTTCGTCGCGCGCCAAGGAAACTTCGCGGACCTGGTGCAGGTGTTGGCCGCGGAAGGGCTCGCGGCCGCGGATCTGGCGATCGCCGACCTCGGCGTCGCCTCGATGCAGGCGGACAGCCCCGATCGGGGATTCAGCTACAAGCAGGCCGGGCCGCTGGACATGCGGATGAACCCGTCGGCCGGTGAAACGGCGGCGCAGCTGCTCGCGCGGATGAGCGAGGAGCAGCTGGCGGCGATGCTCACCGAACATGCCGACGAACCGCACGCTTGCTTGATTGCCGGCTTGCTGAAGGAGAAACCGCTGGACACCACGCACGCGCTCGAGCGCAGCGTCCGCACCGGCCTCGGCGCGGCGATGCCGCAGTTGCCGAAGGCCGACGTCAAGATGTCGGTGCGCCGCACCTTTCAGGCGCTGCGCATCGCCGTCAACGACGAATTCGGCGCGCTCGACGCGCTGCTCGGCGCGTTACCGTGGTGTCTCGCCCCCGGTGGCCGCCTCGTCATCCTGACCTTTCATTCGGGGGAAGATCGCCGGGTCAAGAAGGCATTTCAGGCAGGGCATCGCGCCGGCATGTATGCCGAGATCGCCGCCGAGGTCGTCCGCTCCACCAAGGAAGAAACGTTCTCGAACCGGCGAGCGTCGGCGGCAAAGCTGCGCTGGGCAGTCAAGGCGCCGGCCGACGCGGCTTCGCAGAGAACGCCGTATGCACGAGCATGACGTCACCGGAACGATGCCACGCTCGCGGAGCTGTTCAATCGGCAACCATCGGCATCGCTAGTCGTCGCGACCGGCCTCCGGCGTGAGGTGGCGCGCCGCCCCGACCTGAACAAGCTTGGCCGAGGCATATGCGGACGCCTCCTGGAGAAGGCGATGTTGTTCCTGTTCGGGCAACTCGCGCAGGCGGGTCTCGTCGCAATCGCGCGACCGCAGGTACTGTGCGATGAATTCGTTTTCCAGTTGCTGCTCGCGGTCCGTCAACGCCGCCGATACGTCTGGTGGCTGCATCCCGTGGCCGGGTGCAATCGACACACCACTTAGCGAACGGCTGCGGTCGCGCAGACCGCTGGTGCACATCGTGGTCGTGTTCCCAGGTGAGCGGTTCTCGACACGAGGGTTGATCCCTACAGACCGCGTGACAGCGCGATGGTACCGTTGACGGGTGATGACTGATCGCGAACCGGTGTTGAACTGACGTGACCCCGAAACTGAACGCGCCGCCATGCCCCCGGTGCAAACGCGCCGATCGCGCCGAACCGGAGGATCAGACCGGCAGCTCCGCCAATTGGTTTATTTGCGATCGTTGCGGCACGAGGTTCGCGACGCCGCCGCGGCCGCCACTGACCGCGAGGGCGCGCTACTTTCCGAACTGACCGATCATCTCACGCGCGTCTGTTCCGACCGAACGTGTCCGGTGTCGTGGCGGGCGGCGAGCCGCGTCAGAATCGGGTCGGCGGTGCCGATCCGTTCATCAGCTCGGCCGGTGATCGGCCGACGCCGACCGATGCAGTGCGTTACGCCATTCCCGCCACCGTCCCGACACGCCCGTCACCAAACACCATGACAATTTTCTCGAAGTCGGCTGCGGTGCGCAGCTGCGAAGCGATGTACCGGTAGACCTCCAGGCACGCACTTCCGTCGGCGCTTCTCACAACGAGCCATCGATCGCCCACCCGCGCCGCCCCCTGCCTGCCAGCCTCGGCGCTGATCAGCGCGAGCCATTCACGTGTCATATCGAAGAGAAGATGTGCATCGGAATCGGAATTGTGCACGAACCCAATCATTGTCGGCGCTCGCGCGGATGGGTTGCGCACGAGCCGAATCTCGACACGATTGCCGTGAATCGTGTGTGTCGCCGCTCGGCGCGGCGAGCCGGACCCGAGAAGCGTTCGAATTTCGGCCTCGAGCGAGGCGGCGGTTTTCGCGGGCAGCCGAATCGGAGCCGTGATGGTGAGCAACACCGTCCTGCCGTCCCGCGCGGTGTCGCCGAGCGCGGCTTGCAGGCGATCCATGAGCCTGGTCGCCACCTTATCGAACCGCAAACGAGGCCTGGCAGCGATACCGACGCGCGCGCCGCGCCGTTGTTTGAGGCGTGCGATAACGACAGGAACCCGTTTCCCCGCCACGACCAGATACGCGTCCGGCGGATCACCGCCCTGTTCCCACGTCGCCGAGAACTCTCTGGCGACGGCCTCGATCGCGGCGCTTTGTCCCTTCATCGTCAGTCGCTCGGTGATAACGGCAGAGCCGCCATGCCCCGCCGGCGACTGATGTCGCCGAGGGCGTGCGATCGATCGTATGCGAACGAGCTCTCGTCCGCGGATTTCGACGCGCTCGAGCTGTATCTGGGATCGCAGGAGAAGCACCCGCGGGCAACGGCGTGGTCGCTTCGCGTCCAAAATCGCCGTTCTGACGTCGTGACGAACGTCGCTTCGAAGGCGCCGGGCACAGGGTTGCCGGCGGATGCGCTGACGTGCGGCCAACGCGCGCTGATTGCAGCGCCTCGGCAAAGTGACTATGCTGTTTTGGGTTCTTCGAGGACGGAGGACCCCTACAGGAGCAGAATCGATGCGTTTGCGAAATTTATTCGTGTGCACCGCCGTCATCATTGCCGCAACCTTCTCCGCCCGCCCGAGTTGGGCCCAGGGTGAAACGCGATTCGGGGTGTGGGACAACGCCGCGGATCCGAACAACGTGATGACCTACGAGCCTTACGAGAAGGGCGGCATGAAGCTCACCGTGAGCAACCCGAGCAAGCCAGAGGCGGCATGGAGCTACGCGACGATGTTCGACGGCAAGTTCCGCCCGGTCACCGGCCAGAAGGGCTCGGAGACCGCCGTGGAGGTCATCAACGACAAGAGCACCCGCATTTACAACAAACGGGACGGCGTGGTGTACCAGGTCGTGATCAATACGTTGTCCGACGACAATAACAAGATCAACAACGAATACATCCGCATGGACAAGGACGGCAAGATCACGGGCGTCACGCACGTCACCTACATCCGTCGCAAGAAGTAACATCGCGCCGCGGTCGTCTTCGAGCAACGGCCACCGGGTCACCCGGTGGCCGTTCGCGTGTTAGGGGGAAAGGCCGGGCCTCGCCACAACCGCACCGTGTCTTCATGACCGTGTTGTTGGATATTTAGTGCCGGGGGCGGGCATCGGACCCACACGCCCCTAACGATGAGGTAAGCGTTGCTAAATCGGTCGTCGACGATCTGGCGCTGCGGGCCCGGCGCCAGATCATCGGCAACGATGGCTTCGAAGGCCGGCTCGCACCGAGGAATTCGTCAAGGCGTTCGAGGCGTATCGCGCCTTTCGCGACATTCTGCAGGACGCCGACGCATTGCTGCTGAGCGGCCAGGTGCCCAGCGACGGTCCCGCCTGGGATGTGCTCGAAGAGTTCAATGCCACGACCGGCACGCACGGCTGTTCGGCTACCAGCCACCCGAAGGCAACGAGCGGATTCTGGTCCGTCCGCAGCGGCTGTGGCCGAACGCGACCTATGCCGTCCGCTCGCTCGATGCGGGCGAGCTCGGCACCGCGCTTGGCCGCGATCTGCTGCGTAACGGCATTGAGATTATCCAGGTAACTGGCACGCAAGCGCATATCCTCATTCTCGGCGTGCAGTGAGTGGCGGACGCACGCCGCGTCCGATCGCTCGCTGAGCGCGACCAAGGGCGATGTTCTTACATTTCACGAACGCTGCCGATTGAGAACGGCGGCGTCGCGGTCGCGCGAAGCCGAAGCAGATTTAGACCGTCCAGCTCGTGTTGCAACCATCAACCGCCGGTATCGGCAAAAGAGGCACCTCATGTCGTCGCCATCCACCATTCCGCCGTCGGCCCAGATGTTCGGGATGATCACCGGGTTCTGGCTGAGCCAGATCATCGGTGTCGCAGCGAAATTGAAGATCGCGGATCACCTCCGCGCCGGGCCGAAATCGGCTCAGGAACTCGCGACTGTGACCGGTGCCGAACCCTCAGCACTATTTCGTGTGCTGCGCGCGGCCGCGTCGGTCGGAGTCTTTCAACTCGGAGCCGACAATCGCTTCTCGCTGACGCCCCTCGGCGAGACGCTCGCCTCGGGCGTTCCGGGCTCCATGCGCGAGATGGCGATCATGCAGACGTCCAAGGGTCACTGGCTGCCCTGGGGCAAGCTCGATGAAGCGGTCCGCACCGGCCAGCCGCAAGCGGTTGCGACACTCGGGTGCGAACTGTTCCAGCACTACGCTGCCGCTCCGGAGGAGGCCGCCGCGTTCTCCGCGGCGATGGGCAATCTGTCCGCGCTAGTGGCGTCCGAGGTCGCGACGCACGTCGACACGATCGGGCTGACGCGCGCCGTGGACATCGGCGGTGCTGAAGGCACGCTCATCGCGGCGCTGCTCGCGAACAACCCGTCGCTTGAAGGCATCGTCTTCGATCTGCCTCACGTGAAGGGCACGACCGAGGCGAAGCTCGCGGCGCAGGGCCTGCTAGGCCGCTGCACTGTCGTTTCCGGCGATTTCTTCAAGACCGTCCCGAGCGCCGACCTCTACATTCTGAAACAGATTCTGCACGATTGGAACGACGAGCAAGCCGCTGCCATCCTGCGCAACTGCGCCGCGTCGATGACGCCGCGCGGACGCGTCGCTATCGTCGAGATGGTCATTCCCGACGACGGCGCGCCCACGGCGGCGCAGTTAATGGACGTCAATATGCTCGCGATCCTGCCGGGACGCGAGCGGACGCAGGCGGAGTACTCGGCGCTGCTCGCCGACTCTGGCCTGCGCTTCGAGCGCCTCGTCGCCACGCACTCGCCGTTCCAGATCCTCCTCGGAACGAAGAGCTGACCGCCGTCGGTCATTTACGTCGCGGCGAAGCCGGCGGGGTTCAATCAACGTTCAGGAACAGTCGAGGTGATCACCTGACGAATGCGGTGAGCCCACGGCGTGGTCCGAGATCGTGGGCGTCTTCGGGAACGTCCGTGAGGACGGCCTGAATCAGCCGGCACCGGCCGTGGTGTATTGGCCGATGGTCGATCAGCGGTCCGCGTCGCGAAACATGGCGTATCTCGTTCGATCGGACCGTGTGGGGACGCCCGGCTTCCTCCGCGAGCTGCAGCAAGCGGTGTGGTCGATCAATCCGAATCTACCCCTCGGCAAGGTGCAGACGCTGAGCGAGATCGAGGCCCATTCGATGGCACAGACGTCTTTCGCCATGGTCATGCTGGCCATCGCTGCGACTGTGGCACTCCTGCTCGCATTGGTGGGCGTCTACGGCGTGGTGTCGTACATTGCCGCAGAGCGGACCTACGAAGTCGGGATCCGCATGGCGCTTGGCGCACAGAGCGGCGACGTGCGCGCGCTGTTCCTGCGGCACGGGCTCGCGCTGACCCTCGCCGGTCTCGTGCTAGGTACCGGCGCGGCCATGCTCGTGACGCCGATCATGTCGACGCTCCTGTATGGCGTCGCGCCGACCGATCCGGTCACCTACGCCGGCGTCGCGATCATTCTGGCTGCGGTGACCCTGCTCGCGACCTATCTGCCGGCCCGCCGTGCGTCACGCGTCGAACCGATCATCGCCTTGCGGTCGCAATAAGGACGACCCACGGCTGCTCCCACTTTCGTTTGCCGCCGCGCTTTCCGAGCGTGCAAACGGGCACAACGGTCGACGATCCGGGGACCGAAACACTGATGACGTCGGTATTTTTCGCAGCGGCCACGCAACATGGCCGAGGCCGCAGCGCAGACCGTCCACTGACGCACCGCCCCACGTGGCGCATTGTTCGACTGATAATCACATCGCCACGCTCACGTCTCGCAAATCCTCCATCGCGGAATCTTCAACGGCCGATCATGTCCAAAATCTGCGCACAAGGCTGGTGAACTCTACGGTGAACAGCAGTAAGACAACCGACAGCAGAAGCGCGCCGCGAGAGGTGTCGGCATATGACGAAGCGGAAGGATGTAGGGTAGTTATTTTTTGGGTACGTCGTGTCTCGCCTCGTCTAAATGTCTAAGAGGCTCACTTTCGTTTGCCGCAGATCTTCGCCGCTGTTCCCGAGCCTGCTGGCTGACAGCGACAGACATTTGGACCGCGTCAATCGTGGCGCGATGTTGGCGTCTGAGTTCCACGAGTTGCGCTCTCAGTTCTTCGGTGGTGCGGTCGCGTCGTTCCTCAGCGTTGTCCTTGATAGCGGCCAATGTCGCTCCTAATGGTTTAAGCTTTTCCACAACTGCTCATGGTTTCGTGCGCTGCGCAAACGCCGGACCCAGGTGTGTTCGCACGCCCCGCAGAAGATGTCTGCTCTCCAAATCGCTCAATAGTGGAAGGGTCTGCACGGAGCGACACGACGGGCACGGCGGAGCCGTGCCTCTGCCGTTCGACCGCCCCATTGACCAGCGCGATTTCTTGCTGATGCTCCAACGGTTCGGTATGGACATCGCCGAAATAGATGACGATTCTTTCGAGGTAACCATCGTGTTGAACAGGCCCGGTCACGCCTTTCGGTCCCTTATGCCCTGATTTTCCGAGAATGCCGCGCGGGTGCCGGGGAGGCCTCTGAGCCCTTGCCGCCCCTGATCTGCTGCTTCCCCGCGTCCGCCGATCACGCCGTTGGCTCCCTTGACGCCGCGTCGTCGGCGCCCCTCTTCCTTGGCACGCCCATTTGTTCACCTCCAAGGTGTTATTAGAGCCGATAGTTCGGCGTTTGCTCCCGAACCGTCGGCTGGGCATCTCTATCGTCGGTAACGTCGCGCGCGGCCGCAAAGACGCCTTGCAGCTTCCGGTTCCGGTCGTAGAAAGTCGTCGCGCTGTAGGAAACCGTCCTCGTCCGGCCATCTCTATCGCGCGCGACTAGGTGATAGTTCGTGACCTTTTCCTCGCGCAGCGCCAGCTTGATGCCCGCCTCCGCCCTTTCCGGATCGGTGAAGCAGTTCTTGAAGGGCGCGCCAATCAGTTCGTCCCGCGTGCAGCCCGTCAGTGCCTCGGTCTGCCGATTGACGTCGGTGATGATACCGGCCGTGTCGATGGTCATCAGCGCGTCGATGTTCGACTCAATCAATGAGCGCGTGTAGAACTGGTGATCGCGCAGGCGCTGATTGAGGCTCTTCTGCTCAGCTTCGGCCCACTTACGGGCGCTGTTGTCGACGCCGATCCATAGGTAACCGATCACAGCATCTTGATCACTGCGCAACGCGGTCACCGATACGACTATAGGCACCCGTCCGCCGTCCTTGCGGATATAGGTGAGTTCGTAGACGTCCTCACCCCCGAGCGCGGCGTTGGCCACCAAGGCGCTGAAACCGGGAACGATCGGAGAGGTTTCCAGCGGATCGCAAATATCGACCACGGTGACCGCATTCACCACATCGACAGCCGCGTAGCCGAGCATCCGCTCAGCGCCGACATTGAATATTCGAATGACACCTATCTGATCGGTGACAATGCTCAAGAAGTTCGCTCTGTTGAGCAGCGCCTTCCTCAATTCCGTCGTTCTCAGCAACGCCTCCGGGTAGCAGGAATCGACGATGACGTTCGACGCTCCACCGGGGTCGTCGGAGACGTTGCGATCACAAGTGTCGATGGACATGTCCCAACCTCCAAGGGCCGTTCCTGGTGGAGACGAGCGATTGGTGGGTCGAACGCGAAATCGACCCCCTCGCGGTACTTGCCTCGGTCACCGTCAGCGCTACCGACAGGTAAGGTAGCCACAGGGCGCGCAAAGAAGGTTGCAGACCGGCGTCTGCAATCCTCTGTGAGAAGAACGATAGGGAGGCGCATCGGGTGTGCGTCCTTAGCGCGCGGGTTGGGTCACGGCGGTCATCTGCAGCGTCACTGCCGTCTGCGCCAGCAGTCGGCCAGTCACAGAGGCGCCCGTGTTCACGGCAATCATCGTCTTTCCCAGCACCACGCCTTCGAAGTGTGCGGTAGTGCCGATCGTCACCCCGCCGGCCACTTGCCAGAAGATGTTCTTGGCCTGCGCGCCGCCGGCGAGCGTCACGCGCGTCGCGTTCCCCTGATTGAGCGTGCCGGCCACCTGCAGGATCCAGACATCGTTCGGGCCGCCCGCGAACGTGACGTCCGTGGTAATAAGCACGCCCGTACCCCATTTGTAGAGGCCCGGCTGCAGCGTCCGCCCGCCGATCTCGCCGGCGCCAAGTTCCGTGACATCGGGATAGAGTCGCCCCGCCGCGTCGTCGTACGCGAAGCCCATATCGCCCACGGCCGCCGTCAAGAACGTCGCGTCATTGATTGCGCACGGCAGAGGCCCTGCGGCGTCGACGGTGAAGGTTCGTCCAGACACTTCCCCGCATGTCAGTAGGAGCGCCGCGCCGGTGATGGGGCTGGTGCCGACGTCCCCGACAATCGCGGACGCATACACGTCGGTGATCCCGGTCTTGCTCAGAATCGCGAACCGTCCCGCCGAGCCGAGGCTCACGGGCACTGGTCCGCTACCCGTGTCGTCCGTACTGGCTGCGCGCCCGGTCACGCTGCCACATACGACCAGGAGTAGTACGGCCATCGACCATGTCAGTTGCTGCTTCATTGTTCTCACCCTGTTCGCTTGAAATGTCACCGAGGCACTCGTACCGTGTGTTGATGGTGGCGCCGTTGGGCCTTTCCGGTCGTCCTCGGCTCGCGGTAGGTCCCATTGCCCGCCAGGTCGCCGTCGCCGTGGAGCGCGGCGAGCAGGAAAGCGAGCGAACGAACGGCCGCTCGCTCTTCCGCCGGTCCCGTCACCCGCCCTGCCCCGTCGCGCCGCCTGGTCACCATAGAGGGAGAATAGAATTGTCCCTGCGTCCTGACCATCAGCCATCAGCTGATTCGTTGGTCGGGCGCGTACTGAAAGATGTGTCGGTGTTTATCTGACGCGACGTTGAGGTGGGACGAACGAGGGGTTCCGATACGCGGGCCAATGTTTCTAAGTTACGACCGGTTTCGCATCGCGTACTGGACGATTTCGGCACTGTTTCTCATACCCCATTTTTCAAGGATACGAGCGCGATACGTGCTGATGGGTGTAGCACTGAGCGATAGTTCTTCGGCGATTTCCGTGACGGTTCTACCGCAATCGACACGCGACATCACGTCGTACTCGCGACGGAGAGCGCGTCGCGTGGTGAAGTACGTACGTAGTCTTGGACCCCTTTGACAGCAGGCGAAGCGTGTGGGGCCTGTCGGCGGCGCGGTTCTGCGCGCCGTCCAAGCAGCGGTGGAAAACGTGCACTACGTTTTCCATAGCTGCGGCAGGATCCATACGCCGTTCTGGCGGAACGAGGCGTCGATGTCCGAGTCTTCGATTTAGGCACAGTATCGGTTGCGAGTGAAGCGGCGGCTGGCGGTCGTGGGATTCGCGCGGGAGCACGGGATTAAACCCGCCAGCGGGCACTTCGGGTGTGCGCGCCGGAGGGTTCGCACATGGCAGCGACGCTGGAAGGCTGGCGGCGAAGCGGGCCTGGTGCCGAAGTATCCGCGGCAGAGGAAGCGACGCCTGCCGACCGCGACGATTGAGCTGATTCGGGTCGCGCGCACCGAGCATCGGTGGGGCGCGACGCGCACGCGCGTGTGGCTTGAGCGCGTGCACGGCCTGCGAGTCAAATGCGCGCACGATTCAGCGCGTGTTCCGTGTACAACCACGAGCGGTTCTCGCTGGCGCTCGCGGGCCGCACGCCGGCGGAGAAGCTCGCAGCGAAGCTGACCGTGGCGCCCTCGACGCGTGCGTCACAGCTGTCGGAAGTCAGGACGTAGTCCGTGCGTTTTCGTGAGGCGAAAGCGTTAACGAATGCCGGGGTTCAATCTTGACTACTCACGCTCACGTCAGGAGCGATTCCTCGGTACCGACCTTGAGCGCTACGAGCCTGTGGTGAAAGTCTGATCGTGTCGCGGGTGGCGTGTCCGAGGAGCGCCTCGATGACGTGCACGGGCACGTTGTTGTCCAAATGCCCGCATGCGAAGACGCGGCGGCAATCGTCGGGCAAGAGCAGGAGCCGGCGATGGCGCTGTCCGATGTGCGGGTCCAACACAACTGCGGTGCTAAGCGATACGCCGGTCGTTGGTCCCTTAATCGGATGTCTCGTCTGTAAATACGAGTGGACCCCGAGTTCACTAGGCCCGCGTAAGAAGTCCTAACAGGCGTCCCGCATGGACCTCCGCACAAAGCCCGACCATCTGCGCTTTGGTGAACCACTTCTTCATCGTCCAACCCATTCGTTGAGGCCGGAATGAAACCAGATTCGCTACCCAAGATTCGTGGACGTCGACGACTGGGCGTGAGAAAGGTGGGGAAACCGTCCGGCGATGCGTGTCCGACGCGATTGTGAGCGCTGTCGACGGCGGGTGTGGGCAATTCGCCAGTCTGTGTTAGGTTGCCGCTTCTCTTGCATGCGCAACGCATCCCCTGCGTCGCGCGTCGGCCTCGAATCTCGCCGTCAGCCGCTCGATTCTTCTACTGAGCACCGCAATTTCTTGCTGATGTTCCAACAATTCGGCATGTATATCGCCAAAATAGATGACGATTCTTTCGAGACAACCATCCTGTTGAACAGGCCCTGTCAAGCCCTTTAGTCCTTTGTGCCCTGGTTTCCCAAGGATGCCGCGCGCGCCCTTGCGCCCGGCCTTTCCAGGAAAGCCGGTCGCTCCCTGGTGGCCTGGCTGTCCGCTGAGGCCCTGCAGACCTTTGAGGCCCGGCGTGCCGGGGAGGCCCTTCAGCCCTTGCGGCCCGGGATCTCCTGGTTCGCCGCGCCCACCGATCACGCCGTTTGCTCCCTTAGGGCCCCGTTGGCCGCGCCGCCCTTTCGCGCCCGTCTTCCCTTGCAGGCTCATCGTTCAACCTCGAAGATGTAACTCCACGACAGCGCGCGGTCGCTAGGTTCCGCTCAGGCCATCTTTGCGACGCACCGATTCGAACTGCCACGACACCGGTTCCGATTGCACCGATTACTAAGGCCGACAGTTCGACGTGTCCTCGCGTGCCCTCAGCTGGACAGCTCTATCGTCGGTAATGTCACGCGCCGCCCCAAACACACCCTGCAGCATCCTGTTCCGGCGTACGTAGAAAGTGGTCGCACTGTAAGACACCATCCTGGTCCTGCCGTCTCTGTCGCGAGCCGTGAGGTGGTAGTTGGTCACCTTTTCATCGCACAGCGCCAGTTTGATGCCCGCCGGGCCGTTTCCGGATCGGTGAAGTAGTTTTTGAACGCCGCGCCAATGAGTTCGTCGCGCGTGCAGCCGCTGAGCGCCTCCGCCTCCCGGTTGACGTCAGTGATGATACCGGCGGGATCGATGGTCATCAGCGCGTCGCTGTTCGACTCAATCAGCGAGCGGGTGTAGAAAAAAAATCGTACCGTGTGTTGATGTTGGCACCGAGGGAGGCTTCCAATCGTCCTTGGCTCGCGGTAGGTAGCGTTACCCGCCAGCACGGCCCCGCCGGGGAGTGCTGTCAGCAGGAAAGACAGCGAACGAACGGCCGCTCGATGCTCTGCCCGTCGCGTCACCCGCTCTGTCGCGTCGCGCCGCCTGGTCACGATGGAGGAAGAATAATTCTCGCCTCGGGACCTGACCATCAGCCAACCGACGATTCGTTCGTAGGACGCAGACTGAAGATCGTGTCGGTGTTTGCCTGACGAGGAAGGTTGAGGCGGATCACCAGACCGTGTGTTGCGCGCGCGATGTTGCTAAGTCACCAGCCCGTTCCGGATCGCGTACTGGACGATTTCCGCACTATTTCTTGCGCCAAGCTTTTCCAGGATCCGAGCGCGATACGTACTGATGGTCTTTGCACTGAGCGACAGTTCTTCGGCGATTTCCGTTACAGTCCTTCCGCAGCCGATCCGGGACATCACATCGTACTCACGGTCGGAGAGCCCCTCGTGCGGGGCACGTGTGAGATCGCCTGTGACGCCCAACGCCAGCTGTTCACCGAGCGCGAGACTCACGTATCGGCCCCCGGACAGTACTTTGCGAATGGCTTCCGCCAGCTCATGGGGAGCCGTTTCCTTTGTCACGTAGCCGCCCGCGCCCGCCTGCAGGACGCGAACGGCATACTGGCTTTCAGTGTGACCACTCAGCACGAGAACCGGGAGCGCCGGCCATTCGGTCTTCAGCTCCTTGAGCAACTCCAAGCCGTTTTTTCCGGGCATCGTGACGTCGAGCAGCGCGATATCCCACGTTGTTTTTCTGAGCTGCCCCACCGCCTCCCGTGCATCGCAGGCTTCGCCAACTATGGCCCCGCCAAACTCATCGGACAACAACGCCCGCAAGCCGCGACGGACCATGGCGTGGTCATCTACGATGAGTACCCGGAGCGGCGGGGCGGCTCGCGCGTCGCCGATCGCCGCCAACGCTGCCAAGTTGGAAGCATCGTTCGCGACGACACTCTTGCCGGCTCGCGCCGCGAGGCCCACCGGAGGCGGCGACGCGGCGAGATCCTCGGCGAACGCGTCCCGGATCGCCTCCACCGCCGCGCGGGCGAGCACAGGGTCTAAGGCGCGGGAGCCGGCGCCGACGAGCGCTTGTAGTTCGGAAGCCCGCGCGCTGATTCTCGGGAAGCCGATCGTCCCGGCGAGACCTCCCAATCGATGGATGATCTGCTGCAGCCCCCCCACCGGCCCTGGCCGCTCGAACGCCGCAGCGTTGTCCACGAGGCTGCCGATGGCATCACACTGGGCGCGGAACGTCGCGGCGAAACGTCGACGCGTTTCGTCCAAACCCCGTTGCAAGGTGCGAGAGGAAGAGAGATGGGAGGCGCCAGCGCGCGCCTTCGTATTAGGCGTGTTTCCTGTCGCGGCACGCCGTGCCGCGGAATTTCGACCAAGAGGAATGTTGTGGTGTTTCACGGGTGGCTGTCCATGCTCTGTATGCGTCGGTCTAGGATGCGTGGGGCGTTGTACGCCGCGGCAAAATGCGGCCGACTGATCCGGCGTTGAGCCGCCGACTGACGAGGCTTCGCACGTCCGCTGCCAAGGTGTCAGGACTAAAAGGCTTGAGGAGGACGCCGGCCGCTCCGAGGGTCGTCAAGCGCTCAACCTCCGACCCGGCGGCGTCAGCAGTCAGGAAGATCACCGGCGTCATGGCGGTGGCCGCTTGCGCGCGGAGCAACGCCAGGGTCTGTACGCCGCCCATCGCCGGCATCATCATGTCAAGCAGGATGACGTCGGGGTTCTCTTTCCGCGCCTTCCGGACGCCCTCGGCGCCGCTTGCGGCCTCGATCACATCCATTCCGCCCACGCAACTGAGGCTTAACCGCGTGACAGTCCGGATATCGGGGTCGTCGTCGATGATCAGCACCTTCATGGTCGGCTCATTGGGTGTGATCGACGGCGCCGCCCACTGTGGACCTGGAAGCCCTCGGGCTCGCGGAGCGGGCCGCGGGTCGGGCGCGCGGCCGGCGTGACTCGCCCGGCGTACGGTAACCGCGCCTGGGGCGGGTACGCGCGCAGTCCTGATCCGAAACCAGAAGGTGCTGCCGTTTCCTTCCGTGCTCTCGACGCCGATGGTGCCGCCGTGCTGTTCGACGATTGACTTGCAGATGGCGAGCCCCAAACCGGCCCCTCCCTTTTCGCGCGCGTCGGACGTCTCGACCTGGTGGAATCGCTCGAAGATTGCGAGGTGCTGCGCCGCGGGCACACCCCGGCCGAGGTCCGTGACCCGGAATTCGAGCCACTCGTCCTTCAACGCGACACCGATCGTTACGACTTCATCTGACGCCGAGAACTTCACGGCGTTCGAGAGGAGGTTGACCAACACTTGAAGGATCCGGTCCGCGTCCGCCCAGATCATGGCCGACACCTCGTCCGCCTTCACAACGACGCCGCGCCGTCCGACCCCCGGCAGCGACTCGAGCGCGCGGCGCACGATCGACTCGGCGGTAACCGGCGCGCACCGCAACGGGATGATGCCGGTCTCGAGTCGTTCTAGATCGAGAATGTCGTTGATGAGCGCCATCAGACGGACCGCGTTCCGTTCCGCGATCTCCACCAGTCGGAGGGCATCGTGCGACAACGCGCCCGTCGCACCAGAGGCCAGGAGGCCGAGCCCGCCCCGGATCGAGGTGAGCGGTGTTCGGAACTCATGGCTCACGGTCGAGAGAAACCCCTTCTTCAGCCGCTCCGCTTCCATGAGCCGATCGACCGTCTCCTGCAGCACGCGACTGTGCTCTCGCGCTTGCCTGTGCAGCAGACGTACTTCCAGCATGTTGTGGACCCGCGTCACCACCTCGGCCAGGTCGATCGGCTTGCTGATGAAATCCTTCGCACCTGCCTTGAGCGCGCGCAGCTTGTGACCCGGCTGGGCAGTAATGACCAGCACCGGAAGGTAGCCGTTCTCGTCGACGGCCTTCAGTCCTTCCATCACCTCGAATCCATCCATGCCGGGCATCATGAGATCCAAGAGAATCAGGTCGTAGCTATTCTTACGATGCAGCTCGCAGACATCCTGAGGCTGCATTGTGGCGGTGATGGACGTGTAGCCGGCGCCGCGCAGTGTTCCCTCGAGCAGGCGGACATTGGCCAACCGGTCGTCAACAATTAGGATTTTGGCGTGGTAAAAGTCCGACGGCGAGATCATGATCGCGGTCTCGACTCGGTGGCAATGGCCGCACTGTCAGCGAACTCCAAGGCCGCGTGCAACGCGTCCATCAACTCATTCACCCTCATCGGCTTGGTGAGATAGCGAAAAAATCCTGTCTTCATCCCGACCTCGATGTCGCGGGGCATCGCATTGGCGCTGAGCGCCACCACGGGAATGTGCGCCGTCGCCGGATCGTCGCGCAGGATTTTCAGCGCCTCGATGCCGCTGATGTCCGGCAAATTGATGTCCATCAGAATCACCTCGGGCTGCGCGGATCGCGCCATCTCAATGCCGAGAGTCCCGTTAACCGCCGTCACCAAACGCATATCGTGGCGCCGTTTAATCAGTTCCTCGACCAGTTTCAGGTTAGCCGCGTTGTCCTCGACGCAGAGCACGGTCCGCAGCCGCGCGCCGCGCTCGACTCGGGGTGAGACGTAGGCCACAGCCTCGTCTTCCTCCTCGGCAGATTGTGGCGCAGCCGCTGCGATCAGTTCGATCCAGAACACGCTTCCCGTGCCGACCGTGCTAGCCACAGCAATCGTCCCCCCCATCAATTCGACCAAGCGCTTCGTCACCACCAGGCCGATGCCCGTGCCTTCCTCGCCCCCGGCCTCCTGTCCAAGGCGGTTGAACGGCTGGAACAGCTGCGCCACCTGATCGGCACGCAATCCCGCGCCGGTATCCTTGATGTCGACGCGGATGCGATTCGGTGTGCTCGCGGTGTAGTCCACGACGACCGTGCCCCGCACCCTGTTGTACTTGATGGCATTCGAGAGCAAATTGATGAGAATCTGCTTCAGCCGGGTCCGATCCGAGCTGACATACAAAGGGGTCTGGAATCGGGGAAATGTCATGCCAATCCCCCGTTGTTGCGCCTGCGGCTCCATCATGGCCTGGCATTCGAGCATGACCTCCTCAAGCGACACCGGTTCCCCGGAGAGCGACACCTTGCCCGATTCGATCACCGCAAGATTGAGGATTTCGTTAATCAAGTTCAGCAGATGCCACCCTGCATCGAGAATCTGAGCGATGCTCTCCTTCTGAAAGGGCGTCGGCTGCTGCCCCTCTGATTCCATGAGCTGGGCGAAGCCCAGGATCGCATTGAGCGGGCTTCGCAGCTCGTGGCTCATGTTCGACAGGAAATCCGACT
This sequence comes from Acidobacteriota bacterium, assembly GCA_025463215.1. GTDB lineage: Bacteria > Acidobacteriota > Vicinamibacteria > Vicinamibacterales > CAVVIG01 > CAVQFC01. The sequence continues at coordinate 1,587 of JAOBWF010000289.1, read as the reverse complement.
TCGCCAGATTGGCCTGTTCTGCGACCGACTTCGCGCTCTGCAGTTCGACGTTCTTCTCCTGCAGCATCTCCTCGCTGTGTTTGCGCTCCGTGACGTCGCGGGCTGCGGCGAACACCCCCTGCAGCGTGCGGTTGCGGTCGTAGAAGGTGGTCGCATTGTAGGAGACCACCGTGGTTTTCCCGTCTCTGGCGCGCGCGGTGAGTTCGTAGTCGGTGACCTTTTTCTCGCGCAACACGAGGATGATCGCCGCCTCCGCCCGCTCAGGATCCGTGAAATAGTCCTTGAACGGCGCGCCGATCAGTTCGTCGCGCGTGCAGCCCGTGAGGGCTTCCATCTGCCGGTTGACATCGGTGATGATGCCCGCTGGATCGGTGGTCATCAGCGCGTCGATGTTCGACTCAATCAGTGAGCGCGTGTAGAACTGCTGGTCCCGCAGGCGCTGATCGAGCTTTTTCTGCTCGGCTTCCACCTGCTTGCGTGCGGTGTTGTCGGTGCCGATCAACAGGTAGCCGATGATCGCCTCCTGATCGTCGCGTAGCGCGGTGACCGACACCACGGCCGGGAAGCGGCTGCCGTCCTTGCGGATATAGGTCAGTTCGTAAATGTCCTCGATGCCTCGCGCGGCTTTGAACACCAGCGCCTCGAAGCCGGGCGTGATTGGGGTGGCGAGCTCCGCGCTCAACGCCACCGCGCGCGCAATCACCTCCTGAGGATCGGAGATGTCCGCCGGTGTGATCTTGTTCATGACGTCCGCGGCGGCGTAGCCCAACATCCGCTCGGCACCGACGTTGAAAATCTGGATGACACCCCTCGCGTCCGTCGCGATGCTCGAAAAATTTGCGCTATTGAAGATCGCGCTTTGCAGCGCCCCGGCTTGGAGCAGCGCGTCTTCGGCCTGCTTGCGCGCGGTATTGTCGGTGCCGATCAGCAGGTAGCCGATGATCGCATCCTGATCGTCGCGCAGCGCGGTGACCGACACGATCGCCGGAAAACGGCTGCCGTCCTTGCGAATGTAGGTGAGCTCGTAAATGTCCTCGATGCCGCGCGAGGCCTTGAACACCAGCGCCTCGAACCCGGGCGTAATCGGCGTGCCGAGCTCGACGCTGAGCGCCTCCGCGCGCGCAACGACTTCCTGCGGGTCGGAGATGTCGGCCGGCGTGATCTTGTTCATGACGTCGGCGGCAGCGTAGCCGAGCATCCGCTCGGCGCCGACGTTGAAGATCTGGATGACGCCTTTCGCATCCGTCGCGATGCTCGAAAAATTCGCGCTGTTGAAGATGGCGCTCTGCAGCGCGCCCGCCTTGAGCAGCGCCTCTTCCGCTTGCTTGCGGGCGGTGTTGTCGGTGCCGATTAACAGGGAGCCGATGATCGCGTCTTGGTCGTCCCGCAGGGCCGTCACCGAGACGACGGCTGGAAAGCGGCTGCCGTCCTTGCGGATATACGTCAGTTCGTAGATGTCTTCGATGCCGCGCGAGGCCTTGAAAACCAGCGCTTCAAAGCCGGGTGTAATCGGGGTTCCAAGCTCAAGCGTCAGTTCCTGGGCGCGCGCGATCACTTCATCTGGATCGGAAATATCGGCCGGTGTGA
>JAOBWF010000282.1 GCA_025463215.1 Acidobacteriota bacterium | reverse complement strand
TGCTCAGCGCGCTCAGGAAGTTCGGCACCAACCGGTCCATCAGCTCGAAATAGGACGACAGCGCCGGCGTGTTCTGCTGCGCGTTGTAGAGAATCTCCTCGCGGTAGCTCTCCGAGTACATCGTCGCGCCGGTGCGGCCGTCGATGAACACGAACTTCGGCCGCAGGATGAACCCCTTGCGCTCCATGTACTGGCGCACCGGCCGGACGATACGGCGCCCGAGGCTGTCGTAGGTTTCCTGGTCGCGCTGGACGAACCCCGAGGTCGAGCGGCTCGAGAAGAGCACCGTGCCGGTGACGATCAGCGGATTCTGGAACTCCTCGCCGATCCGCTTCCAGTAGGCGGTGTTGGCAAACAGCCGCTCGTACGGCTCGAGGTCTTTCTCTTCCTTGATGTCCTTCGGCAGCGCCAGCGTCTGACTGACCGGCCGCGGCGACGGCGTCGCGCCAGAGGTCGTGTCGTCCGGCGAGTTGCCGGGGATCGCGGCGCTCTGTTCTTTCGCGACGTCGATCAACTGCAGGATGTCGGCGTCGATCACCTTGAGCGATGACTTGGTGCGCAGCTGGCTGCGCAGCAGCCGGACGGTTTCCTGGTTGGCGTCGACATCCTCGCTGCCGCCGGCGACGAAGCCGACGACCAGCACCCGCTGGAACGGCGTCACGTCCATCTTCGGCTGGATGGGCGTTTCGATCGGGATTTCGTAGGAGTCCGGTCCGCACCCAAGCGCGAATGCGGCCACGCACGCCGAGACGAGGGCGAGCGCGACTCTACTTGTCTTTGCCCTGGCTGGTCCGGTCATTGATTTCCTTGAACAGCTCGTAGTTCTGACGGACCTGGGTGTTGTTCGGATCCAGCTCAATCGCCTTTTCGTATGCCTTACGCGCCTTGTCGAGCTGACCTTCGTGCTCGTATGCGATCGCGAGGTCGTTGTAAGCGGCGGCGTACGTCGGGTCCAGCTCGGTCGCTTTCTGCCAGCGGTAAATCGCCTCGCGCCAGAGGCCGCGCTGCGCGACGTTGATGCCGAATTCGACCTGCGTCTTGGCGTCGCCTTTCGCGTCGGCGAACGACGGCGACGCAGTCACGGTCGCGGCGCACGCGACGAGGACACCGACGGACACTTTCATAGGCGTTTCCCGGCCACTATACCGTACTCCTCCAGCGGTTCGAGCAAGCCATGTGCCACGGCTGACGTAAGAAAATGGGGCGATTTCTCCATCTTCGTATCCGCGATTTACGAATCGCGGTCGACATTGTCCGCGCATGTCGGCAGCGCGGTACGACTGCTATACTGACGGTCAGGGAGGTCAAGCCCCACGCCCCTCGAGGTGCGGCCATGACCGATCTGCTCGACTTCGTTTCCCTCTCGCTGCTCCCACCCTGGTGCTGGCGCGTCGCGGCGGACTGGCTCCGCCGGGGAGATCCTTCGACATCGGTGTGCGCCCGGCTCGTTGCCGCGCACGCACGCGATGACGCCGATCAGCGCGCCGACGTCCGATCGCTCGCCGCGGACGCGATCCGCCGCGCTGCGTCCGCGTCGATCACCGCGATCGCGTGGAGCGACGCCTCCTACCCCATGATGCTGACGACGATCGCCGATCCGCCGCCGGTGCTGTGGACGAGCGGCCGGGTCGAGGCGCTCAGCGCGCCGGCCGTCGCGATCGTCGGATCGCGAGCGGCGTCACCCTACGGCCTCGCCGTGGCCGAACAGCTCGCCGGCGATCTCGCCGTGCGCGGCCTTGTCATCGTCAGCGGCCTGGCGCGCGGCGTCGACTCCGCGGCGCATCGCGGCGCGCTCGCGGCAGCCGGCGTCACCGTCGCGGTGCTCGGATCCGGCGTCGACGTCGTCTATCCGCCCGAACATGCGCCACTGGCGAAGGCGATCGCGGAGACCGGCGCGGTGATCAGCGAGCTCGTCCCGGGCACCAACCCGCAGCAGCGGTTCTTTCCGCTGCGCAATCGGATCATCAGCGGGCTGTCCCGCGCGGTCGTGGTGATCGAAGCGGGCGAGAAGAGCGGGTCGCTAATCACCGCGCGCTGCGCGCTCGATCAGGGGCGCGACGTGCTCGCGGTCCCCGGGAACGTCCTGACCGGCCGCAATCGCGGCGCGCATGCGCTGTTGCGCGACGGTGCAAAGATCGTGGAGTCCGCGGACGATATTCTCGAGGAGCTCGGCATGACCGCCGGGTTCAGCGGCGGCGCCATGCCGGAGGGCGGCGCCGAAGGGACCGGCGGAGAAACCGAACCGGCCGCACCGCGCGATCCCGTCCTCGACTGTTTGACGCCGGGCGAACCGTCGGATCTCGACGAGATTTGCGAACGATCCGGGCTGCAACCGGCGCGCTTACTGCCGCGCCTGTTCGAGCTGGAGCTCAAGGGCCGGGTGCGGCGCGCCGGCGGCGGACGGTTCATCCGGATTGACAGAACGTGTTAGGGTGAAGCGGGACTATGGCAAAAACCCTCGTGATCGTGGAATCGCCGACGAAGGCGCGCACGCTGGAGCGGTTCCTCGGCGATCGATATACCGTGAAATCGAGCTTCGGACACGTCCGTGATCTGCCGGATTCGGCGAGTCAGGTGCCTGAAGAGATCAAGAAAAAGAAGTGGGGCCGGATCGGCGTCGACACCGACGGCGACTTCAAGCCGTACTACGTCGTCCCGGACGACAAGCGGAAGAATGTCGCGGAGTTGAAGGCCGCTCTCAAGGGCGCCTCCGCCGTGATGCTCGCGACCGACCCCGATCGCGAGGGCGAGTCGATCAGCTGGCACCTGCTCGAAGTGCTCAAGCCGAAGGTTCCCGTCAAGCGGATCGTGTTTCACGAGATCACGAAGAAGGCGGTCGAGCAGGCGATAGCCGACGCCCACGACGTCGACGACAACCTGGTGCGCGCCCAGGAAAGCCGCCGCATCCTCGATCGACTCTACGGCTATACGCTGTCGCCGGTGCTGTGGAAGAAGGTCCAGACCGGGCTCAGCGCCGGCCGCGTGCAGAGCGTGGCCGTCCGTCTGATCGTCGATCGCGAAGAGGAACGGCTCGCGTTTCGCGCCGCGCGCTACGCCGATCTCAACGCCCAGTTCACCGCCGAAGGGCGCACATTCCCGGGCACGCTGACCCGTCTCGGCGACGTCCGCGTCGCCAGCGGCAAGGACTTCGATCAGAAGGGGGTCCTCACCGGCAAGAACGTCAGGCTGCTGTCGGACGCCGACGCGTCGGCCCTCGCCGACGTGATCAACCGCAACCTGCCGTGGGCGGTAGCGAGCGTCGAAGCGAAGCCGGGTGTCGAGCGCCCGGCGGCGCCGTTCACGACATCGACGCTGACCCAGGAAGCCAGCCGCAAGCTCGGCTTCTCGACGCAGCGCACCATGCAAGCGGCGCAGCGGCTGTTTCAGGACGGCCACATCTCGTATCACCGCACCGACTCGACGACGCTGAGCGACGAGGCGCTGGAGGCATCGGCGAGCGCGATCCGCGAGATGTTCGGCGCCGACTACTATTCCGGTCCGCGCCGCTACGCGACGAAAGTAAAGAACGCGCAGGAAGCGCACGAGGCGATCCGCCCGACCGCCTTCACCAGTGCGGCCGCCGCGCTGGAAAGCGTGCTGAGCGGCGACGACCTGCGGCTCTACGAACTGATCTGGAAGCGGACGATGGCGTCGCAGATGGTCGATGCGCGCGTGCTGCGCACCAACATCGAGATCGCCGCGGCGGCGGACAACGGTCAGCAGGCGATCTTCTCCGCGTCAGGCAAGGCGATCGAGTTCGCCGGTTTCCGCCGCGCCTACGTCGAAGGCAGCGACGATCCGTCGGCGGAGCTCGAGGAACAGGAGACGGTGCTGCCGACGCTGACCGTCGGCGAGCCGATCGATCGCGAGCACGCGCGCGTCCGCCTCGCCGGCCTCGAGCCGGTCGGCCACGAGACGAACCCGCCCGCACGCTATACCGAAGCGTCGCTGATCAAGGAGCTCGAGCGGATCGGCGTCGGCCGGCCGTCGACCTTCGCCGCGACCATCGGCACGATCGAGCGGCGCGGCTACGTGTTTCGCCAGGGCAAGGCGCTGGTGCCGAGCTTCACGGCGTTCGCGGTGACGCGGCTGCTGCGCGATCACTTCGGCGATCTCGTCGACGTCGAGTTCACCGCGGAGATGGAAGAGGATCTCGACCAGATCTCGCGCGGCGAGCGCGAGTGGCTGGACTTCATCAAGCAGTTCTATCGGGGCGACACGCACCATCGCGGGCTGGAAGAAGCGGTCAAGCAGGCGCAGGAGAATGCCGAGTATCCGCTGATCGACGTCGGCGTCGACCCGGACTCGGGCGAGAAGATCCGCGTCCGCATCGGCCGCTACGGCCCGTTCCTGCAGCTCGGCGAAGGCGGTCCGGGCAAGACCGCCGGCCTGCCGCCGGCGCAGCCGCCCGCCGACCTCTCGGTCGACAAGGCGATGGCGCTGATTCGCGCCAAGGCCGCCGGTCCGCGCACGCTCGGGGTCGACGAAAAGACCGGCATGAACGTCTACGCGATCAACGGCCGCTTCGGCGCCTACGTCCAGCTGGGCGAGATGCCGGAGAAGGGCAGCAAGGAAAAGCCCAAGCGGTCGTCGATGATCGGCAGCATGACGGAGTCGACGATCACGTTCGAGGAGGCGCTCAAGCTGCTCGATCTGCCGCGCGATCTCGGCGCCGATCCGGCGACCGGCGAAGTGATCGTCGCCGGTCTCGGGCGTTTCGGCCCCTACATCAAGAAGGGGGACGACTACCGGTCGCTCGAGGAAAGCGACGATCTGTTCACGGTCGATCTCGAACGTGCGCTCGCGCTGCTGGCGGCGCCGAAGCGGTCCTCCCGGCAGGCGGCCAAGCGCGTCATCCGCAAGATCGACGTGCCGGACGGCGGCACCGCGCTGCAGGTGCTCGAAGGCCGGTTCGGTCCGTACGTGACCGACGGCGAGGTCAACGCGTCGATCCCGAAGGGCGCGGATCCCGCGACGATCACGCTCGAGGATGCGCAGGCGCTGCTCGAAGCGCGCCGTGGCGC
>JAOBWF010000275.1 GCA_025463215.1 Acidobacteriota bacterium | reverse complement strand
AGCGGCTGCCTCGCCTCGCCACCGGCGCCGTAACCGACCGCGATCGGCAGTGCGCCGAGCAGCGCCGCCATCGTCGTCATCATGATCGGCCGGAAGCGGATCAAGCACCCTTCGTAGATCGCCGCCTCCGACGACTTGCCGCCGCGTTCGGCTTCGAGCGCGAAGTCGATTTGCATGATCGCGTTCTTCTCGACAATGCCGATCAGCATGATCATGCCGACGAATGCATAGATGTTGAGATCCATCCGGAACACCAGGAGCGTGACCAGCGCGCCGAAGGCTGCCGAGGGCAGTCCCGAAAGGATCGTCAGCGGGTGGATGTAGCTCTCGTAGAGGATGCCGAGGACGATGTACACGACCATGATCGCGATGACCAGCAGCACCGCGAGGTTGCCGAGCGAGCTCTCGAACGCCTTGGCCGCGCCCTGGAACTGTCCGCTGACCGTCTCGGGCAGCGTGCGATCGGCCACCTCCTGCACGCGCGTGAGCACGTCGCCGAGGGACGCGCCCGGCGCGAGGCCGAAGGAGATCGTGACCGCGGGCAGCTGGCCGTGGTGGTTCACGGTCTGGGGGCCGACGACCTGCGTGGTTTTCGCAAGCGTGTCGAGCGGCACGACGGTGCCGGCGGTCGAGTTTCCGGCGCTACCAAGCGCACCGCCCACGGCCCCCGACGCCGTACCTGTGGCAGCGACGCCCACGGGGCCCGCTCCCGCGGCGGCGGCCGCGGCTGCGGACCCGGCCTGCGGCGTCGCCTTGAAGTACAGCATCGACAACGCCGCCGGATCGTTCTGGAACTGCGGCGCCAGCTCGAGCAGCACCTTGTACTCGTTCACCGGCGCGTAAATCGTCGAGACCCAGCGCGGACCGTAGGCGTCGTAGAACGCGCTCTCGATCTGGTTGGCGGTGACGCCGAGCGCCGCCGCCTTATCGCGATCGATTTCGACGTTGACCTGGGGACTCGAAATCTCGAGGTCGCTGGTCAAATCCTCGATCCCCTTCAGGCCGGTGAGCGCCTTCCTCAGGTTGCGCGACGCCTCATAGAGCTCCTCGCGGTTCGGCGACTGCATCGAAAACTGGTAGAGGCTCTTGCTGACCTGCCCGCCGATGCGGACCGTCGGCGGGTTCTGCATGTAGACGTCCATGCCCGCGATCTGCGCGATCTCCGGGCGCAGCTTGGCGATGATGTCGCCGGCGAGCTCCTTGCGATCGCCGCGCGGCTTCAGGTGGACGACGATCTGCCCGAGGTTGGGACCGCCGAGTGTCGCCGCCGCGCTGCCGCCGATCGTCGACACCAGCCCTTCGACATTCGGGTTGTCGCGGATGATGTTCGCAACCTTGTCCTGGTACTCGACCAGCTTGTCGTAGGAGGTCCCCTGCGCCGCCTCGGTGGTCACGGCGATCTGGTCGGTGTCCTGCTCGGGGATGAACCCCTTCGGCACCAGCACGAACAGCACGCCGGTCAGGATCAGCACCGCCACGAACGCGGCCATCGTCGCCGGCCGATGGCGGAGGACCACCTGGAGCGCCCGGTCGTAGCCGCGCAGCAGGCTATCGAACCCCTGCTCGGTGACCTTACCGAACTTCGACTCTTTGCCGCCGTGGCTGCTCGGTTTCTTGAGGAACAGGCTGCAGAGCATCGGGGTCAGCGTCACCGACACGACGCCGGAGATCAGGATCGCGACGCAGATGGTGACCGAGAACTCGCGGAACAGGCGTCCGAGGACGCCGCCCATGAACAGGACCGGGATGAACACCGCGGCGAGCGACAGGGTCATCGACACGATCGTGAAGCCGATCTCGCGGGATCCGACGAGCGACGCCGTCAGTGGGTCTTCGCCCATCTCGACGTGCCGGTAGATGTTCTCCAGCATGACGATCGCATCGTCGACGACGAAGCCGACCGAGAGGATGAGGGCCATCATCGACAGGTTGTCGAGGCTGTAGCCGAGCATGTACATGACCGCGAAGGTGCCGATGATCGAGAACGGCAGCGCGAGGCTGGGGATCACCGTCGCCCACACGTTGCGCAGGAAGACGAAGATCACCATGATCACCAGCGCGAGGGTCAGCAGCATGGTGAACTGGACGTCGCGGTACGACTCGCGGATCGTGTCCGAGCGATCGTAGAGGACGTCCATGTGGATGCTCGACGGCAGCTCCAGCTTCCACTGCGGCATCAGCGCCTTGACGGCGTCGGCGACGGCGATGGTGTTGGTCCCCGGCTGGCGCTGAATGCCGAGGGTGATCGCGCGCTGGGCCCCCTGTCCGGCGTAGAACCACGACGCGGTGCGCTCGTCCTCGACGCCGTCCTTGATGTTGCCCAGCTCGCCGAGCCGCACCGGGGCGCCGTTGCGGTAGGCGACGATCATGTCCTTGTATTCGGCGGCCGACATCAGCTGCCCGGTCGCCTGCAGGGTGTAGGTCTTGTGCGGGCCGATGATCGAACCGGTCGGCGTGTTGACGTTCCAGGCGCGCAGCGAGGCCTCGACCTCGTTGATGCCGATCTGCCGCGCCGCGAGCGCGTGCGGATCGAGCTGGGCGTGGACGGCGAACTTCTGGCTGCCGAGCACCTGAACCTGGGCGACGCCGCTGACCATCGAAATCCGCTGCGCGATGCGCGTCTCCGCGTACTCGTCGAGGGTCCACGGCGGCACCGTCGTGGATGTGATCACGAGATAGAGCACCGGCTGATCCGCCGGGTTCACCTTGGTGAAGGTCGGCGGCGTCGGCATGCCCTGCGGCAGCAGGCGCGCCGCCTGGGTGATCGCGCCCTGGACGTCGACTGCCGCGCCGTCGAGGCTGCGGTTCAGGTCGAACTCGAGCGTGATCTGCGTCGAGCCGAGCGACTTGACCGACGTCATCGACTCGAGTCCGGCGATCATCGAGAACTGGTTCTCGAGCGTCGTCGCGACCGATGCGCCCATAGTCTCCGGGCTGGCGCCCGGCAGCTGCGCCGTGACGAGCAGCGTCGGGAAGTCGACGTTCGGCAGATCGCTGACCGGCAGCGAGCGATACGCCACGAGGCCGAACAGCGCGATCGCCGCCATCAACAGACTGGTGGCGATCGGCCGCTTGATGAACCCTTCGGAAATATTCATGCGACGAATTCCAAATTCTTAATTCTTAATTCTTACTTCTTAATTCTTAATCAAGCCGTGGCAGGGTTCGCCGCGACCGCACCGCGAATCTTGCGCGTCTTGAACAGGCCGGCCATGTAGGTGTAGACCACCGGCGTCAGATACAAGGTGATCAGCTGCGACACCACCAGGCCGCCGACGACCGCGAGTCCGAGCGGCCGCCGCGCTTCGCCGCCGGCGCCGTAGCCAAGTGCGATCGGCACCGCGCCGAGCAGCGCCGCCATCGTCGTCATCATGATCGGCCGGAAGCGGATGATGCAGCCCTCGTAGATCGCTTCGGTCGGCGTCTTGCCGTGCTTGCGCTCGGCTTCGAGCGCGAAGTCGATCTGCATGATCGCGTTCTTCTTCACGATCCCGATCAGCATCACCAGGCCGACGAACGAGTAGATGTTGAGCTCGTTGCCGAAGAAATACAGCGTGACGAGCGCGCCCAGGCCCGCCGACGGCAGCCCCGAGAGAATCGTGATCGGGTGGATGTAGCTCTCGTAGAGCGCGCCCAGCACGATGTAGACGACGCCGATGGCGACGAAGAGCAGCAGCCCGAGGTTGTTCATCGACTGCTGGAACACCTTCGCCTGACCCTCGAAGCTGGTGGTGATGGTCGGCGGCAGCAGACGGTCGGCGACCTGCTTCACTTTGCCGGTGACGGCGCCGAGTGAGACGCCCGGCTTCAGGCCGAACGACACCGACACCGACGGCAGCTGTCCGGAGTGGTTGATCGACTGCGGGCCAACGGTTTCCTTGAAGTTGATCA
>JAOBWF010000403.1 GCA_025463215.1 Acidobacteriota bacterium | reverse complement strand
GCGCCAGAACATGCGGTAGTTGGCGTCGAAGGGAAGCTGCGGGCTCTTGATCCAGATGATGGCACCGCCCTTGACCTCTTCGCGGCGGCTTTCGGTGCCGGGCGCGATGATGGTCAGCTCGTGGCCGAAGCGGGGCGCGAATTCCAGCTTCTGGTTGATATAGCGCCGCACGCCGCCCCCGGTGGGCGAATAGAATTCGCAGACATCCACGATCTTCACGGGGTGGTCTTCTTTTCGCTCAGCACGGCGCGATAATAGCCCAGCATGCGGCCCAGCGTCTCGTCCCAGCCAAAAGTGAGTGCCCGCTTGCGGCCGGCCTGGCCCATGCGCCGGCGCAGGTCCGGATTGTCGGCCAAACGGTTGACCGCGGTGGCAAAGCCGTCCGCGCTGTCGGCGTGGACAAGGAAGCCCGTCTCACCCTCCACCACCAGCGAGCGGCTGCCGGTGGCGTCGGCGCAGACGCAAGGAAGGCCAGAAGCCATGGCCTCCAGGGTGACATTGCCGAAACTTTCGCTGTCGCTGGGAAAGATGAAGATGTCGGACGAGGCATAGGCGGCGGCAAGGTCCTCGCCGCCCTGAAAGCCCAGGAAGATGGCGCCGGGCAGTTCGCGTTCCGCCAGTGCGCGATCGGGACCATCGCCCACGATCACCATCCGGTGCGGCACTTGTTTCAGTGCGCCCGTCAGCGTGTCCAGCCGCTTCTCGCGCACCAGCCGCGAGACATGCAGGATCACCGTTTCGTCCGCGCCGATGCCCAGCCTGCTGCGCCAGGCGTCGCTGCGCTTGTCGGGCGTGAAGCGCTGTGTATCGATGCCGCGCGGCCAGGGCCTCAGATTGTCGCGCAGCCCGTCGGCCAGCAGCGCGGCGCGCGTCGATTCCGACGGCACGTAGACTTCGCGGCAGGCGGCGTAGAAATCGCGCAGGTAGCGCTTCAGCCAGCCTTCCAGCCAGGCCAGGTACCAATAGTGCTTGAGGTAGGTCTCGTAGCGGGTGTGATAGGTCGCCACCGCCGGAATGCCATGCGCCCGCGCCAGCTTCAGCGCGGCGCGGCCCAAGAGATCCGGGACCGCGATGTGAATGATGTCGGGCTTGAATGCCAGCAGCTGCTGCTTCACACCTGCCGGCATGCCCAGCACCAGCCGGTATTCCGGGCGTACGGGCAGGGGCCGCGACGGCACCGACACCACGGTTCCCTGGTGTGGGAAAGCGGACTTGTCGGCGGTGGGGGCAAAGACCAGCACCTCGACGCCATGGGCCAGCAGATAACCCACCAGCCGGTTGAGGGTCAGCGCGACGCCGTCGGCAATGAAGTTGTACGAGCTGGTGACAAGCGCAACCCGAAGGGGCGCAACACGCAGCGGCTGGTCCACGGAAATGGCTTACTCGGCGCTGCGGCGCAGCTTTTCCAGTTCCCGCGCCACCACCGGCACCGTTTCCAGGATCTGCTCCTCGGTGTGGTTGGCGGTGAGGAAGAAGCGCAGCCGCGCCGTGGTGGCCGACACCGCCGGACGCACGATGGGCTGAACCTCGATGCCGTATTCCAGCAGGTTGTGCGACAGCGCAACCGCCATCTTGTCGTCACCGACGATCAGCGAGGCGACGGGGGATTCCTCGTCGCCGCAGATGTCCAGGCCGTTCTCGCGCGCGACCTTGCGGAAGAAGCGGGCGCGCTCGCGCAGGCGGCGTGAGCGGTGCGGCTCGCGCTCTAGGATGTCCAGCGCGGCGATGGCAGCGCCGGTATCGGCGGGGGACAGTCCCACGCTGAACACCAGGCCAGGGCACATGAAGCGCATATATTCGATCAGGCCGGTATCGCCGGCGACGTAGCCGCCGCTGGACGCCAGGGTCTTGGACAGGGTGCCCATATAGACGTCGATGCTGTCGACCGGCAGGCCGGCGCCTTCGCAGACGCCGCGGCCGGTATCGCCGACAATGCCGAAGCTGTGGGCTTCGTCGACCATCAGCAGCACGTCATGCTTCTTCTTGATCTCGACCAGGCGGGGCAGGTCCAGGATCTGGCCGTCCATCGAATAGACGCCTTCCGCCACAATGAGACCGCGACGAAAACCAGCGCGTTCCTTTTCAAGGAGCGCGTCCAAAGCGTCCCAGTCGCCATTCTGAGAGGTGAAGGTCTTGGCGCCCGACAGGCGCGCGCCGGTGATGATGCTGTTGTGGGCGCCGGAGTCGTAGATCACGGCATCCGGGCGGGCCAGCAGGTGGGAGATGACGCTGACATTGGTCAGGTAGCCGCTGATGAAGATCAGCGCGTCGTCGGTGCCCAGGAAATTGGCCAGCTTGCGTTCCAGCTCGCCATGCAGCTCGATCTGGCCGGCCACGATGCGGCTGGCCGAAGCGGAGGTGCCGTACTTGTCGACGGCATTCTTGGCGGCGGCGGTGACGGCGGGATGGCCGTTCAGGCCCAGGTAGTTGTAGCCGGAGAAGCTGATCAGGCTCTGGCCGTCGCGGCGGATGACGCTGTGGCTGACGCCGTCGCGCGGCGCGAAGAAGGGAATGGCGTGACCGCTGGCCTGCAGATCTTCGATGCGGCGGCGCAGGGCGCGGTAGCCGGCAAAGTCATCCACAACGCTCTTGCGCTCGGGCAGTTCGGTTTCGGCCGGAATGGC
>JAOBWF010000237.1 GCA_025463215.1 Acidobacteriota bacterium | reverse complement strand
CTTGCGCAGCTTGTCCGACGCCTACCAGAACTCGATGGATACTATTGGGAGTACAGATGATCGCGGCGTATTCTACGCAGGCGCGAGGGCGTTCAGAGCGTAGCTTCGGGACCTGGCAAGGGCGGCCAACAAGGAGAATATTCAATGAAAAACAACGTCATGTTAACTGTCGCGTCTCTGCTCTCGATCCTCTTGCTGACGCTTCACATTACGGACGACATCGTCCGTGGGATATCGAAGGCCGAGAGCTCAAACATCGCGCTGCTCATCCTCGCGATATTCGTGTACGGGACGCTCGTGCTCCCCGAACGGCGATCGGGGCACGTCATCATGCTGCTCGTCGGATTGTTCGCGGCAGGCATGCCCGTCATCCACATGAGAGGGGCACATTACGGAGAGATCGCCCAGTCCGCAGGCGGCTTCTTCTTCGTCTGGACACTCTGGGCGCTCGGCGGCCTCGGGGGCCTCACCTTCATCCTCTCGGCGCGCGGACTGTGGAGCCTGCGACGTGGCCTCCCTTCGCGGAACTTCTAAGCCGGGGGTCGCGGGTTCGAGCCCTGCCGGGCGCGCTACTTCTTGCTGATCGCACCTCACTCGGCGCGCCCGGATCGCCTAGCCCCTTTGGTATGCTCGCTGAATGGCTAAGCACTCATCCGATATTCTGGCACTGGCAAAGCGAGGCGCTGAAGCGCGGCTCGCGGATCTCAAGCAGGAGATCAAACTGCTCATCGACCTGTTCCCGCATCTTCGTGATGCCTTCGACAAGGACGAACTGCCGCTATCGTTCATCATGTCGACCGAATCAGGCCGCGCCGCCACGAAGCGGAACGGTGCGCGACAAAGGAGCCAGATGTCGGCGTCCGCACGGAAAGCCGTCAGTGCGCGGATGAAGAAATATTGGGCCGCGAAACGGAAGACGGCAAAGGCGTAGCGTACGTCGCGGCGCGCGCGCCTGCCTGGTTGACGATTGGTTGGGCCAGGTCGGCGTGAATTGACCGGCCCGCGAATCGTGTTCTCGATCAATAATCGGCAATGGTGTGGGTGACGCTCGGAGGGGTCGCGGTGTGTGTCGCGCTGACGCTGCTGCTCATCGCGCGGCGCAGGGACGGTGGCGGCGGCACGGATCTCGGCACCATCAGCGGTAGCTGGCTGAATGAGCACCGCGCCCACGAACGCGACGTCGCGCCCAATCGATAACGCGCACCAACCCGCCTGCAACGAATCAGCGCTGCGCGTCAGGCGGTGCTGCGGCACCGGCATTCAGTGACGCCAAGTCAACCGGAAACCAGTTCCCGCATGTCGCGGTCTCGCACGTGTGGTCGAAGGTCCGCCGGGTGAGGGCGTCCGCCTTGGCGCAGGCTGATTCGCGGGATTCCAACTGCTTGGGCGTACAGATCGCGACCGTCGGATTGATCCGCAGCCACACCGCGGCAGACCAGGCGCCACGGCCATCCGCTCGCACTTCCGCGATGATCGCATTGCCGTGATGTCGTCGCCAGCCGAACTTGACCATAGATTGGACGTCATGCGGAACGCTGTTCACGGCACTTGTCCGCGCCTCACCGGCATGCTCCGATATCAGCATCGCGTTCGATCCCGGGGAGACGATTCCACTCTATTGGAGTCCTTACCGGCGCACTGTCGGATAGATGACAGTCCAAGTCAGCGACCACAGCCATGAGCAGGCTGAGCGTTCGTCCGTCGCCGGACATCGATAACGAGACGCGGCACACCCACCTGCTGCGTGGCGGTGAGGCGCGCCATGACCTCTCTCGTCACTGTGTCGGCGGACGCGCGCCGAAGACGTCACTGAATGAGTTCGCGAGTCAGGAGGCCATCGCGAACGACCTGGGCACATAAAAAGTTCATGCGCGCCGAAAAATGCGCGATCTGGTCGTTCAGGTAGGTGCTGCGCTCCCGCAACTCGTCCGACCGGCGTAAGAGCTCGTCGAGCCCCGTTCGCACGCGACGCTGCTGGCTACCCGCCAACGATGCGCCGCCGGACGCCGTGTACGAGGAACGCTGTGGCAAAGGAGTCACGCGACATCAACTCTCCTCTGAATCGGCGGTCCTGTCGGTTCGCCACCGTACGTTGACTATTTCACGGGGGCTCGGCCGATCGCGTCGTAGTTTTGCTTGATGATGGCGTAGCACTCGCACGATACGTCCTTCAGCTTGACCCGGTCGACGACGGTCACCGCGCCCCGCGTCGTCGTGACCAGGCCAGCCCGCTCGAGCGTCGCGAGCATCAGGCTGACGGTCGGCCGACTGGTGCCGAGGAGTTGCGCCAGGAAGTCCTGGGTGACCGAGAACCGCTCGACGTCGATCCGGTCCAGCGTGGTCAGAATCCAGCGCGCGCAGCGCTGGGGCAGTTCGTGCAAGCCGTTGCACGCCGACGTCCGCATCGACGCGATCAGCAGCGCGTGTGAATATCCCGTCAGCACGTCGCGGAAATGACGGTTTTCCTTCATCTCCCGATCGAGATCGTCGACCCCCAGCCGTAACGCTGTTCCTTCGATCGCGACGACGGTTTCGCACGGCATGCTCGGTGCGCCGACGCTGGCGGAGATCCACGACGCGCCTTCCCGGCCGACAGTGCCGGCCTCGATGCTGTCGCCGTTCTCCATCAGCGTGATCAGGCAGAGCACGCAATTGTCCGGGAAGAGCACGTGATCGATCGGCTGCTGCGGTTTATAAACGACCTGTCTCGGCTGCAGGGTGACGCGAATGAGATGTTTGGCGAGCCGCGCGTAGGCTGCCGGGGTGAGCGACGTCAGCAGCCGGTTCGGCGTCGGGCGATCGGTCGCACTCGATGGACTCCATCCGCCCGTCGGCGCGCGTTTGGCCATCGCGCAGTATGGATCATCCGCGTGATACACGGCTGGGCGGCCTTCCGCGTCCGCGCGCCGGCCTTCGACGAACTCCTCGGTGCGATAGAGCGCCGCGTACTGCGCGCCGAGTTTCGACAGACCGTCAGCCTCCTGCCGATCGATGGACTGGTGCGCCGACCGAAACGGCTGTGCTCCGCGTCGACCCGCGCCTCAAGGCGCTCCGTAAGAAGGTCGGGCTGCCGCCGTAGGCACGTTGCCTCCGCCGCCGGGCCATCGTTCCGTAAAGCTGCGGCGAAAGCGGACCCGCCACAGCGAGTAGAACATCGCGACGATCACCAGCAGCACGGGCAGCGCGCGCAGCAGCGGCGTGACCAGGGGCGCCGGCAGGATCGCCGCGACGCGGGCGCGGATGGAAAAGAACGAGATGGTGGTAATCCACAGCGCCATGGACATGCGCCACACGTGGCGCGACAGCCGCGGCGCACCGCGCAATGTTCCCGCCCGCATCGTTTTGAAATCGCCGAACGCCCCGGACAGACCGAGGACGCCGAACAGAAACAGCGGGAACGCCGGGTATCCGAACATCATCCGCTTCGGATTCGCGAGCGCCGCGAATCCTATCCCCATCGTCGCCAGTCCGAGCACGAGCGCCGTCACCATCAACGCGATATCACGCCGCCGCGATCCAGCCACCGGTGGCCGCACGGTCGTCACCGCCGTGATGGCCAGATAGGACGTCATCAGGCCGACCATGACGTTGACGGCCTGGCCTTTCATCGTCGCCAGGACGATCGCCGTCACGCACATGGTCAGGATCGCGTAGACGAAGAGCATCCCGCTCGTGCGGTGCAGGCGTCCGCCCTTAGCAACCGAGAGCGCGACCGCACCGGCAATGAGGCCGACTCCAGCGGCGACGATGTGTATCGGCAAGAAGATCAGCACGGGCTCGCCCTCCAGAAAACGTGTCTGCCCATGATAGACGTAGAATGTCTACATCCTGTTCCCGCGTTCCCAAAACCAGGCCGAAGGGCCGAGCTGCGTCCGGGAAGCCCGCGCAAGGTGCTCACTTTGGACGCGGATCCGAGCCGGCGCGGCTACACTACTCGTCCAGGAGTGATGCGATGCCGAAATATGTGATTGAGCGTGAGATTCCCGGGGCCGGCAAATTGTCGCAAGACGAGCTGCAGGCCATCTCGCAGAAGTCGTGCGGAGTGCTGAACACGCTGGGTCCGCGCATTCAGTGGGTCCACAGCTACGTCACCGAGGACAAGATCTATTGCATTTACAACGCGCCGGACGAAGCAACCGTCCGTGAACATGCCCGGCAGGGGGGCTTTCCCGCGAACCGCGTGTCGCGCGTCTTCTCGACGATCGATCCGACGACCGCGGAATGAGCGGCAATCAGCGGCGGCGCTTCCTCGCCAGGTAACTGATCACCTGCCGCTGTTCGGCGCGCGTTCGATCGTGGAAGAAACAGTCGAGCGCTTCGCTGACCAGCCGCCACTGCGGCGTGCCGGCGACGCGGCTGAGCGCGTACAGTTTGGCCTTCATCTCGGGCGGCAGGCGCAGGCTCGTCTGCGGATAATCCCTGACGCGCTCGCCCTTGCGGACGCCGGCGGGCGGACGTCCGCTGCGGTGACCGTGCCGCGTCCGAAGGGGCCTGGCTGATGTAGCCAACGCCGCCATTGTAGCCAATCCCGGAATTACGTCCGCACCTATTTGCCGGCCACGCCGGGACGCGCGAGCGGAAATGCCCCGTTTTCTCGCGATCACGGCATCGCCGTGCACGAGCGGGTGAAACCACGCGCGCGTCGGACAAAAATGTCGGCGGAATCCGGTTCGGATTTCTGCGACACTGCAACGCATGACGCGATTCGCCTGGCTGTCGACGCTGTCGGTGATCGTCGGTTTCGTCCTGCTCGCGCCGGCGGGCGCGGCGAAGACCGTCGATTTCGACGCGCTGACGATCGCCGACATCAATCACGCCTTTGATGCCGGCTCCCTGACATCGGAGCAGCTGGTCCAGTTCTGCCTGGCCCGCATCGACGCGTACGATCGGCAGGGGCCGGCGCTGCGCGCGGTGCTGACGCTGAATCCGAAGGCGCTCGACCTCGCGCGCGAGCTCGATGCGGAGCGCAGAGCCAGGGGCCGGCGCTCGCCGCTGCACGGCATCCCTGTCGTCCTCAAAGACAACTACAACACCGCTGACCTGCCGACCACCGGTGGCTCGCTGCTCCTCGAAGGATCGATCCCGCCGGAAGACGCGTTCATCGTGAAGAAGCTGAGGGCGGCGGGGGCGATCGTGCTCGCGAAGGTGAACATGTCGGAGTTCGCGTCGGGCCCCGCGCGGAGCTCGCTCGGCGGCCAGTCGCTGAACCCGCACGACCTGACGCGCACGCCTTCGGGTTCGTCGGGCGGCACCGGCGTCGCGATCGCGGCGGCCTACGCGCCGCTCGGGCTCGGCACCGACACCGGCGGATCGATCCGCGGGCCGTCGACGTCGAACGGGATCGTCGGGCTCAAACCGACCCACGGCCTGCTGAGCCGCAGCGGGATCATTCCGCTGTCGCTGAGTTTCGACACCGGCGGACCGATGGCGCGGAGCGTGACCGACGTCGCCATCGCGCTCGGCGTCATGACCGGCATCGATCCGGGCGATACCGCGACCGCGAAGAGCGAGGGCAAGTTCGAGAGTGACTATACGAAGTACCTGAAGCCGGACGCGCTCAACGGCGCGCGGATCGGGATCGCCCGCGATTTTCTCGGCGCCGACCCCGACGTCGACTGGGTCGTCGATGCATCGCTCGGCGCCATGCGTAAGGCCGGCGCCACCATCGTCGACGTGCGCTATCCGAAGTGGCTGCTCGACGCGAAGCAGGAGTTCTACAACGCGATCCGACGGCCCGAATTCCACACCCAGATCGCCGACTACCTGAAAACGACCGGCCCGGGCTATCCGAAGACGCTGGAGGAGATGATCGCGCGCGCCGACACGCTCAACGCGGCGCGCGCCGATGGCGGCGGTCCGAATCCGGGCCGCTGGACGCTGTTCAGGCGCGAGGCGGAGAGCGGCACGCTCGACGACTACCGCTACACCTCGGTCCGCGATTACGGGCTGCCGATGGTGCGCGCAGCGGTCGAAGGGATGCTCGCGGCGCAGCGGCTCGACGCAATCGTCTACCCGACCTCGTCCCGCCGGCCGGGACTGATTGCCGACAGCGGCACGCCGTCAGGCGGCACGCCCGCGACGTCCGCGACCGATATCGCGAACCTCACCGGATTCCCCGATCTGATCGTACCGGCCGGTTTTACCGGCGACAATCTGCCGGTCGGCCTCTCGTTTTTCGGCCGCGCGTTCAGCGAGCCGACGCTCCTCGCGCTCGGCTACAGCTTCGAACAGGCCACGCACGCGCGCCGGCGGCCGGTCCACACACCCGCCCGCCCGGGCGAAACGATCATCATCCCGTAGCGAAGGCGTGCGACCCCAAAAGATCAACGTGATGTCGGCCGCGCGCGGCTGTCGTCCGTCTATTTCGGCACGAGCCGGAGAATCTTTCCGGCAGCGCCGTCGGTGAGGACGTACAGCATCTCATCGGGCCCTTGCACCACGCCGCGGATCCTCGCGTTGAGCTCGGTCAGCAGGCGCTCTTCGCCGACGACGCGATCGCCGATCAGCACCAGGCGGACGAGCGATTTTCCGGCGAGCGCGGACACGAACAGATCGCCCTGCCACGCCGGAAATCGTGTGCCGGTGTAGAACGCAATCCCGGCGGGCGCGATGTCCGGCGTCCAGAAATAGGCCGGCTGCTCCATGCCCTCCTGCGCGGTCTTGTCGCCGTTGATCGGTTTGCCGCTGTAATCGCGGCCGTAGCCAATCACCGGGAAGCCATAATTCTTCCCCTTCGCGATCGCATTGATCTCGTCGCCGCCGCGCGGGCCGTGCTCGCTGATCCACAGCATGCCGGAGCGCGGATGAATCGCGACGCCCTGCACATCTCTCACGCCAAGCGCGTAGATGTCCGGACGCGCGTCTGCCCGGCCGGTAAACGGGTTGTCTTTCGGAATCGACCCGTCCGCATTGATCCGCAGGACCTTGCCCATGCCACTGGTGAGCTGCTGCGGCTGCGGCCACTCGGACGCGGTGATGCCGACGCCGGACGGAATGGTCGACGTGATGAGCAGCGTGCCGTCCGGCGCTTGAATCAGTCGTCCGCCGGTGCCTTCGGCATTCAGCAGCACCTTCACCCGTTCGAGCCGGCGATCGTCAGCCGACAGCGTCGCGCTGGCGACGAGCAGCACGCCCGGGCTGCGCGGCAGCGCCGCCTGGTTCGATCCGTCCGGCAACACCGTATAGGTCAGATAGATCGTGCGGTTGGCCGCGAACGCGCGATCCGGACGGACTTCGAACAGTCCCTGGCCGTGGGCCCAGAGATCCGGCGGCATGCCGTCGAGCGGCGCAGACACCGTCCCGTCCTTCGCGACGATCGTGATCCGCCCGGCGCGCTCGCCGACGATGATCCGGCCGTCGGGGAGGAAGTCGAAGCAGAATGCGCCGGCCAACCCGTCGGCGACGGTTTGCACCTCGTAGGCGGCGCTCTTCGCTGGATGCGGGGCGCGGGTCTGTCCGAGCCATTGCGGGATCGGGGCGTAGCCATCGGGCGCGGCGCTGCCGTCCTCGGGTTTCGGCGGCCCCGCCTGCGCGGCCGGGCGCGGAACCGCCGGGACCGTCGCGGCCTGGGTCGCCGGTGCCAGCGCCATAGTTCCCCATGCTGTCGCCGCCGCGGCGACCGCACCGGTGAGAGGATTGCCGGCCGCCAGGGCCGCGACGGTGGTGAGCGCGTGGATCATCAACATGCGGCGCCTAGTGTAGCCTCAGGCGCGATCCGCCTGACGCGATGTCGCTGGACCGTGCGGAGAACACATTGTTCCCGGCGACGTCGGCATCGCGTGCGCGTTTTCCGATCGTGCCGTCATAGAATGCGGGTCTATGAGAGACACGCTGATCGTCGCGTCCTTCGCCGGCCTCGTCGCCATCGCGCTCCCGCTGGCGGCGCCGCGCCCAGCGGCTGCGCCGGCCACACCGTTCCGCATCGTCGAAGCGACGATCCCCGAGATGCAGACGGCGATGGCGTCGGGCCAACTGACGTCCCGCGCGCTGGTGACGCAGTACCTCACGCGCCTCGGGACCTACGAGGATCGGCTGCACGCGGCCATTGTGGTCAATCCCCGTGCGCTCGACGAAGCGGATCGGCTCGATCGCGAGCGCGCCGCCGGCCATCTGCGGGGCCCGCTGCACGGAATTCCAATCGCGCTGAAGGACAACATCCACACCACCGACATGCCGACGACCGGCGGCGCGCTGGCATTTGCCGCCTATGTGCCGCCCTACGAAGCGACGCTGACGAAGAACCTGCGCGACGGCGGCGCGATCATCGTCGCCAAGACCGGACTGACCGAGCTCGCCAACTGGGTCGCGGGCGCGCCGGACCCGATGCCGGGCAACTACAACGCGGTGGGCGGGTTCGGCTACAACCCGTACGATCCGCGGCGCGATCCGCGCGACGCGACGTTCGACGGACGCCCGGCCCTGCAGACGGGCGGCTCGAGCTCGGGGATCGGCACCGCCGCGAACCTGTGGGCGGCCAACGTCGGCACCGATACCGGCGGCTCCGTCATCAGTCCCTCGAACGCGAACATGCTGGTCGGCATCCGCCCGACGATCGGTCGTATCAGCCGGTACGGCGTGATTCCGATCACGGCCGATCACGATACCGCTGGGCCGATGACCCGCACCGTCGCCGACGCGGCGATCATGCTCGGCGCACTCGAAGGTGCCTCGCCCGATCCCAACGATCCAGCGACGACGACGTGCACGCCGCCGGCAGGACGCGACTACACGACATTTCTCCGCGCCGGCGGGTTGAAGGGCGCGCGCATCGGCATTCCGCGGGCCTACTACTACGACCGCATCACGCTGAACGGCGACGGTGCCGGGCGCAGCGAGGGGATCACGACGACGACAACCATCACCGCGGGGCGCGGCGGGCTCAATGCCGAGCAGGCGAAGGTGATGGCCGACGCGATCGCCGTACTGAAGGCGCAGGGGGCCATCGTCGTCGATCCGGCCGACGTGCCGAGCCTCGCGGCGAAGGATCCGAACGACAATTTCGCCGCGTGGGACTTCTGCTCGGGGGCCGATCAGGCGAGAGGAAAGGACGAAGGCTGTTCGGTCAACTTCAAGTACGGGATGAAGCGCGACTTCAATCTGTGGTTGAAGAGCCTGGGCGCATCGGCGCCGCTGGCGTCGCTGACGGCGCTGCGGCAATGGAACCTCGCGCACACGAAGGCGGGCGCGATCCGGTTCGGCCAGTCGCGGCTCGACATCTCCGACGAGATGGATCTCGAGCGCGACCGCGCCCGCAACGACGCCGATCACAAGAAAGATTGGCGGCTCAGCCGCGACCGCGGCATCGACGGCGTGCTGAAGGCGCACAACCTCGACGCGATTCTCACACCGGGCGGCGCGGGAGCCGGCCTCGCGGCGCGCTCCGGGTATCCGATCATCGTGGTCCCGTTCGGGCTGATCCCGAATGCGCCGGGCGAGGCGTTTCCGACGGGGTTCGACGCCAGGCCGGCGCCGTTCGGCGTCGGGTTCACCGGCGCGGCATGCAGCGAGCCGAAGCTGATCGCGCTCGCGTACGCATTCGAGCAGGCGACGAAGCGGCGCGTGCCGCCGGCGTCGACGCCCTGAGCGGTCGGTCGCGATGATCGCCGTTCTGCTTTCTGCGTGGCTCGGGCTCATGCTCCCGCTGCAGCCACCCGCCGCGAAGACGCCCGACATCCATTTCGCCGTCACGCCGCAGCCGCTCGCCGACGCCATGCTGACGCTGGCCCAGGTGACGAAAGACGACGTCGTCTACGATCTCGGCTCGGGAGACGGCCGGATCGTCGTGCTCGCGGCGCAGAAGTACGGCGCGCGCGGCGTCGGTATCGAGCTCGATCACCGGCTCGTCGAGATTTCGCGCACGGTCGCGCGCGAAGGCGACGTGGGCGATCGCGCCACGTTCGTCGAAGCCGATCTGTTCACGGCCGACATCTCGAAGGCGACCGTCGTCACGCTGTGGCTGTCGACGCCGGTCAACCAGCGGCTCGAAGCGAAGCTGAAACGCGAGCTGCGCCCCGGCGCGCGAATCGTGTCACGCCAGTTTCCGATCGGCGCGTGGCCCGCGGACAAGACCGTCCACATCGGCGACGAGATCCTGCGTCTCTGGACGATTCCGGCCAGGCCGTAGGCGCCGCTACGGCGTGCGCGACGCGGCGTAGGCGGCGATCGCCAGCATGTCGTCATTCGTCAGGTTGGCGACGACCGGCTTCATGAGATCCGACCATACGCCTGCGCGCGTGCCGCGCTGCGTGTCGAACAGCTGGCGGACGGTGTAGCTCGGCGAGCGTCCGGCGATGCCGGGCACCGGACCGAGCCCCTTCAGATCGGCGCCGTGGCACACGGCGCAGCGCGTCGTCTTGCCGCTGCCCGTGGTGACGAGCGCCTCGCCTTTCTTGATGCTGCCCGGCGGGACATACGCCGTGAAGCCGGAGCGCGGATCGCGCAGCAGCTCGGTGCGTTCGGTGTCGTCCGGCACCTCGATTATCCGATTGCCGATCGGTTCCGTATCGCCGCCCTCCGCCCTGAGGAACATGCCGCCGGCGATCCGGGTCTTCGGCACCGTCGCGGCCTCGACGACCTTGATCCATGGCGTCCACGGCATCGCGGCGAAGTACTCCGCCGCCGCCTTGACCTCGGCGTCGGTCATCGCCTTGGCATAGGAGATCATCAGGTTGGTGTTGCCTTTGCGGGCGTCGGCGCTCTTCCGCGTCTCGGACCGGAAGTCCGCCATTGTCTGGACGAAGTACGGCACCGGCAGCCCGGAGATGCCGGCGTTTTCGGGCCGGCCTTTGCCGTTCGGATAGTGGCACAGGGAGCACGCGCGCACGTCGGGGCGCTTGCCGTGCGCAACGATCTCGGGCATCGCGGGATGGTCGCCGGGGAACCAGTCCGCCGGCCCGAAGCCGTCGCGGATCTGCGCGAGGGTGAAGGACCCGCTGCTCCCAGGAAGCTGCCGCGGTGCCACATCGGGCGCGGCGGCCGCGGCCGGCGCCGACGCGGCGGTTGCCGCCGACGGCGTCACCGGCGCGGTGGACGGAAATCCGTACGCCCACGGCGGCGGCGGT
This sequence comes from Acidobacteriota bacterium, assembly GCA_025463215.1. Lineage (GTDB taxonomy): Bacteria > Acidobacteriota > Vicinamibacteria > Vicinamibacterales > CAVVIG01 > CAVQFC01. The sequence goes on along the minus strand of JAOBWF010000237.1, from coordinate 4,291 downwards.
CCATCATTGGCCGCGAACATCACGGCACTGGCAAGAACTGCAACGGCGAGATATCCAACGCGACGCATATTTTGCTCCTGAACGAAGCCTACGCTGAGTCTGAGCTCGGGATGAGACACCAGATATTAGAGTGTTTTTCGCGGTTCCGTCGTGCGGACCTTCACGTTGCAGTGCCGGGCGGGCCTCAACGCGTGGATTACCGCGGTGTGACACACGATTCGGTCGATTCGGAAATCGGCTGGCGCCGATGTGGCGACATGTGTATTATGCAACCAAGAGGTTGCCCAATGAACATCGACGAACTGCACCGGATTGATCGCACGATCGAGATCGCGGCGCCGCCCGAGCGCGTCTGGCGGGCGCTGACCACCGCCGCCGACGTCGCCGCCTGGTTCCGGATGACCGTCGAGGGGGAGTTCGCGGCCGGCGGGGACGTCTGGATGACGTCGACGTCGCCAGGTCACGAGGGGCAGCGGTTCGTGGTGCGGGTCACCGAAATGACGCCGCCGCGGCGGTTTGCATGGCAATGGCATCCCGGCGCCGTCGATCCGACGATCGATTACTCGCGCGAACCGTGGACGACTGTGACGTTCGATCTGGAGCCCTCGGGCAGCGGCACGCGCCTGAGCGTCTCGGAGACCGGCTTCAACGAGATCGCGCTCTCCCGCCGTGCAGCGGTCTACGCCGACAACACCGGCGGCTGGACCGCCGTCGTCGAGTGGATCCGGACGTATGCGGAAGCGGCACGCTGATCGCGGCCTGACCGGCGCCGCGCTGCTCTTCGCGGCGCTCGGCGATCCGACGCGGCTGGCGCTGATCCAGCAGCTGTCGCAGGGCGGCCCGGCGTCGATCTCGACGCTTGCGGACCGGCAATGGATGACGCGGCAGGGCGTCACCAAGCACCTGCACGTGCTCGCCGACGCCGGGGTGATTGACGGCAGCCGGCAGGGGCGCGAGCAGGTCTGGATGCTGAATCCGCAGCGCCTGGCCGAGGGGCGCCGGCAGATCGACATCATCGCCGCCGGCTGGGAACAGGCGCTCGACCGGCTCAAATTGCTGCTCGAACAGTGACGCGCGGATGTTTAATAGGACCGTCATGAACCTGCTCAACGACCTCAAGTTCGCGCTGCGATCGCTGACACGCGCCAAAGGCCTGTCGGCCACCGTGGTGCTCACGCTGGCGCTCGGCATCGGCGCCAACGCGTCGATCTTCAGCGTCGTGCGCGGCGTGCTGCTGCGGCCGCTGGTCAACCGCGACGAGAGCCGGCTGATTTACATTCGGCAGAGCGCCAACGGGATCGGCACCGAAAACGCGGCGTTCTCGGTCCCCGAGATCATCGACCTGCGCGGCCGCCTCACGTCGGTGACGTCGCTCGGCGAGTTCTCGCAGGTCACCTTCACGATGGTGGGGCTCGGCGAACCGCGCCAGGTGCGCGCCGGTGTCGTCGACGGCTCGTACTTCGAGGTGATGGGACTGCGCCCGGTGCTCGGCCGGCTGTTGAACGCCGGTGACGATGGCCCCGGCGCCGCGGGTGCCGTCGTCCTGACGCATCGTTTCTGGACCACCGGCGTACACGCGGATCCCACCGTCATCGGCAAGACGATCCGGCTCGGCGCGCGCACCGCGGTGATCGTCGGCGTGCTCGAGCCCTCGGTGCCCTATCCGTCCGAGACCGAACTGATCGCGAACGTCGTCACCAGTCCGCATCATCTGTCGGCGACGATGGTGACGGGGCGCGAACATCGGATGACGGAGCTGTTCGGCCGCCTGGCGCCGGGCGCGGAGGTCGACTCGGCGCGCACCGAGCTGCGCGCGGTCCACGGCGCGATCGTCAAGGAACATCCCGAGGCGTACCCGGCGAAGAACGATTTCCGGATCGACGCCGTCCGCCTGCGCGATCAGATCACGTCGCGGGCGCGGACCGTCCTCCTCGTCCTGCTCGCCGCGTCCGGCCTCGTGTTCATCATCGCGGTCTCGAATGTCGCCAACCTGATCCTGGCGCGATCGGTGCGGCGGGAATCCGAGCTGGCGGTGCGCGCCGCGCTCGGCGCGAGCCGCGCGACGCTGCGGCGGACGCTGCTCGCCGAAAGCCTGATCCTCTGCGGCAGCGGCGCCGTCCTCGGTGTCGCGATCGCGCGGCCGATGGTCGCCGTGCTGGGACGCTACGCGTCGCGGTTCTCGGTCCGCGCTCTCGATCTCAGCCTCGACGCCAGCATGCTATCGGTCGGCGTCGGCCTCGCGCTGCTCGCGGCGGTGCTGCTCGCGTTCGTGCCGCGGCTGCCCAACGCGGACGGCGCCCACGGCCTCGCGCTCACCAGCGGCGGGCTGCGCATCACCGGCGCGACCAACCGGCGGCTGCGGCTGTTCGCCGTCACCCAGATCGCGGCGTCGTTCGTGCTGCTCGCCGGCGCCGGGATGCTGCTCAAGACGTTGCTGTCGCTGCAGGCGGCGAAGCCCGGATTCGAGACCACCAACGTCCTCGCCGTCAACCTGCCGGTGTCGTCGTACGGCCGGACGCCGGAGCAGGTGCGCAGCTTCTACCGCGAGGTGCAGCGCAAGCTGAGCGCGGTGCCGGGCGTCGATCGCGTCGCGTTCGGCAGCAGCGTGCCATGGCGCGACGCCGGCAATTTCGGCGACGGCTTCCAGTTCACCGTCGAGGGGCGCGCGCGCGAAAACGGCCAGGACGATCCGCGGGCGCGGTTCCGCTCCGTGTCGCCCGGCTTCTTCGCGGCGCTCGGGATGCCGATCGTCGCCGGCCGCGACTTCAACGACGGCGATCGTCTCGGCGCCGAAAACGTCGTCATCATCAGCGCGGGGCTGGCGCAGCAGCTGTTTCCCGGACAGGATCCGCTCAACCGCCACCTGACGTGGACCGACGGCGTCATGAAGTTCATCGGCGTCGCTCCCGACGCCCGGCGGATCGTCGGGGTCACCAGCGACATCGACGACGAGCGGATCGATCCGCGAGCGGTGATGACCGTCTACCATCCGTTCGAGCAGCAGCTCTCGGCCGGGCGGCTGTTCGTGCACACTCACACCGACCCGTACGCGCTGGTGCCGACGATCACCAGGACGGTGCGCGAGATGGCGGCCGATCAAGTGGTCGAGCGCGCGGCGACGCTGGACGACGTGCGCGCGGAAGTGCTGGAGCCGGATCGGCTCAACGCCATCGTGTTCGGCGGATTCGCCGCGGTCGCGCTCGCGATCTCGATCGTCGGGGTGGCCGGCGTGCTGGCGTTCTCGGTCAGCGGCCGGACGCGCGAGTTCGGCATCCGGCTCGCGATAGGGTCGCAGCCGCGCACGATTCTCACCGGCGTGCTCGGGGAAGGGTTGTGGATGACCGGCATCGGCGTCGTCGCCGGCGCCGCGGGCGGGTTCGCGCTCGCGCGTGTCGTCGGCAGCTATCTGCCCCACGTGCAGCTGCCCGGGATCCTGCCGGTGATCGTTTCGGCGGCCGTGTTGCTGGTGGCCGCCGTTATCGGATCGCTGCTCCCGGCGGCGCGCGCCGCCCGGGTGGATGTCGTGCAGGCGCTTCGCGCCGAGTGAATGAAGAGTTCTTATTTCTTGATTCGAAACGACCCGTCGTCGAACCGCTCGCGGTAGGCGCCGTGGCATTGGCCGCAGGCCTGCTGCACCGAGGCGGTGTGCGTCTTGGCCTCGGTCCAATTGCCCGCGGTGATCGCCGCCTGCAGCGCCTCCACTTCCTTGCGCGCGTTCTGCGCCCACAGCGTCGGCTCCGCTTTCTTCGGCTTCCAGAACGTTTCGGTGTCGGCGAATCCCTTCTGCAGGATCGCGGCGTTCTTGGCGGCGACCTCGGCGTTCGACGACTCGACGGCCGGCCGCAGCGCCGCGGATGCCGGGCCGACGGCGCGCATCACTTTCTGAAACGCCTCTTCCTCCGCGTTCAGCGGCGGCGGCAGCCGCTTGGCGACGTCGTCGAACTTGTCGTTGATCACCGAGGTGGCGATCAGCACCGGCCGGCCGGCGTACTTGGCGGCGACGTCGGCCGGGAGATCGATCTTGTAGTCTTTCGCCTTCTTGGCGACTTCGGCGGGATCGAACTTCATCAGCTCGCCCATCACGGTGACGTAGCTCTTGAGATCGACCGGGCGCTGAATGGTCGGCACCAGCACGAGGACATCGGTCGGATCGTGCTTGGCCTCGGCGGCGGGGCCGACGCGGCGCTGGTCGACAGTGAACGCGGACTTCGACAGGATCTGCTCGATCGATGCGGTGATCGTGACCGCCTGGCCGTAGAAGGCCTCGGGGTTCGCGGCGATGGTGTTGGTC
>JAOBWF010000187.1 GCA_025463215.1 Acidobacteriota bacterium | reverse complement strand
TGCGATCGCGTTTCGTCGGCGCTGCAGCGGCTCGGCGTCCGCGCCGGCGATCGCGTCGCCTACATCGCGCCCAACACGCACGCGCAGCTCGAGTCCTTCTATGCCGTGCCGCAGATCGGCGCCGTCCTGGTTCCGATCAACTACCGTCTCAGCCCGGAGGAGTTCAGCTACATCATCACGCACTCGGGCGCGACCGTCGTGTGCGTGCACGAGGACTTCCTCGCCGGCGTCGCGGCAATCCGGCCGCAACTGCCTGGCGTCCGCGAATTCATCGCGCTCGAAGGAGATCACGAAGGGTTTCTCGACTACGAAACGCTGGCGGCGGAAGCGGCTCCGGAGTTTACGACGCCGGAGATCCGCGAGCGCGATCTGCTGACGATCAACTACACCAGCGGCACCACCTCGCGGCCGAAAGGCGTGATGATCACGCACCGCAACGCCTACATGAACACGATCGGCACGCTGCTCCACCTGCCGATGCGGCTGACCGATCGCTACCTGTGGACGCTGCCGATGTTTCATGCCAACGGCTGGACGTTCACCTGGACGGTGACCGCGGTCGGCGCGGCGCACGTCTGCCTACGCAGAGTCGATGTCGCCCGGATGTTCGACCTGATTCGCGAAGAGCGCGTCTCGATGTTGTGCGCGGCGCCGACCGTGCTGATCGGGATCGCCAATGCGCCGCCCGAGGTGCGCGCGAACGCGCCGGAGGGGTTGCGCGTCGTGACCGCCGGCGCGCCGCCGGCGGCGGCGACGATCGAGCGGATTGAAGGCGAGCTCGGCTGGACGATTACCCACGTCTACGGCCTCACCGAAACCGCACCGTTCATCACCGTCTGCGAACCGCGGCCCGAGCACGACATCCTGTCCACCGGTGATCGCGCGATCGTCAAGGCGCGCCAGGGCGTCGAGTTGATCACCTCCGGCCATCTGCGCGTCGTCGACGAGCAGGACCGCGACGTGCCGCACGATGGGGCGACGGTCGGTGAGATCGTCGTGCGCGGCAACGTCGTGATGGAGGGCTACTACAACGATCCCGACGCAACCGCGGCCGCGCTGCGCGGCGGCTATTTCCACAGCGGCGACGCGGCGGTGGTGCATCCGGACGGCTTCGTCGACATCCGCGACCGGTTGAAGGACGTGATCATCAGCGGCGGCGAAAACATCTCGTCGGTCGAAGTGGAAGGGGTGCTGCTGCGCCACGCGTCAGTGCAGGAAGCGGCGGTCGTCGGCATGCCGGACGCCAAGTGGGGCGAGGCGCCGCACGCATTCATCGTCCTCAGGCCTGGCGCTGCCGGATGCGCCGACGATCTGCGCGCCTTCACGCGCGACCACCTCGCGCACTTCAAGTGCCCGCACACCTTCACCTTCGTGGCGGATCTGCCGAAGACGGCGACGGGCAAGATTCAGAAGTTCGTGCTGCGCGGGCGGAAATCGGCGATCGCGGCGCAGTAGACGACAAGAGACCGCCGAGCACGCAAAACACCGCAGCGAAACGTTGTTTCAGCGATCTCGGCGATCTCCTCGGTTGCTTCCGGTCGTGAGGATTCGGACCTGTACCGGCCGCTTTCCGAATCGTTTCGCACTGCGGCAGCTCGGCATGAAGATGTCGAGGTCGCGGCCCTTGATTTCCGATCCCGAGTCGAGCACGGTGTATTCGCCGGCGTACGGCTTGCCCGGCGCGACGACGCGCAGGCGGGTTCCGATCGGGAGACGCCGCAAATCGGCGGCGGCGACGCCGCGTTGCGCCCGGACGCCCGACTTCGTCTCGCCACGATTGCAATACGCGGTCGCCAGCATGCGGATCGTGCGGGGAGCACCGTGACGCGGCGGGCGTGTGCGGCCGTCTGCGGGACCGACGACGCCGAGAACAGCAGCGATGAGGAGCAGGTAGCGCACCCGCGAGCAGTATCAAATCGCGTGCCGCGGGGAAATCCGCAATCCGCAATTTGCGCCGGCAATGGTCTAGCTTTTCTTCGGCAGACTCAGCCAGCGGAAGAACAGGATGACGAACAGTGCCGGAATCAGCGGACCCCACCAGGCGCTCAGGCCGAACGCGCTCAGCGCATTCGATCCGAGCTTGACGAAGAGCATGATGGCACCCGCCCACGCGAAGCTGCTGATCAGGTTGAGCGTGGTGAACTTCAGCGGCGGGACGCCGGCGTAGGCGCAGGCGACCGGGATCGCCGTCCGTAAGCCCGGAAGGAATCTCCCGGACAGCACCATCAGCGATTCGTGCGAGTGGACGCGCGCGCTAACGGCGTCGCGATACTTGGCCAGCTTCGGAAATCGATCGAGCCAATGAATGCGGCCGCGCAGCAGGTAGAACCAGAACTGATCGCCGATCGATCCGCCGAGCGCGCCCGCGCACCAGACGCCGGCCCAGTTCAGCTGTCCGGCCATCGCATCCGCGCACACCTTGCTGTAGTAGATTTCACCCTCGAGAACCGCGAGCAGGGCGATGGTGAGGTAGGGCAGCACCTACGCGTCTTCTAACACGCTTCGAACGACGCGCGCCACACGGTCGATCTGATCGCGCCGCAAGCCGGAGTGCACCGGGATCTGCATCGCCTGCGCCGCGCGCCGCGCGCCGTCGGCTTCCGCCGTCACCGTGCCGAACAGCTCCATGTCGGGCGGCACGTCGACGTGCAGCGTCTCGATGTCGATGCCGCGCCGGACGCAGCGGACGACGAGCTCGTCGCGCTTCGGCCCTTCGGGACCGATGACGCAGTACTGGTAGTAGACGTGGGTGCGATCCGCCGGCGCGAGCGGCAGCTGGATGCCAGGAATCCCCGCGAGCGTCTGGTTCACATGCGCGGCGTTCGCCTGCGCCCGCGACGTCCACTCGTCGAGATGTTTGAGCGCCTCGAGCCCGATCACCGCCTGCACGTTCGGAAACCGCTCGGTGTACTGCTCGGGCAGCGGCTGCAGCGATCGAATTTTTTCCCAGAAGAAGACGTCGGGGTTGGCGTCGATCAGCGCCGACACCCACAGCACCGGAAACAACGAGATCGAAAACACCCACGGCTTCATGAAGATGCGCTGCAGCCGACCCATGAGCAGCCGATCGGTGACGCGCTTCTCGCTCGGCCACGGCAGCGCCTCGACCTGCCGCCGGACGTTCGCGGCAATCACCGGATCCGCAACCAGCGCGAGGCCGCCGCCATAGCAGTTGAGCGGCTTCAACGTCTGAAAACTGAACAGCGCGCCGGTGCCGAACGTGCCGACGGGCTTGCCCTTGTAGGTCGCACCGAGCGCGTGCGCGCAGTCCTCGATCACGGTCAGGTTGTGCCTGCCGGCGATCGCGAGCAGGCGATCCATGTCGCACGGCAGGCCGTACAAGTGGGTCGGGACGATGACCCGGGTCTGCGGCGTGATCAGCCGCTCGACCGAGTCGGGGTCCATGTTGAACGTCTTCGGATCGACGTCGGCGAACACGACGGTCAGCCCGGCGACGCGCGCCAGCTCGGGCACGACCCAGAAGGTCAGCGACGGGAAAATAATCTCGGACCCGGCGGGGAGGTCGAGCGCCTTCAGCATGTAGTAGAAGGCGATGCGGCCGTAGGCGGCGGCGATCGCATGCGCCGGCGCCAGCCCGTGCCGCGCCGCGAACGCGGCCTCGAACTCTGCGATCTGGGGACCCTGGATGAACTCGCCGCGGGCCTTGCATCCCGCGACGAGCTCTTCGGTGATCGGTAGGACGCGCGCGCCGTAGCGCGAGATCGCCGTCAGCATCAGAGCGATCGTATTACAGACGCGGCGTCCGGCGTATCAGCACGCCACCGGACGGGAGATGTCGGCGATCTCCTCGCGCGAGTGGCGCTCGTTGACGCGCCGATCCATCCGGCTGACCCATTCGCGGATCGCGCCGTTCTGGATCTTCAGGAAGTTCGCGAGATACGACGGCCGCATGTAGAAGCGCTTGTAGGCGGCGCCGAGCAGGAAGCGCAGCTCGCGCTCCGTCAGGTTCGGGTGCGTGAAGACCGGCGTGAAGCCGTCGAACTTCTCCCAGTCGGTCTCGGCAAGCAGCGGCTCGATCTGCTTGAACATCGGCGTGCCCGGGTACGGCGTCAGCATCTTGAACTGCGCGAACGTCGAGCCGAGGTCGGTGGCGTAGTCGATCGTCGCCGCGATCGAGTTCCAGTCGTCCTGCAGGAAGCCCAGGACGTAGAACGCCGCGGTGACGATCCCGAGCTTGCGGGCGTGCTCGATGATTTCGCGCTGGTGGCTCTGCGGAATCGGCCGCCGGCCGGACTTTTTGAGGGTTGCCGGGTCGAGCGACTCGACGCCGAAGCTCATCGCCCGGAAGCCGGCCTTGTACAGGCGGTCGAGCAGATCGACGTCGAGCCGATCCAGCCGCGTTTCGGCTTCGAACGTCAGGTTCAGGCCGCGGCGCTGAATCTCGTCGCACAGTTCGACGACCCGCTCGCGCTGCTCGGTGAAGAGCGGATCGCGGAAGATGACGTACGGCCGCGACACCTGGCTGCACAGCCGCTCCATCTCGTCGACGATGTTCGCGATCGAGCGCATCCGGTAGCCGGCGAGGATGCGGTGCGGGCAATAGGTGCAGAACTCGGGGCAGCCGCGGCTCGCGAGCAGCGGATAGCCGCCGCCGACCGGACGCGTGAAGAACTTGAACCCCATCTTCGAGCGATCTTCGGTGACCAGATCCCAGCGCGGGAACGGCAGCGAATCGAGATCGTCGATCTGCTCGCTGATGACGTTGCCCTGCGGGATGACGCCCTGCGCCAGCCGCATGACCGCCGCTTCCGGCTCGCCGTTGAGGATGAAGTCGCAGTGCCCTTCGAACAGCTCCGGCATCTTCGACGCGGTGATGCCGATGAAGCCGACCTTGACCCCCTTGGCGCGCATGCGATCGGCCCACGCGGTTTCGTTCTTGTGGTCGACCAGCGACGACAGCACGAGCGCAACGTCGCCCGCCACTTCCTCGTCGCGCGTCCATTTGACCTCGTGCCCGGCGCGCGCCAGGATGGCCGCGATGTAGGCCATGTGGACGCTCGGGACGTCGTGGAACTTCTTCTTCAGATACGCCATCACCGTCGTCACGCGCGAGAACGGATCGAGCCGCGATCCGTAGCCGCCGACGACCGTGTCCTTGCTGACGAACCCGCGATGCGACTTCAAGTCTGCGAGAATCACTCGCATAAACACCTCTGCATTGGCAAAACGCGCGCTGACGTTTGGAAAAAAAACAGCGTCAGGCCAGTGCCGGAGGGCCGCGAGGCGACCGCGGCGAGAACGCGCGGCTGCGAGGCTGTACGGTGAGCGAACCGATGATTTCGAGCGGCTGGAGCGAGGGGATCAGACGGTCGTCGGCGTCGGCCGGCGTCGCCGGGGTGTCGTTCTGGATCGCCGCGATTTCTTCGCCCATGTAGGCGCGATTGCCGCGCCGCATCCGGGCGGTGATGTCCTGGAGGCCGGCTAAGGCGTGACTCGACGGCCGTTTGAGCGGACCACCGTAGGCGCGCGGGTGCCGCGGCAGCTTGCGGGCCACCGGCGTCTGCGGATCGCAGATCGGCCCCGACGCGCGGCGCGGCGCCGCCGCAGCGGTGCGGACAGACAGCAGCGACAGCAGCGCGATGCCGCCCGCGATGGTCAACGCTCGGAGAGGCGATGAAAATAATCGCATGTAACCCGGTAGAGGTCTCTGGGGAACGGCACAACTATCCCACACGACGCCCGGTGACGCAACGCCGAAGGCGAGCGGGTCCGGCGGTACGATCGCATTTCTTGAAATAATAGGCCTGAATTGACGGATTGTTTGCGATTACAAAATTGGTATTCCATGACCGCTTCCGTTACAGCCGACCCGACTCATCAATAAAGCCACTCGGTTTTCGTCACCGGCGGCACGGCTCGCGTCGTGAAAGGCCCCGGACGTCGTAGGATTACATCCCGCATGGCCGCCACCGCCGACCGTCACATCGAACATCTGCTCCGCCGCGCCGGGTTCGGCGCCCGTCCGGACGAACTCGCGCTGTACGGCGCGATGTCGATCAATCAGGCGGTGAATGCGCTGGTCACGTTCGAGTCGGTGCCGGACGCGGTCGACGGCCTGATCGGCCAGCCGGGTTACATCGGGATGACGATCGCCGGTGCGTTCGCGCCGCAGGCCAACATCAACCACGCGCGTCAGCGCTGGCTGTTCCGGATGGTACACAGCGATCGGCCGCTGCAGGAGAAGATGACGCTCTTCTGGCACAACCATTTCGCCACCGGCTATACCAAGATCGCCGGCGCGGTCGGCGCTGCCGAGGCCGCACGGTATCTGGCGGCGAAGTCGACAGAAGATCCGGGGCAGGTCCGCGGCCAGATCGAGTTGCTGCGCGAACGTGCGCTCGGCAGCTTCAACGACATCCTGCTGGGGATTGCGAAAGACACCGCGATGCTCATCTGGCTCGACGGCCGGACCAACACCAAGGCGAAGCCGCAGGAAAATTTCGGCCGCGAGATCATGGAGCTGTTCACGGTCGGGGTCGGCCACTACACCGAAGCGGACGTCTACGCCGCGGCGCGCGTGTTCAGCGGCTGGAACCTGCAGCGCGCTGGTGGCGCCGCCACCGATCCGGCGTCGCGTCAGGAATTCAACTACTTCGCCAACCAGCACGACACCGCCGCCAAGACGTTCAGCTTCGCGATCTACCCCGACGGCGGCAAGACGATTCCGGCGCGTGCCGCGAGCGATGGGATGCAGGACGGCGTCGACTTCATCAACGGCCTCGCGGCGCACCCCAACACGGCGCGCTATATCGCCGCCAAGCTGTACCGGTTCTTCGTGACCGATTTCGGCGCGGTGAACGTGACGTTCGTCAACCGCGTCGCGGCGGTGTTTCTGCAAAGCCGCGGCGACATGCGCGCCGTGATGCGCGAGGTCCTGCTGTCGCCGGAGCTGTGGGACGAGAGCGCCTACTTCGCCCGCTACTCCTGGCCCCTCGAGTTCGTCGTCCGCGCGATCAAGGACGTCGGCTGGCCGGGATTCTCGGTCAGCGACACGCTGACCCCGCTGTCGAACATGGGGCAGATTCTGTTCGAGCCGCCGGACGTCAGCGGGTGGGACGCGGGGCAGACGTGGTTCTCGACCAGCGCGATGCTGGCGCGGATGAATTTCGCCTCGACGCTCGCCGCCAACCAGAAGTTCAACCTGGCGACCGCGGTGAAGAGCGCCGGAGCGTCGAAGACGCCGGAGGCGCTGCTCTCGTACTTCGTCGAAGCACTCCCGACCGCGCCGCTCGACGCCAGCGTGACCGCGGAGCTGTCGAACTATCTGCGCGCCACCGGCGGCTGGTCGGGCGCGGACGCGCAGCTGCAAGCCAAGGCCCCGGGCGTCGTCCATCTGATCGCCGGCTCGCCGGAGTACCAGCTCGTATGAAGGTCACCCGGCGGCAGTTCGTCACCGGCGGCGTCGCCGCGTTCACCGTCACCTACGCGGTGCCCGGGTTCCTCTCCGACCTGGCGCGCGCGCAGGGCGCGCACGCGCGCAACCTGGTGGTGCTCTACATGAGCGGCGGCAACGATTCGCTCAGCATGCTCGCGCCGTACAACGATCCGTTCTATACCAGCCGGCGTCCGACGCTCGCGATTCCCGCCGGCCAGGTGCTGCAGATTGGCACCGACTCGTCGAGGGTCGCGCTCGGCCTGCATCCGCGGCTCACCGGCCTGAAGCAGATCTTCGATCAGGGGCGGCTCGCGTTCATCCAGCGCACCGGCTACGAGAACCAGAGCCGCTCGCACTTCACCGGCACCGACATCTGGTCGACTGCCGACCCCAACAACTCGCAGGGGCTCGGCTGGGTCGGGCGGTATCTCGATTCGCTGCCGTCGCCGGTCGATCCGCTGGTCGGCTGGAATACGACCGGCAGCCTGCCGCACGTGCTGCAGGCGCACACCGCGGTGCCGGCGATCGCGAGCCCCGCCGGGTATGCGTTCTCGAGCCCGAACTCCGGCGCCGAAGCGGCGGCCGAGCGCTCGACCGCGGTGCGAATCGCGTCGCACGTGCCGGTTGACCGGCCGGAGCTCGCCTTCGTCTACGGCAGCACCCAGGCGGCGCTCGCCACTCTCGATCGCGTCGCGACCGTCGCCAGTTACCGGCCGTCGCCGGCGTATCCCACCACCGGCTTCGCGCAGGCGCTGCAGGCGGTCGCCGGCGCGATGACGAAATCGATCGGCACGCGCGTCTTCTATGTGACCACCGCCGGTTTCGACACGCACGCCGCGCAGAACGTCAATACCGTGGGCGGCGCCTACTACAACCTGATGGCAACGCTGAACGACGGGCTGCTGGCGTTCTACAACGACCTGCGCGGGCAGGGGCTGCTCGACGACACGCTGGTCCTCAGCTTTTCCGAGTTCGGCCGCCGGATCACGGAGAACGGCAGCCAGGGCACCGATCACGGATCGGCGTCGGTGATGATGGCGATGGGCGGCAAAGTGAACGGCGGCCTCTACGGCACCGCGCCGGATCTGAACCCCGATCCGAAGAACCCGACGCTCGAGAACAGCGCCGGTGACGTCAAGTACGAGACCGATTTCCGGTCGGTCTACGCGCAGGTCCTCGACAGCTGGCTCGGCACCGACTCCGCCAGGCTGCTCGGCGGCAATTTCCGCAAGAGCGGGCTCGGGTTCATCTAGAGAGCCGCCACGTGAATCCGGTAATTGGATGGTCGAGTAATCAGGTAATCTGGTAACCGATTGGGGATTGCCAGACAATCTCCAATCAATTACCCGATTACCCAATTACCGATTCCCAGATCGCATGCCTCCCATTAAGCGGACCAAGTTCAAGCTCGCCCCCGAGCAGCTGCTCGAGATGTTCTACTGGCTCAAGCTGATGCGCGCGTTCGACCTCCGCCTCAGCACTCTGGTGAAGCAGGGCAAGGTGCGCAGCGGCGTCTACACCGGCATCGGCCAGGAAGCGATCATCGTCGGCACCTGCTTCGGCCTGCGCAAGGACGACTTCATCTGCCCGCTGCACCGCGATCTCGGCTCCTTTCTGATGAAGGGGGTCGAGCCGCGGGTGATGATGTCGCAGATGTTCGCGAAGACCACCGGCCTGTCCAAAGGCCGCGACTCGGCGCTGCACAGCGGCGTCACCGAGCTCGGGATCTTCGGCAACACCAGCATGCTCGGCGCCAACCTCCCCGTCGCCGCCGGCATCGGCTTCACCTTCAAGATGGAGAAGACCGACAACGTCGTCGTCGCCTACTTCGGCGAGGGCGCGAGCAACACCGGCGACTTCCACGAGGCGCTGAACTTCGCCGGCGTGCAGCAGCTGCCGATCGTCTTCGTCTGCGAGAACAACCAGTACGCCTATTCGGTGCCGCTCGAAAAGAGCATGGCGATCGACGATGTGGCGATCCGGGCCGAAGGCTACGGGTTCGACGGCGTCGCGATCAACGGCAACGATGTGCTGGCGGTGTATCAGGCGTCGCTCGGCGCGATCGCGCGGGCGCGCGCCGGCGATGGTCCGACGCTGATCGAGTGCAAGACGTATCGCTGGCACGGCCACTCGGAGCATGACAAGGCGTTCTACCGGACCGACGAAGAGCTCGCGATGTGGAAGAGCCGCGATCCGATTCCGACGTTCACCACCTACCTGCAGTCGCGCCACGTGCTCGACGCGCAGAAGGAAAAGGACGTCGACGCCCGCGTCACCGCGGTGATCGACGAAGCGGTCGAGTTCGCGATGAACGCGCCGGACCCCGCGCCCGAGGACGCCGTCACGGATTTATATGCGTAGCGCCGATCCAACACAGAGGACACCAAGGACACCAAGCGAAAGCTCGGTCGGGTACTGCCTTTGTGTCCTTCGTGGCCTTGGTGTTGACTCACAGGTCGTATGAGCAAAGATCTCTCGTACCTCGAAGCGATTCGCGAAGGGCTGACCGAGGAGATGCGGCGCGATCCGAAGGTCTTCGTCCTCGGCGAGGACGTCGGACCGTACGGCGGCGCCTTCGGCGTGACGCAGGGGCTCTACGAAGAGTTCGGCGAGATGCGCGTCGTCGACACGCCGATCTCGGAGTCGGCGATCATCGGCGTCAGCATCGGCGCGGCGCTGCGCGGCTACCGGCCGGTCGCCGAGATGCAGTTCGCCGATTTCATTTCGTGCGGCTTCGACCAGATCGTCAACCAGGCGGCGACGCTGCGCTACCGCTACGGCGGCCGCGCGTCGGTGCCGATCGTCGTGCGCGCGCCGAGCGGCGGCAACGTCGGCGGCGGGTTGTATCATTCGCAGAACCCCGAGGCGTGGTTCATTCATCGTCCCGGGCTGAAGGTGGTGGCGCCGTCGACGGCGTACGACGCCAAGGGGCTGCTCAAGGCGGCGATCCGCGACGACAACCCGGTCATCTATCTCGAACACAAGTATCTTTACCGCCGCGCGAAGGGGCCGGTGCCCGAAGGGGACGACATCGTCCCGATCGGCGTGGCGGCGACGCGGCGCCAAGGCAGCGACGCGACGCTGCTGACCTACGGCGCGATGGTGACGCCGTCGCTCGAAGCGGCGGATCGGCTGGCGAAGGAAGGCGTCGAGGTCGAGGTCATCGACCTGCGCACGCTGATGCCGTTCGACAAGGCGGCGATTTTCGCCTCGCTCGACAAGACGAACCGCGTGCTCGTCGTCCACGAGGACGTCAAGACGCTCGGGCTCGGCGCGGAGCTCTCGGCGGTGATCATGGAGGAGAAGTTCGCCGCGCTCGACGCGCCGGTGCTGCGCGTGACCTACCCCGACACGCACGCGCCGTTTTCGCACGTGCTCGAGGCGTTCAACCTGCCGAACACCGACACGATCACCGACGCGCTCAGGAAACTGGCTGCCTACTGACGTCCCTGCGCGCACGATCGAGCGCTGCGCTATCGGAGAATCGCCCGCAGCGCTTCGTCGACGTCACGGTACGCGAACTGAAAGCCGGCACGCTCCGCCTTTGCCGGCACCGCGTTTTGTCCGGACAGCAGCAGCGCGTCGGCCATCTCTCCGAGCAGCAAGCGCAGAGCGAACGCCGGTGCGGCCATGAACGCCGGGCGATGCATCACGCGGCCGAGCGCGGTGGCGAACGTCTTGCTCGTCACCGGGTGCGGCGCCGTCGCGTTGACCGCGCCTGACGCCGCCGGCGTCGCAATGACCCACCGTACCAACGCGACCCAATCGTCGCGGTGAATCCACGGCCAGTACTGGCGCCCTGATCCGACCGGTCCGCCGGCGCCGAACTTGAACGGCGGCAGCATCTGCGGCAGCGCGCCGCCGTCTTTCTCGAGGACGATGCCGGTGCGGATGCACGCGACGCGGGTGCGATCGCTGGCGGCGCGCGTCGCCTCCTGCTCCCAGCGTTCGCACACCCCGGCCAGGAAATCCGCGCCGGGACCGCGCTGTTCCGTCACCACGTCGGCACCGAGCGGGCCGTAGTAACCGACCGCGGAGCCGCTGACGAACACGCTCGGCGGCGCCGCCGCGCCGCGGATCGCAGCGACCAGGCTGCGCGTCGCAGCGACCCGGCTGTCGAGGATGCGTTGCTTGTGCGCCGCGGTCCAGCGTTTCTCGGCAATCGACTCGCCGGCAAGGTTGATGACCGCTGCCGCGCCGTCAATCGCCGCGGCCCATGCACCGCTCTCACCGTTCGGATTCCAGGTCACCGCGCGCGCGCCGCGTGGTGGTGACCCTGTCGCACCGCGTGTGAGGATGATGACGTCATGTCCGTCGTGGACGAGGGCGGCCGTGAGCGGGCGGCCGAGAAATCCGCTGCCGCCGGCGATCACGATGTTCATGGTGTCTTCAACCCCCGAGCGGTGCGGAAAATTCCGGGCCGCGATCCGGCGTGATCAGAAGATCCAATAGACGGCCACTCACGTCGTCTCTCGAGCCGGTGGTATATATTGGCCCACGCTCAACCGTATGCGCAGCCATCGCTCGTCGCGTCCATCCGCATCCGCATGACCGGCGGCCCGGCCATGCCTCCCGATCGCCTGATCGTCGCCACCGAGGACCGGCGTCCCGCGCTGATCGACGTCATTCGCGCCGCGCGGCGGCGCATCACGCTGTCGCTGTTCCGCTGCAACGACGAGGAGGTATTCGAGGAAATGACCGCCGCCGTTGCCCGCGGCGTGCTGGTCGAAGTGCTCGTCACCTCGCGCGCCAAGGGCGGCAAGAAGAAGATGGCGAAGCTGTGGCGCGATCTCAAGGATACCGGCGCGGCCTTGTATGCCTACACCGATCCGGTGGTGAAGTACCACGCCAAGTATCTTGTCGCCGACGAGGGGCCGGCGATCGTCGCGTCGCTCAACCTGACGAAGAAGTGTTTCAGGAACACCTGCGATGCGCTGGTCGTGACCCACGATCCGGCGGTCGTCGCCGATTTGCGCCGGCTCTGGACCGCCGACTGCGCCCGCCAGGCGCTGCCGGCCGATCTCACGGAGCGCCTGATCATCGGTCCGGAGGGCGCGCGCCGGCAGTTCACCGCGCTGATCGAGGGAGCGCGCACCAGCATCCGCCTGATTGACGCCAAGCTGTCCGATCCCGATCTCGTCTCGATGCTGAACGCCAGGCGCGCCGCGGGGATGGACGTCGAGCTGTTTTCAGCCAGACGCCTCGGCGACTTGAAATCACACGGCAAGATCATGCTCGTCGACGACAAGACGGCGGTGGTCGGCAGCCTCGCACTCGCCGCGTTGAGCCTCGATTTTCGCCGCGAGGTCGCCATCGTCGTGACCGAACCGGCGGCGGTCGCCGGCGCCATCGCCTTGTTTCGCACGGTGCGCGACACCGCGGCCGCCGACGACGCAGCGTAACGTCGTGCGAAAAGGCCTCTAGTAATAGCGTTTGGGCAGATCGACGATGACTTTTCGCCGCACCAGCTCCACGAGGTCGCCGGCAACGCGCCCGGTCGCGAGCGCGTCGATCGCGGCCCGGTCGAGCGTGACGGTCTCGGGCAGATACTCGCGGCAGGCGCCGTACTCGTCGGCGTATTCCTCGGTCGG
Source organism: Acidobacteriota bacterium (assembly GCA_025463215.1). GTDB lineage: Bacteria > Acidobacteriota > Vicinamibacteria > Vicinamibacterales > CAVVIG01 > CAVQFC01. The sequence goes on along the minus strand of JAOBWF010000187.1, from coordinate 17,863 downwards.
AAATTCGAGGCGCAGGCGGACGCCGTCGCCGTCAGGCTGCTGCGCGTACAGCGGGTTGATCCGCAGCTCGCCGGCGGCCGCCGCCGGCTGCGTCAGCGGGTGCCTGGCGAATACGCCAGGATGGCGGCTCGCGATGATCGTCAGCGCCGGACTCGTGTCGAGCGCGTGCTGATCGTCGCGCCGCGTCAGATCGAGCGGCCCGCCGGCGACGACGTCGCCGAACAGCCGGCCTTCGCCGAAGACGCGCGGCTCGAACGTTTCGAACAGATCGGCATAGCCTTCCGGCGTCAGCGGCTGGCCGTGCGACGGGCTCCACGTGCGCTCGTTGTGCGTATGGCCGATCAGCACGGCGCCCGGCTCGCCGGCGCCGTCGATCAGCCGCTCCATCTCGCCGACGAATTGCCGCTTGGTCCAGATGTACATGAAGGCGTCGGTGCACATCGCGAAGCCGAAGGCGCCGCGCGCGAACGGCATCGGCGCGTTGCCGTCGCAGCACACCGGCTCGCAGCCCGGCGCGGTGAACCGCCGCGCCAGCCACACCTTCGCGAAATACAGATCAGCGAGCACCGGCGGCACCTCCGACAGATCAAGCAGCGTCCGCGTGACGTGCCCCGATCCGCCGCAGATGTCGATGGCGCGGCGCCCGCCGCCCAGCACCGTCTTGCCGACGGCGCGCGCGACTGCCTGCGCGACGATGTAGGTCGGATCGGAAAAACGGTACAGGAAGTAGCCGCCTTCGAAATTCGGTCCCAGCGCCTCGACCGTGTCGCGATAGGTCGCCGTGTCCGACGAAGCGACCGCGTCGAATGCTTCCGCCTGGCTGTCGTCGTCGAGGCCGAACATCGCGCGTCGCGCGAGGTCGGGGCGCCCGGCCTGAAGGTGATCGCGCGCCACCGTCGACGCCGGCAACACGTGCAGCACCGGGATGCCGTCGACCAGCGGAAAGATGCAGCAGTGGCAGCCGAGGATGCCGTCCTGAATCGCCTCCGAAGTGCGCTGGTGGAAGAGCGAGTCGACCAGGGCCAGCCGGCCGCCGCAGTACGGGCAGCGCAGAACGTCGAGAGTCTCAATCAGCATGGGTGATTTCGGCGAGCAGCTCGAGCATCGGATCGCCGGCGGCATCGAGCGGCGCGCGCCGGAACTGCTCGGTCCCGAGCCAGCGCCGCGCCTCGTCCTCGTCGATCCACGCCATCGGGTTGTTCGGCCCCATCTGGGTGCGATGGCAGCGCAGCGCCGCGAGCTTGCGCACCGCCCAGTCGCGGACGTCGATCACGAAGGTCGGCGGATTGGCGCCGTCGCCGAAGGCGTCGGGCGCGATGCCCCAGAAGCTGGAGTTCGGCGGCGCGCCGCCCTTGGCGTGCGCCGCTTCGACGACCTCGCGCATGACGCCGCTCTGAATCGTCACGTAGTAGAGCGGCGGCGCGGCGGCGCCGAACGACAGCACCGCGGTGTAGGTCCGTTCGTGGACGCCGATGTGATCGAGGTGCCAGTAGAGGCCGTCCTCGGCAAACGTGATCACCGCATCGGGCCGGTAGCGCTGAATCAGCGACACGAGCTCGGCGTGCAGCTCCGGGACGTGATCCCAGCGCAAATCGCCGTCCGGATGATCGAGCACGATCACCTCGGCGCAGCCGAGCACGGCGGCGGCCTCGCGCAGCTCGCGGATGCGGACGTCGCCGAGATTGCCGTCCGGCACCAGCGCCGGATCGCTGATCGATCCTGCCTCGCCGTGCGACGCGCAGACGATGACGACGCGGCAGCCGGCGTCGGCGAGCCGGGCGAGCGTGCCGCCGCAGGCGAGCGACTCGTCGTCCGGGTGGGCGAAGATGCCGAGCACCGTTCGTCCCGCGAGAGGAAGCGCGCTAGCGTCGGGCACGATGGGCCTCCACGATCCGGGTGTAGACGGCGATGTACTCGTCGACCATGCGCTGGGTGCCGAACCGGGCGACCGCGCGCTCGTGCACGCGGCGGCGGTCGAGATCGAACACGCGCGGCAGTCCGTGCACCATCTCTTCGAGGTCGTTGAAAATCAGTCCGGTGACGCCCTCGTCCACCACTTCCCGGACCGCGCCGCGATCGAGGGCCACGACCGGGGTGCCGCAGGCCATGGCTTCGGCCAGAACGAGCCCGAACGGTTCGCGCGCCTGAATCGGATACACCAGCGCGCGTGCTCCTCCGTACAGCTTCACCTTGGCCTGAAAGTCGGCTTCGCCGAAGTAGACCACCCGGGTGCCGTCGACGTGGGGCGCCACACGCTCGCGATAGTAGTCGTCTTCGGCCGCGGCGAGAATCAACTTGATGCCGAGCCGCTTGGCGATTTCGATCGCCTGGAGCGGCCCTTTGCCGTCGGTGAAACGGCCGAGGAACAGCAAGTAGTCGTCGGGCGTCCCCCGAAACACGAAGTTATCGGTGTCGATGCCGTGCAGCACCGTGGCGACGACGTTGACCCCCTCGAGCAGGCGCTCCTGTTCGCGCGAGATCGCGACAAACGGCGCCTCCGGGTAGCGCGTCCATAACCGAACCTCGGCGGCGCTCGGCGAGTGGTGCAGCGTCTGGACGATCGGGGTGTCGCAGAGCCGCGTGAACGCGAGCGACATCGGGTAATACGCCGCTTCGTAGTGGATGATGTCGAACTCCGCCGCGCGCTCGACCGCGGCCGAGAGGTTCATCATCTCGTAGAGCTCCCACGGCCACATGTGCTCGTCGTGCCAGTAGCCGTGGGGATACGTGCCGTGCAAAGTCGCCGTCGTTTTCGAGTCGGCGGTCGCGAACAGCGTGACGTCATGGCCGCGCGCGACCAGCCCCTCGGTCAGCAGCGAGGTCATCGTTTCGACCGATCCCGACTTGGGCGGCGGGATCGTGGTCGCGACCGGGGCGATGTGCGCGATTCTCATTGTGTCGCGGCCTCGAGCAGCGCCGGCAGCACCACGCGCGCGTCGAAGTGGGCATGCGCAATCTCTGCGGCGTGACGCGCGTGGCGATGGTAGTCGCCGTTGATCCGTTCGAGGCCGGCGATCGCTTCGTCCATGTTGGAGAAGGCGAGCAGGCCGTCGCCCGACGGCAGGTGCGCGGACCAGCCCGTGTCCTGCACCAGCGCGGGACGGCCCGAGGCAAGATAGCACTCGGTGCGATCGCTGAACCACCCGGAGCGGGTCGCGACGTAGGTGTGCTTGGCCACCCCGAACTCCGCCATCGATCCCTGGATGAAGGCGCGGTACTCGTTCGGCGTCCGCGAGACCTGCATCGCGTCGACGGTGTCCCAGCCGTACTGACGGAGCAGCTGCTGCGGTCCGTTGATCGCGAGCTCGAACCGCTGCGGCGTCCGCGACGGCAGCTCGATGAACTTGACGAACTCCTGATCCTTGTTGCCGCCGACGTCGGCGAAGCTTTCAATCTGCCACGTCATTACCGAGGTGAAGCGATCGCGCGGCGCGGCGTCGGCGCGCCAGTCGTCCATCGTGATCGGCTGCCAGGTCTTGTGCCAGACAAAGGCGCCGACCGGAATGTCGCACGCGGTCGTGCCGATGTTCGCGCCGAAGGTGAAGAGATGATCGAAGCGCTGGAAGAACTCGACGTACCACGGCTCCGCCTTCGCGATCGCCAGCTGGGTGAACGCCGGATCCGAGTCCACGAACACCTTGTGCGGGATGCGCGCGTACTCGTCGCGCCAGAACCAGGACCCGCCGGACAGGTTGATGAACAGGTCGGCGCTCGCCGCGTATGCGCGGACGTCTTCGGCGCTGCGGCCGTGGTAGGTGCCGTCGTAGTTCACGAACGACCAGCGATCGCCCAGGCCGTACGGCTCGAGCGCGTTGTGGATGTAGGTGGTGCCGTAGATCGGATCGGTGGCGCGCGTGTTCAGGATCGGGTCGTAGACGCACTCGCCGGTGTCCTCGACGTAAAACACCTCGTGTCCGAGCGCGCGCAGGCCCAGCAGGTACATCATCGAGCACCAGGTGACGCCGCCGAACGGATACCGCGCGATGATCCCGGCAAAGAGGATCCTCATGACATTGCGGATTGCGGATTGCGGATTGCGGATTCCGTCGCGCCGAACCCGCATTGATTCGGCAGTTTGCAATAATTCCCCGATCCGCAACAATTCCCCAATCGGCAATGATTCCCCAGTCCGCAATCATTCCGCCGCCCGCAACGATTCCGCAGTCCGCAATCCGCAAGCCGCAATGTGCCGATCATCTTTTCGCCGCCTCGATGAGCTCGTCGACGCTTTCCGGCTCGTCGAGCGATTTGCCGACCGACAGCCGGGCACACATCCGGCGGTACAACTGGCTGGACTTCAGCAGATCCTCGTGCCGCCCCTGCGCCGCAATTTCGCCGCCGTCGAGCACCAGGATGCGGTCCGCGTCGCGCACGGTCGACAGGCGGTGCGCGATCACGATCGTCGTCCGCCCGGTGCGCAGCCGGCGCAGCGCGGCGAAGACGATCTCTTCGGAAATGGAGTCGAGCGACGAGGTCGGCTCGTCGAGAATCAGGATCGGCGCGTTCTTCAGGATGGCGCGCGCGACGCTCAGGCGCTGGCGCTCGCCGCCGGACAGACTGCCGCCCGCCTGCGCGATTTCGGTCTGATAGCCGTTCGGCAGCCGCGCGATGAACTCGTGCGCGTGCGCCGCCCGCGCCGCCTGCTCGACTTCCTGATCGGTCGCGTCGAGCCGGCCGTAGCGCAGGTTGTCGGCGATCGTGCCCGCGAACAGCACCGGATCCTGCAGCACGATCGAGATCTTCTCGCGCAGCGAGCGGACGCGGTACTTGCGCACGTCGATGCCGTCGATCGTGACGCGGCCGACCGTCGGATCGTAGAACCGCGGAATCAGGCTGACGAGCGTCGTCTTGCCGGCGCCGGTCAGACCGACCAGCGCCACGACCTCGCCCGGCTGCGCCGCGAAGGTGATGTCGTGCAGCACGCGGGCGCCGCTGGGATACGTGAAGCCGACGTCCTCGACCCGGATGTCGCCCGTGATGTCGACGGCGTCGATCGCGTCCGGCGCGTCGATCGTCTCCGGCACCAGCGCGAACATCGCGCGGACCCGCTTGGTGCCGGCCAGCGCGCCCTGGAGCTGCCCGGTGGTGTGGGCGATCGCCGACAGCGGCCCGTAGACCGCCGCGAGATAGCTGATGACGACGGTCAGCTGGCCGATCGTCAGCCGCCCGGTCATCACGTAGTCGCCGCCGACGATGACGACCAGCGCGGTGCCGAGGATGGTGATCGTGCTGACCACCACCGAGAACAGCGACTGCTGCCACGTAATCGCGATGCGCGCGTCCATCGTCTGCACGCCGTTGGTGCGGTAGCGATTGAGCTCGTACGGCTCGCGCGCGAAGCTCTTCACCAGCTTCATCGCGCCGAACGTCTCGTAGAGCCGGCCGAGCAGCTTGGCCTCGAGCTCCTTGACCTTCTCTTCCCGGTTGACCAGCGTCTTGGTGTAGTAGCGCAGGCACAAATACATGAACGGCACGACCGTCAGCGACAGCAGCGCGATCGTGACGTTGAGCCGCATCAGGATGCCGAACATCACGGTCAGCGCGATCACCGAGGTCGCGAGCGGGAACAGGCCGCTCATCACCAGGTTCTCGATCGCATAGGCGTCGACGTCGACGCGGTAGACGGCGTCGGCCGTGCTCGTCGTGATGTGGTGGTTCAGCCCGAGCGCCGTGAGGTGCTGGAACAGCTTGCCGCGGAGGTCGTACACCATGCGCTGGCCGGTATCGACCTGCACCTGCGTGCCGTACGCCGACACCAGCTGGTTGACCACCTGCAGGACGACGCCGGCGACGACGATGAAGACGAGCAGCGTCAGGCGGTGATCGAGCGCGAACGCGGGGATCCACGGCATCGCCCACGACGGGAACGCCTTGCCGCCGAGCACGTAGTCGATGACCACGGCGAGCGGCCACGGCTGCAGCGCGCCGAGCACGATTTCCGACACCAGCAGCACCGCCAGCACCGCGACGCGGTTGCGGTACGGCCGCAGGTACTGCAGCATCCAGCCGAACAGGCCGTCGGTCGCGTTCACGGTTTCGGGATCCTTCACGCTGTCGGTCATCCGCCCACCCTTCGCGGCGGCAGCAGCGGCCGCGGCGGCACCAGGTTGGGGGCGATTTTCGGGATGATGAGCGGCACGACCCGATCCTGGCTCGAATCGGCCACGTAGAGGAAGCCGCGGCGCGGATCGTAGGCGACGCGGGTCGGCGCGCCGAACGCCTCGCGCCCTTCGTCGCTGAGATCGCGGATGATGCCGTCGGGACCGACGGCGCGGACGTGGCCGTTGTAGAAGTCGGCGATGAAGATCGTCACCCTGCCGCCCGGCTCGTTGACGACGGCGACGCCGGCCGGGCCCGCCAGGCGCGCGTTCGTCGCCGGACCATCGTCGCCCGAATTGCCCCAGGTGCCGCTGCCGGCGACGGTCGTGATGATCTTCGTTTTCGCGTCGACGCGGCGGACGCGGTTGTGGTGCATGTCGGCGATGTAGAGATCGCCGGTTTTCGGATCGAGCGCGACGTCGCTCGGCATGTTCAGGTGCGCGCTCGTCGCCGGGCCGCCGTCGCCGACATTGAGGGGGTCCCCGGGCGAGCCGTCACCGGCCACCGTGTGGATCAACCCGGTCTTGGCGTCGATCATCCGGATGCGGTAGTTCAGCGTGTCGGCGATGTAGATGTCGCCGTTGGCCGCCGCCGCGACGGCGCTCGGCGTGTTGAGCGCCGCCTCGGTGGCCGGCTTGTCGTCGCCGTCGTAGCCGTTCTCGCCGGATCCGGCGATGGTGGTGATGATGCGCGTCGGCCGATCGACGCGCCGGATCCGATCGTTGTGCGAGTCGGCGACGATCAGGTCGCCGTCGGGCGCAATCGCGACGCCGTCGGGCGTGTCGAGCTGGGCGACGATCGCGGGGCCGTTGTCCCCGGAGAAGCCGGTGCCGAGGTCGTGGCTGCCGGCGACCGGCTCGATCACGTCGTTGCGCGCGTTGACCCGGCGGATCACGTCGTTGTTGGAATCGGCGATGTAGACGTCGCCGTTGTTCGCGACCGCGATCCCTCCCGGCGCATCGAGCCACGCCTCCATCGCGGGGCCGTAGTCGCCGGCGAAGCCGCGCTGACCTTTGCCGCCGATCACCGGTCCGGTCACCACTTCACGCAGCATGAAGGTGCTGGCGCCGAGCGTCACGATCATCAGCACGAAAACGAAGGCGCTGCGGAGGCCGTACATCCGCAGCAGCGACGGCGCGATCAGCGGCGCCCGCACCGCGCTCGACGGCATCGACACCATGCCCGAGCCGAGCGCGACCCGGGCGATGCCGCGGCGCACGATCGCCGTGGTCTGGGCGGTGCGCCAGAGGACGCCGAGGATCAGCGCGACGGTCAGCGACGACACCAGCGTGCCGCCGATCCGCCAGCTGCGCAGCGTGCCCGAAGTGGCGGCGGCGAGGATCGCGGCGCCTGAGGTCGCACCGGCGAACAGGGCGCCGCCGATCCCGAGCGCGGCGACGATCCCGAACGTCGTCGGCCGAAGATGCGTGCTGATCCGGACCAGCGAGCGGCCGCCGCCGTGCTCCTCGACCAGGGCGCGGACGTCGAGCCACGCCCAGCGGCCGACGAACACGCTGATGTCGCGGTCGTCCGACCAGCCTTCGTCGATCTCGATCGAGCGGACCGCGCGCGATCGGCGCAGCCAGTCGGTCAGCTGCGAGAGCACGCGATCCGCCGTCGTCCAGGTCTCGCTCCAGAAGCGATCTTCGGTGACGTTGCCGGAGATCAGCAGCAGCGCGCGCCAGGCCTCCGCCAGCGACGGGCGCGGTCCCCGGCTCGTCTGCGGTTCGGCGGAGGGCGCTTCCAGCGCGGGCGGCGACAGGACGCCGCGAATGCGGCCGCGCACACGGGCGAGCGGCTGCAGGAAATGCAGATAGGCGACGGTGGCGCGATACCAGAGCTTGCTGCCGGACAGCGAGTCGACCTCGGAGCGCATCGCATACGCGATGTTCTTGGCGACCGTTGCGGCGAGGCCGACGAGGCCGCTGCCGAGCAGCAGATACGAAGCCCAGTGGTGCTGCTGCGTCGCGGCGACGCCGAAGCCGGCGAGGGTCAGGATCAGCGACAGCGCCTGAAATTTGATCGAGTGCGGCAGGAACGCGAACGGATGCACGTCGGTGCGGTAGACCGACGGGAACGCGGCCGTGCCCCAGACCCCGGCGTTGACCCGCGTGCCCCACAGCGATCGCACGAACGGCAGCGGGCTGTAGATGCGGCCGCGCCACAACATCCGGCCATCGAGGAATTTCTCCGGATGGTGCGCCATCAGCCACACTTCGCCTTCGCCGTACCCGACCTGCTGGCGCCAGTACGCCTTCACCGACGAGCGATGGTGATGCCAGACCAGTGCCGCCGAAGCGAAGCCGATCTTCCAGCCGCGCGCCTGCAGCCGCCAGCACACGTCGACGTCGTCTCCGGCGCGGAGGTAGATCGGGTTGAAGCCTTCGATCGCGAGCAGCGCATCGCGCCTGAACGCCATGTTGCAGCCGGGTACGTGCTCGGCGATCCGATCGTCGAGCAGCACGTGCGTCGGCCCGCCGGGAGCGCGCGCGATACACTGCGCGATCGGCGGATCGTCGGCCGGTACGACGTTCGGTCCCCCGGAGCCGACGACGTCGGAGGTGAGGAAGGGCTGAACCAGGAAGGTGAGCCAGTCGCGATCCACCCGCGTGTCGGCGTCGGTGTAGGCCACGATCTCGCCGCTCGCTTCCGCGAGGCCGACGTTGCGCGCCGCGCTCAGCCCCGCATTCGGCGTGTCGATGACGCGCACTTTCGCAAAGCTGTGGCCGATCTCGCTCGTCCGGTCCTTCGACCCGTCGTTGACGAGGATGATCTCGTAGTCCGGATAGGTGAGCTGCTCGAGCGAACGGAGGTTGTCCTCGAGCGTATCGGCCGCGTTGTAGGCGCAGACGACCACCGAGACCTTGGGCCACGTGCGCTCGCGCTCGCGCGAGAACGGCGCCGCGTGGAATGCGGCGGCGACCGCCGCCGCCGCCGGCTTCATGCGGCGCTCGTGATCGACGAGGCCGAACTTCCAGTCGTCCACCGAGTGGCCGCCGCGCCACCATTCGTCGGTCCAGGCGAACGCGATGGCGCCGCACGCGCCTTCCTCGAAGGCGGCGCGGATGTGCATCGACGTGATCTCCGCCTGCTGCGCCTCCCCTTCCCGCAGGCTGTCGGCGCCCGCTTCCGCGAGCAGCAGCGGCTTCTGCCCGGCGATGTGCTGCAGCCGCGCGAGATACGCGCGCAGCTCGTGCTCACGGTGCAGGTAGACGTTGAACGCGCAGATATCGAGGAACGAGAGATCGAGGAACTCGGTCGGCGGAAAGTTCACGTAGGTGAAGAGGCTGTCGGGCGACACCGACTTCGCTTCCTCGTACAGGCTCCGCAGGAACCGCTCGACGCCGAGCTGTCCGTGCCAGCGCACCACGCCCGGCGGAATCTCATTCCCGAGCGCAAAGGTCAGCACGGCGGGATGATCGCGCAGCTCGGCGACCTTGCCGGCGACGTCGCGGCGGATGGTCCGCTTCAGCGCGCGGTCGTCGAGGAAGGCGACGTGCTGCGACCACGGCAGCCCGACCATGACGCGCAGCCCTGCCGCGGCCGCGGCGTCGAGCAGCTCCCTGCGCGGCGGCGTATACGTTCGGACGGTGTTGACGCCGAGCGTCGCCATCTGGCGGAAGTCGGCGGTGACCTGCTGGATCGAGGGGAACTGATAACCGTCTGCGTCGGGCGCAAAGGTACCGTATGTCACGCCTTTGACGAGGAAGCGCTCGTCTCCGGCGCGCAGAAACTTACCCTCGGTCACGATGCGCGCGGTAGAGGGCGTGCGCGATTCGCGCCGGACGTCGGACTCGGCCTGGACCGCTGTGCTCACAATGGGTGGCAACCCCAGCCACAGCTGGAGAGCTAACTACCTATTGTATCAGTCGGTTGACGATTACCGGTCGATCTTGACGCTGCCGCTGAAGGTCTTGAACCTGAGGGTGCCGCCGCCGCCCCCGCCCAGCTCCGCCCGCACGGAGCGCTTGGTGGAGCTGTGCATCGTGAGCGGCATCTCCGAATTGAGCCGGCCGCTGAAGGAATGGAAGGTCAGGGTGGCGCGCGCCGACTCGGGAACGCGCAGCTCGACGCTGCCGCTGAAGGTGTCGACATCGATCGTCTGGTCCGGATCCCACGTCTTTTCGCGTATGGTGACCGACCCGCTGAAGGTGTGGGCCCGAATCGAGCCGGACACGTCGTTCAGCACGAGCGGCGATGAAAATCCATGCAGCCTGTGCGGACCGTCGACCCCGGTCACGCTCACCGGCGAGCTGAACACGTCGAGCTCGAGCCGGGTGCGCCGCGGCACCTTGATGTCGAAGTCGGTCTCGACGACGTTGTTACCGCTGGCGAAGTCCCACCAGGAACGGTCGCGCTGGTTGGCGTCGACCGAGACGACGTCGGCGCCGCTCGTGTGGATGTCGAGCTTGATGCGATCGAGCCGGGCCTGAGGTGCGCGGCGGACGGCGTCGATCACGACCTCGCTGCGGTCGGTCCCGGTGATGGTGACATGGCCGGAAAATGTCTTCAGCTTCAGCGTGCCGCCCGGCTGCAGCGTCAGCGTCCGCGCAATGTGTTCGGTTTCGTCAACGGTGCTGGTGGTGGCAGATGCCGGCGCGGCGAGCGCAAGGACAGCAAAGGCGGCCATGGCAATACGCATGGTCCTTTGGACGGGAGAGCACCGCGAAACGTTCAGGGTTGAGCGCTCGAGGCCGCGGGGCGAAGGCTTACGGCGTGGGGGTTAGCGCGCCTGTATAAATCGCCATCCCGACCACGGCGTCGACGCCGAGGGCGTGAAGATCGTCGATTTCCCTTTGCGTCGTGATGCCGCCCGCGGCGGTGACCCGGCGCGTGGTGGCGTCGCGCACCGCGCGAATCGCGGCCATGTCGGTGCCGCCCATCAACCCTTCGTTGTCGACGTGGGTGTAGAGGAACTCGTCGCAGTACGGCTCGAGCGCGCGGACCGCTTCGACCGCGGTCAGCGGCAGCGTGGTTTTCCAGCCGTGAATCACGACGTGGCCGCCGCGGCTGTCGACGGCGGCAATGACCCGTTCGCGCCCGACGCCGTCACGCAAGAGCTGTGCGAACGCGAGATCGGGCGCGCCATCCTTGAACAACGACGAGCTCGCGATGATGGCCTGGGCCCCCGCGGCGAGCACCTCCTGTGCCCGCGCGACCGTACGGATGCCGCCGCCGACGCGGCACGACAAGGCGCCGGCGATCTGGCGGACGAGCGCGAGGTTGTCGCCGCGGCCCATCGCGGCGTCGAGATCGATCACCTGGACCTTCGGGAAGCGCTCGAACCGCCGCACCCACCGGAACACGTCATCGTCTTTGATCGCGAGCTTCTCGCCCTGGACGAGCTGCACGACCGCGCCGTTCTGGAGATCGATCGAGGGAATCAGCATACGAATCCACAGGTACCACGAAACAGACGAAACGGCGATTCACGTCGGCACGAAACAGATGAACAAGAACAGAGCGTTACAACCGGACCGGAATGCCGTTGGCGCGCAGGTGCGTTTTCAGTCCGCGGACGCTGGTTTCGGCGTAGTGAAAGATCGACGCGGCGAGCGCCGCGTCAGCGCGGCCGGTGGTGAAGACGTCGACGAAATGATCGAGGCCGCCGGCGCCGCCCGACGCGATCACCGGGATCGAGACCGCCGACGAAACCGCGGCCGTCAGCACGCAGTCGAAGCCGGCCTTGGTGCCGTCCCGATCGATTGACGTCAGCAGAATCTCGCCGGCGCCGCGCGATTCGGCCTCGCGCGCCCACTCGACCGCGTCGCGCCCCGCGTCGGCCTTGCCGCTGCGCGCGTAGACCGAAAACCGATCGACGCCGGGCACCGCCCGCTTGGCGTCGATCGCGATCACGACCGCCTGGCTGCCGTACCGATCGGCGATGCGCGTGATTAAATCGGGATCGGCGATCGCCGCCGTGTTCAGGCTGACCTTGTCGGCGCCGGCCTCGATCGCGGCCGCCGCGTCCGCCTCGGTGCGGATGCCGCCGCCGACGGCGAGCGGGATGAACAGCTCGCGCGCGACGCGCGAAATCGTCTCGGCGAGCGCGCGCCGCGCTTCCAGCGTCGCGGTAATGTCGAGGATCACGAGCTCGTCGATCCCCTCGGCGTTATAGCGCCGCGCCAGCTCCGCCGGATCACCGGCCGAGCGCAGCCCTTCGAAGTTGACCCCTTTGACCACCTGGCCGTTCCGGACGTCGAGACACGCGATGACCCGCTTAGAGAGCATGGCGCCCCTCGATGCCGCGGACAAACACGCCGCAACGCGGCGTCATCCCGCAAGCTCCACGAAATTGCGGAGAATGCGCAGGCCGACGTCGCCGGACTTCTCGGGGTGGAACTGCACGCCGCCGATGTGGCCGCGCTGTACGACCGCGGTGAACGTCTCGCCGTGGTCGGTGACCGCGCGCGTATCGCCGGTGACCGGCGCGACGTAGCTGTGCGTGAAGTAGACCTGCGACCCGGTCTCGACCTGATCGAGCAGTCCGCCTTCACGCTGGATCCCGAGGCTGTTCCAGCCGACGTGGGGAACTTTGAGCGGCGCCGGTGCCTCGAGACGATAACAGCGTCCCGAGAGCAGTCCGAGCCCCGCGAGCTCCGGCGCTTCGTCGCTGCCTTCGAACAGCCACTGCATCCCGAGGCAGATGCCGAACAGCGGCCGTCCTTCGCCGACGCGGGCGAGGATCGCCTCGATCCACGGTCCGTCGAGCGCGCGGGTGGCGCCGAAGTGGCCGACGCCGGGGACGATGATGCCCGCCACGTCCGCCAGATCGCCGGGCCGTTCCGGCACGAACACATCCGCGCCGATGGTCGCGAGCGCCTTCTTCACCGACGTCAGGTTGCCGGCCTTGTAGTCGATCAGCGCGATCACAACAGGCCCTTGGTGCTCGGCAGCATCTTCGCGAGCCGCCGATCCTTCGCCACCGCGACGCGCAGCGCGCGCGCGAACGCCTTGAACACCGCCTCGATCTTGTGATGGCTCGACCGCCCGTAGAGCACTTTGACGTGGACGTTGGCGCGGGCACCGATCGCAAACCCTTCGAAGAAGTCGTGCACCAGCTCGGTCTGCAGATCGCCCACGCGCACGACTTTGACCTGCAGGTCGACCACCGCGTGCGGCCGGCCGCCGAGGTCGATTGCCGCCACCGCCAGCGTCTCGTCCATCGGCATGACGAAGTAGCCGGCGCGGTTGATGCCCTTGCGCGTCCCGAGCGCCTTCGACACCGCTTCGCCGAGCGCGATCCCGAGATCCTCGACGGTGTGGTGCTGATCGACGTCGAGATCGCCGCGCGCGTCGATCTTCATATCGAAGCCGCCGTGGCGCGCGACCAGGTCGAGCATGTGGTCGAGGAACCGGATTCCGGTGGCGACGGTATAGCGCCCCTGGCCGTCGAGACCGATCGACAGCCTGATCTGCGTCTCGTGGGTGCGGCGGTCGATTACCGCGCGGCGCACAGGACCTCCTCGATCACCGCAATCGCCCGGCGAGTGTGCTCGACGATCCCGGTCGCGATCCGCACCGAGCCGGCGCAGCCCGGCTCGGTCGACCGATCGCGCAGGTAGATCCCCTTCGCCAGCGCACCGGCGATCAACGCGTCCGTCCGATCGCCGGCGCGGACCAGCACGAAATTCGACCTGCTCTTCACATACGGGAGCTCGAGCCGATCGCACGCGTCGTAGAGCAGCGCCTTCGATTCGGCGACCTGCCGGAGATAGTCGCGCAGGTGATCCAGATCCTCGAGCGCGGCAAGAATCGCCACCGCCGCTGCGACATTGACGCTGTACACCGGCACCGCGCGGCGCACCGCGTCGAGCGTCGCCGGCGAGCCGACCAGGCAGCCGATCCGCAGACCGGCGAGGCCGAACGCCTTCGAGAACGTCCGGCCGACGATCACGTTGGGGAACGCGTCGAGGTGAGGGATGAAGCTGACGCCGGCGAACTCGGCATAGGCCTCGTCGACGAAGACGATGGCGCCGGGCGGAATCCGCCCGGCGATGGTGCGAATCGCGTCGAGCGGCACGTCGACGCCGGTCGGGTTGTTCGGGTTGGTCACGAACACGACGCGCGTATCCGGCGTGATCGCCGCCAGCACCTCGTCGAGCGGAAAGCTGAAATCGGCGTGCGGCATCACCTGCACCAGCTTGCCGCCGGCGACGGCGGTGTCGAACCGGAAGATCTCGAACGCCGGCTCGGGCACGATCGCTTCGAGCTGCGGCCCGCCGATCGCGGCGCGCAGATACGCGACCGCGACCGCCATGATGCCCTCGTCGAGGCCGTTGACCAGCGTCACCGCGTCGGGGGTGACGCCGAGGTACGCGGCGACGGCGTCGGTCGCCGCGGCATACGGCGGATAAAAGCCGATCTGATCCGGCCGCAACCGGGCCAGCGCCTCGATCACACGCGGCGAGCAGCCGCCCGTGTTCTCGTTCTGGTGGAGCCGCAGCCCCTCGTACAGCTCGGGCGGTTTTTGATAGTGACTCATGGCAGAGGGCTCATGGCTGATGGCTATCGGTCACGGCGAAGCCGCACCTCGATCGATTCCGCGTGCGCCTCCAGACCCTCAGCGCGGGCCAGCGGCAGGATCGTCGGCGCCAGGCGCGCGAGGCCGGCGCGCGTGATCCGCTGCACCGACATCACGCGGACGAAGTCGGCGGCGGAGAGGCCGCCGCGAAACCGCGCCGCGCCGGCGGTCGGCAGCACGTGGTTCGATCCGGTGGCGTAATCGCCGGCGGCCTGCGCGGTATACGGTCCGACGAACACCGCCCCGGCCGTCAGCGGCCGCCTGGTCAGGGCTTCGCGATCGACGACGAGGTGCTCGGGCGCGAAGCGGTTCGCCAGCGCCATCGCCTCGTTGGCCGACCGGGTGAGGATCACGGCGCCATTGGCGCGCAGCGACTGTCGCACGATCGCCCGCCCGGCGCTGCGCTCGGCGACCGCGGTGACGACGCGACCGGCGAGCGGCCGGCTCCAGGTGATGAAAATCGCCCGGGCGTCGGGGTCGTGCTCGGCCTGCGCGATCAGATCCGCCGCGATCCACGCCGGCCGCCCGGCGCCGGCGACAATCACGATCTCGGTCGGGCCGGCGAAAAAATCGATCGCGCAGCGGCGCGACACCAGCGCCTTGGCCGCCGCGACGTAGCGGTTGCCGGGACCGACGATCTTGTCGACCCGCGGAATCGTCTTCGTGCCGAAGGCGAGTGCGGCGACCGCATGGGCGCCGCCGATGCGAAACAGCCGCGTGACGCCGGCTTCGAGCGCCGCCGCCATCACCGCCGGTTCCGGCCGCGGGCAGACCACCAGGACCTCTGGCACGCCGGCGACGCGGGCGGGCACCGCGGTCATCAACAGCGAGGAGGGCAGCGGGAAGCGGCCGCCGGGCACGTAACAGCCGACGCGGGCGAGCGGCTCGATCCGCTGCTCGACCGACACGCCGCTGACGACTTCGACGTCGAAGTGCTTCGGGATCTGGCGCGCCGCCACCGCCGCGATATTCGCCGTCGCCGTGGCGATCGCGCGACGGACGGCGGGATCGACCCGGGCGGCGCCGTCGCGCATCTCCTTCGGCGTCACCTCGATCGATCCGGACACGTGGTCGAAGCGCGCCGCGAACCGCGCCAGCGCCCGATCGCCGCCGGTGCGCACCGCCTCGACGATCGCCTGCACGCGGCGCTCGAACGCCGCGTCGCCGGCGCCGGCGGGCGCGAGCAGACGTGCGATCGCTTTGGTGTCGCTCGCGTCGACGATCTTCCTGTCCTGCCCATTCTGGCCGTCACAGCACGATTTTGTTGAGCGGATATTCGACGATCCCCTGCGCCGACGCCGCCTTGAGCTTCGGGATCAGATCGCGGACCGTGCGTTCCTCGATGATCGTGTTCACGGCCACCCACTGCTCGTCGCTCAGCGCCGAAATCGTCGGCCGCTGCAGCGCCGGCAGCAGCCCGAGCACCGCGGCGAGGTCGGCGCGGCGCACGTTCAGCATCAGCCCGACGCGCCCCTGCGCCTCGATCGCC
Source organism: Acidobacteriota bacterium (assembly GCA_025463215.1). Lineage (GTDB taxonomy): Bacteria > Acidobacteriota > Vicinamibacteria > Vicinamibacterales > CAVVIG01 > CAVQFC01. Next base: position 1,751 of record JAOBWF010000187.1, on the reverse strand, counting down.
GCCTTGAGCAGCAGCGCGATGTTCTCGAGCTTGGTGCGCTTGGCGGGATCGGCGAGCACCGTGTGGTTCGCAATCAGCTGCGTGTTCGACTCCATCACGACGTCGAGGATACGCAGCCGGTTGGCGCGCAGCGAGGAGCCGGTTTCGGTGACTTCGACGATCGCGTCGGCGAGCGTCGGCGGCTTCACCTCGGTGGCGCCCCACGAGAATTCGACGTTGACGTTGACCTGCTGCCTGGCGAAGTAGGCGCGGGTCGCGCGCACCAGCTCGGTCGCGATCGTCTTGCCTTCGAGATCCTTTGCGGTGCGGAACGGCGAGTCTTCGGGCGCCGCCAGCACCCACTTCACCTTGCCGAAGCTCTGTTTGGCGTAGATCAGATCCGCGATGCTGGTGATCACGCCGGTCTTGCCGTCGCCCGCCTCGTGCTCCGCGATCCAGTCCTGGCCGGTGAGGCCGGCGTCGAGCACGCCGTCGGAGACGTAGCGCGCCATCTCCTGGGCGCGGATCAGCATGCATTCGATCTCGGGATCGTCGATCGAGGGAAAGTACGAGCGCGAGCTGACGTAGATGTTGAAGCCGGCGCGCGCGAACAGCTGGACCGTCGCATCCTGCAGCGAGCCTTTCGGAATGCCGAGCTTGAGCTTCATGGTTGCTGATCCAGCGCGCGAAAACAGGTGCGCGCCCCGGTGTGGCAGACGTTGCCGTCGCCCAGCCGCCTCACCTTGAGCAGCACCGTGTCATCGTCGCAGTCGACGAGCATGTCGACCACGGCGAGCTTGTTGCCGGATGTCTCGCCCTTCATCCACAACGTGTTGCGGGTGCGGCTGAAGAAGGTGGCGAAGCCGGTGCGGCGCGTTTCGGCGAACGCGACCTCGTTCATGAAGCCGACCATCAGGACTTCCGCCGTGTCGGCGTCCTGGATGACCGCGGGGATCAATCCGTCGAGTTTTGAATAGTCCATAAAAGCCGCTGAAAATAAAAAACCCCGCCATCTGGCGGGGCCGCGTTGCTCGATTTCAGTTCTGAGTTCTTAGTTCCGAGTTCTCAGTTCCGAACGGATCACGCTGCGCCCGCCGGCCGCTGGCCGTGGACATGGTGGCGCGCGTGATGATGCCGCGTGAACATTGAAATGTCAGAGTATGCGATCGTGATTTGGCGTGTCAACGGCGGCGGCGCGGCGCCGCCTTCCGCGGTGCAGCGGCGTGCAGCGGCGTGTCCGCCTCGCGCGCGATCATCACCTCGGTCGATTTGACGATGGCGAGCGCCTCGTCGCCGCGGCGCAGCTTGAGCTCCTCGACCGCGTCGCGCGTGATCACCGCGGTCAGCGTCTGATCGCCGATCCGCAGCCGCACCTGCGCGAGCAGCCCTTCGACCCGGACCTCGTCGACGTAGCCGCGCAGCTGGTTGCGGCCGCTGATCGACACGATCAGACCGGTGCGTTCGGCGGCCGCGGCGCGGGCGCCGCCGCCGGCCGGCGCGAGCAGGCGATCGACCTCCGAGTCGGCGATGCGGTGATGGCCGCCGCTCGTCACGCGGGTGCGCACGCGCCCCTCGTAGATCCAGTGCTTCAGCGTCGAGTAGCCGACGCCGAGCCGGGCCGCGGCCTGGCGGACGGTCAGAAGTGTCATGGTGGAAAAGCTGATACCGAGATGCAAGTCAGCTTAAATCATATTAAGCTGTTCGAACAACCGTGCCCCTCAGCCGTCGCGCTCTGATCCTCACGCTCGCGGCGCTTCTGATCGCGCTGGCGC
>JAOBWF010000182.1 GCA_025463215.1 Acidobacteriota bacterium | reverse complement strand
CCCCCCCCGCCGCGCGTCGATTCGGGTGGCGAGCTCGCGCGTCCGGCCGCCGAACGCGTCCGCCGCGGCATGCAGGCTGGCGGCGCACACCGCACGGACGCCGCGCGCATCGGCGATCGCCATCAATCGATCCCGTCCCCGATCGTCGAGCGCGTCGGCGAGCACGTGAATATCGTATAGCCACAGCAGCTGCGTCGAATTGTTGTGGTGGGCGACGCGATGGATGCACGCGAGCAGCAGGCTGTGCACCGTGCCCGGTCCGAGCGCATGGCGTCCCAGCCTCGGCAGCGCCATCGCTTCCCGCGCCAGATCCGCATAGGTGAGCACGTCGCGGAACGCGAGCACGTTCGAGATCCGCCAGTGCACGTCGACCGGGTGCCGCCCCGACGTCGTATCGGCGCGCTCGAAATGCATTTGCGACACACACAACTCACCGTCGGTCTCCACCGGTCTGGCATAGCCGAGCGCGGCGAGAACGCGCGCGGTCGCGTCCCGCGCCTCGGCGGCAATCATCAGGTCGGTATCGATCCGCGGCCGCAGATCGGGGCGCGCATAGTGCGTCTGTGCGAGCGCCGCGCCCTTGATCAGGATCACCCGGATGCCGGCGGCCGCGAGCGCGTCGATCAGCCGACGCAACTCGGCTTCCCGCGCCGCATCGAGCGCCGCGGCGTCGCGCACCTCGCCGGTCAGATCGGCCCCGGGTACGCGCGCCGCCAGCAGCAGGTGAACCCGGTGCTCGCGCGCGATGGCGACGATCGCCTCGCGCGGGACGCTCGGCGTACCGACCGGCGAACCGCGCAGAATCGCGCACAGGGCGGAGTGGGCGTCTTCGGCCATGCGAGCCCCGATCATAGTGCTTCGGCGCCGGCGCAGCCGCCGCCGCCGGCAAACAGGCTAAAATCACCGCCATGATCGACTTGACGCTGACGGATCGCGTCGTGATCCCCGACGCCGTCGTCTCGCGCGAGCTGGAAGGGGAGACGGTCGTGTTGAACCTCGAGACCGGCATTTACTTCGGCCTCGACGAAGTCGCGACCGAGATCTGGAAGGCGCTGCAGTCGGGCGGTTCGCTGCAGGAGGCGTGCGACGCCCTGCACGGAGCGTATGACGTCGACCCCCTCGTCCTGCGCGACGATCTGCTGCACCTGGTGAATCAAATGGCCGCGAAGGGGCTCGTCCAGGCCGCATCGTAGCGATGGGTCCGATGCTGCAGCTGACGTCGCGCGGCGCCGTCGCGCACGCCGCACCAGAGGCGCTCGCGCCGCTGGCCGAGACGTTTCGGGTCCAGCGCTGCGCCCGAATCTGCGGGCTGATCGAGCCGGCGCTGCTGGCGCGGATTCAGTCGCTGATCGCGCACAGCACCTTCGCGGAACGGCGCCACGGCACGATCGCGAGCGAGTTGTGCATGGCGCAGAACACCACCCTCGGCCTGCTCCACTTCCTCGTCAACGACGCCGCGGTGTTCGCGTTCGTCGAACGCATGACCGGCCTCGCGGGTCTCAGGTTTTTCGCCGGCCGCGTGTACCGCCGGCTGCCGGCCGCGCATCATGACTCGTGGCACAGCGACGTGCACCCCGACCGGCGTGTCGGGATGAGCATCAACCTGAGTACGGCGCCGTACGAAGGCGGCGTCTTCGAGATGCGGGACGAGGCGAGTGGACGCATGCTGGCCGTGCTCGCCAATACCGTCCCCGGCGATGCGGTGCTGTTCGCGATTGACGATCGGCTCGAACATCGCGTCACCGACGTCACCGGCACCGAGCCCAAGACCGCGTTCGCCGGCTGGTTCGGGACAACGGCAGATTATCTCGGCACGCTAGCGGCTGACCCGCGTCTGCCGGAGGAGCCGTGAGCGGGCGTGGTTCCGCCGCCGTTCCCATCCTGACGAAACACGGCGTCGCCTGGCCCGAGACGGGTGAGTCGCTGGCGGCTCTGACCGCCGCGTTCAGCCGCAGCCAGTGTGTGCAGCTGCCGTCGCTTCTCGACCCGTCGCTGGTGACGTGGGCGCAGCAGGCGATCGCGCGCGGCCGCTTTCGCGACAAGACCCACGGCGAGGCCGCGACCGAGCTCTGCCTCGACGCTGATCCCTGCGTCGGCGCGCTGCATTTCCTCGTCAACGATCCGGCGGTGTACCGCCTCGTCGAAGCGCTCGCGGCGTGCGGTCCGGTCCGCAGCTTTTTCGGCCGCGTCTATCGGCATGTGCCGGGCGCCGGCCATTTCCACGACTGGCACGGCGACGTCACCCGCGATCGCCTCATCGGCATGAGCATCAACCTCAGCGCTGCGCCGTACGCAGGGGGCCTGTTCGAAATTCGCCGCGTCGGCACTGAGCGTCCGTTGGCGTCGCTCGCCAACCACGGCGCCGGCGATGCGATTCTCTTTGGCCTTGGCGACACGCTCGAGCACCGCGTCACGGCGCTGCACGGCAGCGCGCCCAAAACGGCCTTCGCCGGATGGTTCCGGCGCGACCCCGACTATCTGCAGGAACTGCGCGGCACTGTGACGGATACGCGCGCGTGAGCGTGATCGGCGGCCTGGTGCATCTGGACGGCGCTGCGGCCGGCCGGCACGCGGTCGAACGGATGGCGGCGAGGTTCGGGTCGCGCGCGCCCGATGGCTTTTCGATCCTCTGCGCCGGCAGCGCCAGTTTTGTCTACGGCCGCCTCGACGTCACCCCCGGCGCGGCGCGGGAATCGCAGCCGCTCGCCGATGCGCCCAGCGGGCTGGTCATCGTCTTCGACGGCCGAATCGACAACCGCCCCGAGATGCTCGAGTCGCTCGAGCTCGACGCGCACACCAGCGACGCCGCGCTCGCGCTGCAGGCGCACCTCGCGTGGGGCGACGGCGCGACCGAGCGGTTGATCGGCGATTTTGCCTTCGCAATCTGGGACGCCTCGCGGCGGCGTCTCGTCTGCGCGCGCGACACGTCAGGCATTCGGCCGCTGTTCTACCGGGAAGGCCACGGCTGGATCGCGTGGGCGTCGGCGATCGATCTGCTCGCGGCGTGCCTCGATCCGATGCCGGCCGTGAACGAAGGGATGGCCGCCGAATATCTGACGGGCCTGGTCACCGACAAGCGCGAGACGCTGTTTCGCGGCATTTACCGGCTGCCGCCGGCGCATCAGCTGATTGCGAGCGGCGGCGCGACCCGAACCCGTTGTTACTGGACGCCGGATCCGCGCCAGACGATCCGCTACGTCCGCGACGAGGACTACGCCGCGCATTTCACCGAGCTGATGCGCACCGCCGTTGCGGCGCGGTTGCGGACGCCCGCGTGCGCCGGAGTGATGCTGAGCGGCGGCGTCGACTCCTCGTCCGTCGCCGGTATCGCCGCCGAACTGTGCGGTGATCGGCGCGTGCCATCGTTGGGGATCGAGGCGTTCTCGATCAGCGTGCCCGGACCAGACGACGAGCGGCCGTTCTTCGAGATGGTCACCGGGATGTGGAAGCTGCCGGCGCACCGCATCACCGCGAGGCTGCCGCAGCCGGGGCAGTTCCGCGACGAGATCGCGCGCGACCTCGAGGTCCAGATGTTCCCGCATGCGCCGACCGTGGATCCGCTGCGCGCGCTGGTGCGCGATCGCGGCGCCCGCGTCCTGCTGACCGGCATGGGGGCCGACGACTGGCTCGGCGCGAGCGGGTCGATCTACGCCGACCTGCTCGGTCAGCGGCAGTTCCGCGCCTTCATCGACCGCGCCCGCGCAGACCGCCGCAGCGAGGATTTCCCCGGCTGGCGCGGCGTCG
>JAOBWF010000410.1 GCA_025463215.1 Acidobacteriota bacterium | reverse complement strand
GTGGCCTCGGCGTCTTCCAGCAGTGCGATCATCGCCAGGATCTTGGGCGCATACAGCAGCACCAGGGTCGCCAGCACCAGAACGCCAAGTTCGGCGGCATGGGACACCGCCAGCGCCAGCGACGGTTCGGTGCCGATGAAGCTGGCGCCGGGCGCCGGGATATAATTCAGCGTCTCGATACCCGACACGATCAGCAGCAAAAGCCACAAGGGCGAGGCGATGTAGCTCATGATCCCCATCGCCAGGTGCAGGCGGCTGGGCAATGTAAGACCGCGCGCGAAGACGATGCGCAGATGCTGCAGGTTGCCCTGGCACCAGCGGCGGTCGCGCAGCAGGTAGTCGGAGATGGTGGGCGGCGGCTCCTCGAACGAGCCGCCAATGTCGGGCGCCATCCACACGTCCCAGCCGGCACGGCGCAGCAGCGCGGCTTCCACGAAATCATGGCTCATGATCTCGCCGCCGAAGGGCGGCTTGCCCGGCAGCCTGGGCAGCCCGCAATACTGCATGAAGGCATGCACCCGGATGATGGCATTGTGGCCCCAATAGGTGCCATCGGCGCCCTGCATCCAGGCCAGGCCCGCGGTGTGGATGGGGCCGTAAACGCTGGAGGAAAATTGCTGGATTCGCGCGAACAGCGAATGGCGCCCCACCAGCTGCGCTGGCGCCTGGATCAGGGCGGCGCGCGGATTGGCGTCCATCAGCCCCACCAGGTGCGCCAGTGTCCTGCCGGTCATCAGGCTGTCGGCGTCCAGGATCACCATATAGTCGTAGAGCTGGCCCCAGTTCTCGCAGAAGTCCTGGATGTTGCCGGCCTTGCGCCCGGTGTTCCTGGTGCGATGGCGGTAAAAGATGTTGGCCGCGCCCAGCGCGATCTTCAGTTTCTGCCACGCCATCTCCTCGGCCACCCATTGGGCCGGGTTGGTGGAATCGCTGAGAATGTAGAAATCGAAATCGCTACCGGCCGATTCCCAGATGGCGCGCACGCCGGAAAAAACGCGGCTGACATCCTCGTTGTAGATCGGCATCAGGATGGCGGTGCGCGCCGCCGACACGCCGCTGGGCGGTTTGAGCGGCAGGACATTCGCCTTGGTCAAACGTGCGAATGCGCCGAACAGGGTCAGCCAGAAGGACGAAGCGATCCAGGCGAACAGGATGGCGAACAGAGTCAGGATGGTCGCTTCGCGGATGGTAAGGCCATCGACCTGCAGCACGCCCAGCATCTGGGTTGCCGCGGCGACGGTCGATGCCACCACCAGGAACAGGTAAAGCCAGCGCCGCGGGGCGACGCCAGAGTCCATGTCAGGCACGGCGGCTGCGGCTGATCACGGCAGGCGCCAGCACCAGGGCACGCGGCAAGGCGAACACCGCCGTGAACAGGGCGCCGATGAGGGAGGCGGCCGACCGGTCGGTCAGGGCCTGGACGGGCATGGTGCGGGGACAGGGCAGCGGGGTCCCGGCGGACAACAGCGCCGGTTCGTGGCTTTCGAATGCGCGGGACTGGGAATCCATGTGCAAAATATCCAAGAGGCCTTCCGACGTCTGTAATACATCGTGACAATGCGGCGAAATGATGGATCGTTCCAGCTGACTTTGTGTCTGTCCCAGCCTTATCTTTTCCTTGTTTGCCGCATTAAGTTGCAACGACTTCCTGAGACTTTCCTTACATGACCACTGTCAACCGCCGCCTGCTGCTGGCCGCCCTGTCGGCGAGCCTGCTGCCGCGCCGGGCCTTGGCGGCGATCGAAAATCCCAATACGCCCGGCATCCGGCTGGGACCGGCGCGGCCGTTCAGTTTCGAAACACTGGCGGCAACGGCCAGAAAAGCCGCCACCCAGCCTTTTGAAGCGCCACGCCAGCACGCCACCCAGATCATCAAGTCCATCGATTTCGACGCCGCCCAGAAAATCGCTTTCCGCGCCGACCACGCGCTGTGGCGCGGCACGGGCGCGCCGGATCCGGTGTCCTTCTTCCATCTCAGCCGCTATTCGGGCGATCCGGTCGTGCTGCATGCGGTGGACAAGGGCCAGGCGCGGGAAATTCTCTACGGGCCCGATTACTTCGACTATGGCACGTCGGGGCTCGATCCCAAGGCGCTGGGCGGCCTGGGCTTTGCGGGCTTCCGTGTCATGGACGGCCAGGACAAGCCCACTGACTGGCTCGCCTTCCAGGGCGCCAGCTATTTACGCTCCAGCGGTCAGGAGGCGCAGTATGGCGCTTCCGCGCGCGGCATCGCCATCAACACGGCAGCCGCGACGGCCGAGGAATTTCCCCGCTTCTGCGAATTCTGGCTGGACACAAACGGCGCGGTGGTCAGCGTCTATGCCCTGCTGGACGGCCCTTCCATCACCGGCGCCTACAAGTTCGACGCCGTGAAAAATGAAAACGGTTCGGTGGTGATGAACGTGCATTGCCAGCTGTTCTTCCGCGCCGGCATCTCGCGACTAGGCATCGCGCCGCTGACCAGCATGTACTGGTATGGCGAGAATGAACGGCGCAAGGCCGACGACTGGCGGCCCGAGATCCACGACAATGACGGTCTGGCCATCTGGACCGGCAAGGGCGAGCGCATCTGGCGCCCGCTGGTCAATCCGCCACAGGTGCAGACCAACAGCTTCGCCGATGACAGCCCCAGGGGCTTCGGACTGATGCAGCGCGACCGCGACTTTGCCGACTATCAGGACGACGGCGCCTGGTACGAAAAACGGCCGGGCATCTGGGTCGAGCCGAAAGGCAGCTGGGGCGCCGGCAGCGTGCAGCTGGTGGAAATTCCCACCGACAACGAGACCAACGACAATATCGTCGCCTATTGGCGCCCCGACGGCGACATCAAGGCCGGCGACACGCGCAGTTTCGACTACCGGCTTTACTGGCAGGACAGCGAACCGGCCTATCCCAAAAGCATCGCGCGCGTGGTGGCGACGCGGCTGGGGCGTGGCGGCATTCCGGGACAAAGCCCATGGCCGCGCGATCGCAAGAAGTTCGTGGTGGATTTCACCGGCGGGCCGCTGGCCGACCTGAAGCAGCGCTTCGACATCACCCCCGTGGTTTCAACCTCGCGCGGCAAGATCGACAATGCCTATGTCATCAAGGTGGTCGGCACCGATCGCTGGCGGGCGCTGTTCGACCTGCAGGCCGAAGGCAATGCGCCGGTGGACCTGCGGCTGTTCCTGAAGCTGGGCAGCAAGACGCTCAGCGAGACGTGGATCTACCAGTACTTCGCCTAATTGTTTCCAGGGAGCATGCTGGTCAGAGTCTGGAAGGACAGCGAATGCTGGTCCACGCCCGGCGGGATCACATCGCCCGTCGCCCAGGAAAAGAACAGCAGCACGGTATGGTTGGTGTTGTGCGCAAAACCATAGCGCGCGTCGGTGGTGGACAGCAGCTTGCCGGTCTTGGCGTCATAGCCGGTGGCCACGAACTTGGCGACGCCCTTCTCCTCGGCCTGCTTGAACAGCGCAATCTCCGGCACCGTCACCGAATTGCCGACCGGTATGTAAGGCACTGTCAGCTGGGGAATGCCCACCAGCAGGGATTTCTGGTCGGTGGACAGTGCCCCCGCCGACACCTGGATGATGGCTTCCGCCTGGGGCTTGTCATCCACCAGCATCAGCCCGTTCTTCAACATCTGGGTGCGAATGGCGGCGATGGCATAGCCGTCGTCATAGCCCTGGAAATAGCGGGTATCCACGTAGACGCGGGTACCCTTGGGAATACCCAGCGTCAGCTGTGCGGCGGCGCGATCAGCGGCTGCGGAAATCAGCAATTGCTCGCTG
>JAOBWF010000109.1 GCA_025463215.1 Acidobacteriota bacterium | reverse complement strand
CGCAAGCCGGCCCACTTCGTCGCGGCGTCGCCAGCGCAGGCGGCGGTCGAGCCGTTCGGAGCCGATCTCGGCGACGGTTCGCGTCAGCCGTTCGATGGGGTCGATCGCCGACGCCGCGATGAAGTACGACGCGACCACGATGACGATCATCGCGGCGATCGTCACCAGCAGCAGGATCGTGCGCGCGCGGCCGATCAGCTGCGCGACGATGTCGAGCCGCTCCGCGACGTGCGCGATCGCGATCGGCCGTCCGTCGGCGTCGGTCAGCACGCGGTCGAGCACGAGCATCGTCCCCGGCCGCTCGCCGCCCACCGGCAGCTCTTCGTACGCGCGATCGGTACCGCGCGGCGGCATGAACGGCGGAAACGCCAGCCCACCGAGGTTCGTGCTCTTGCCGAGGATCTGACCGTCGGTGGTGTCGATCTGGATGTACTGGTTCGCGGCGGCAAAATGATCGAGCGTCACGCGCTCCGAGAGGACCAGCGGCAGCGAGCGCGAGCCCGGGACGGCGAAGCCGTACGTCGTCGACTCGACGGCGTTGCGCTCGATCTGGTCCGCGGTCAAGGCGAGATTCAGCTTCGTCTGGTCGATGAGCTCGGACTTAAGCGCGAAGTCGATCGCCACGGCGCCCACGACGAGCACGAGAACGATGAGCGCGGCGTACACCGCCGCGATGCGCGTGCGAAGCGAGCTCATCGCGGTCGCGCCGGCGGCGGCACCACGCTAGTCTTTCAGGGCGTAACCGACACCGCGTACGGTCTGCACCAGCTTGTCAGAGAACGGGTCGTCGATCTTGCCGCGCAGATAGCGGATGTAGACGTCGATCAAGTTGCTGTCGCCGAGGAAATCGCTGCCCCACACGCCGTTGAATAGCTCGTCGCGCGAGTGCACCTTGTTGCGGTGCAGCAGCAGATACTCCAGCAGCGCGTACTCTTTGGCGGTGAGGTGGATCGCCTGCCCGGCGCGCGTGACCTCGTGGCGGTCGCGGTCCATCACCAGGTCCTTCACGGTCAGCACGTTCTCGTGCGGGTCGCGGTCGCGCAGGCGCGCGCGGATCCGGGCGAGCAGCTCCTCGATGGAAAACGGCTTGACGACGTAGTCGTCGGCGCCGCGGTCGAGCCCCGCGACGCGGTCGGGGATGCGGTCTTTCGCCGTGAGCATGATGATCGGCACGCGCGACTTCGCACGCACGCGGGCGGCGACTTCGAGGCCGTCGAGCTTGGGCAGCATGAGATCCAGCACGACGAGATCGGGCTCTTTGAGCGCCTTCTCCAATCCGGAGAGGCCGTCGGCGGCGGTGTCGACCTCGTAGCCTTCGTGCTCGAGCTCGAGCTTGAGCACGCGCGTGATCTGCGTGTCGTCCTCGACCAGCAGGATCTTGTACTTGCGGTTCTCCTCGGCGGCGGAGGTCGCGGCGTTCACCGAGCCTCGATGCGGTTGCGCGTCGTCGGAACGGAGAGCTGCGAGATCCACCATGCCGCGGATATGCCGACCGCGAACCACAGCACCGTGTAGGTCGAGGTGAGCGCCGCGGTCGTCTGCATGGCGGTCGCGACGGTATTGGCGATTTCCGCGGTGGCGTTCGGCGACGACGCGACCAGCCAGCTCAGCCATGCGGCGACCGCGACGAGCGTTCCGATCACCCAGACCTCCCAACCGCGCACGGCCGGTTCCGGCCGGTAGACCGTCGCCGCCATGACGCGCGCGTGGAAGCCGGCCGGCGGTTCGGCCAGCGGGAGCGCCGCGATCGCGCGGTCGAGGGCATCGTCGTCGTAGGTCATATGCTCAGGGCCTTCCTAAGCTGTTCTTTCGCCCGAAAGAGGTGTGTTTTCACCGTTCCGAGCGGAAGGTTTAACACGGTTGCAATCTCCTCGTACTGCTTCCCTTGTAGGTGGTACAGCGTGATGACGGCGCGGTACTTCTCGGGAAGCTCGTCGATCGCGGCGTGGAGCCGCCGCGCCTCGTCGTTGCGCTCCGCGAGCGCTTCGGGGCCGGCCGACGGGTCGGCGCGGTCCGGGAGCTCGTCGCGGGAGAGCCGTTTGCGCTTGCTGAGCCGGTCGCAGCAGGCGCGGTAGCAGATGGTGAAGATCCAGGTCGAGAACTTCGCGCCCGGCCGGAACGTGCCCAGTGCCCGGTATGCCTTGAAGAACGCCTCCTGGGCGGCGTCCTCCGCCTCGGTGGCGTCGTGGAGGGTCCGCACGGCCAGGTGATAGACGGCGCGCTCGTATCGCGACACCAGCTCGCCGAAGGCTTCCGGCCGGCCCGCGAGGGTAGCCGCGATCAGCGCCTGGTCGTCAACGACCGGCGCCGCTAACGGCGGTTCCACCGCGAGGGCGAGTCCCATGGTGCCCCCATGTACGCGTGAGGGCCCCGCCGGTTTCGAAACTCCACAGCCGACCGGTCGTACATGGGGCATGATTTCCCGCTCGACCCTCGTCGGCGCCTTGGTCGTCACGGAGCTCGTGATCCTCGCCGCCGCCGGACAAGCCATCTCCGGCGGCGGCCCGGCCTACGCGTCGGGACCGACGCCCGGCACCCACACGCATTTCGGGTTCGTCTTTCACAACTCCGAGCGCTCCCACGAGGCGGCGGCCGTCACGGCAAACCTCGATCGGACCTTCGCCGCCGGCCTCACGCCGCACGTCGTGGTCGACGTCAGCGACGTCCCCGTCACGGTACAGACCGGCACCGTGCCGGCCGTCCACGTGGTGGGCACCGTCAGCCGGTCGCGCTTCCGGCACGCCGACGACGGCCTGATCGCTGCCGTGCAGACCGCGGACGGCGTGCGCGTCACCGCGGGCGATACCAGCGAGCTGCGGGGGTCGTTCGAGCGCACGCTGAGGGTGACCGTCCCCGCCGGGGCTTCGGTCGAGATCGCGAGCGGGGGTGCGCTCCAGGCGAGCGGCTTGCGCGGCAAGCTGATCGTGCGCGGCGACGGCGCTATCCACGTCAGCAACCAGCGCGGTGACGTCGACGTCATGACCTCGTCGGGCGACGTCGAGCTGGTGGACGTGCAGGCCGACGCGATCGTCGCGCACAGCGGCGACGGCGAGCTGAAGTTCACGTCGGTCGGCGCCGGCCACATCGACGCGCACACGAAGTCGGGCGACATCGCGGCGTCCGGCCTGCGCGCCGTGGACGGCGCGCTGGTGACGATGGACGGCGCCGTCGGGGTTATGTTCGCGGCGGACAGCGATGCGAACGTGAATCTTCACACCGACGACGGCAGTATCACGGGCGCCGATGCGGCCTCGTCGGAATCGGCCGGCTCCGGGCAAAGCCGGACCGTGCGGCTCGGGTCCGCGCACGGCAGCTTCAGCGTCTCGACCGGCAGCGGTTCGATCACCATCAGCCAGGGAGCCAAAGTCTAACCATGCGTCACGATGATTCGATTGCCGCCGCGTTCATGTTCATCTTCGTGTTCGGAGCGCCCGTGCTCGCGTTCATCGTCTCGCGCGTGCTCCGGCACCAGGAGCGCCTCGAAATGCTGCGCCGGGGCATGATGCCGCCCGAGTTCGACAAGCGCGCGTACCGGGCGTGGCGCAAGTCGGGCGGGCAGTGGCCGCCGCCCGGCGGTCAGGCGCAAACGCCGTGGGTACAGACCCCGCAGGCGCCTTGGGTCCAGCGCGACGACGACGATCCGCAGCGCGCCCTCTTCAAGGGCATCCGCATCGCGGCCGTGGGCTTGGCGCTGGTGATCGGGCTGTCGTTCATCGGCGGCACGCCGGGCGCGCCGGACTTCCGCGGCGGGCCGTGGCTCTTGGGCGGGCTCATCCCGATGTTCGTCGGCGTCGCGCAGATCCTCATCGCCATCCTGTCGGGCGCCCAGCTCCCCGGCGTCCAGGGCCGAACGACGTTCATCCCGCCGCCGAACCCGCCGCCGGGGCCGGGCGCTCCGCCGCCGCAGCCGCC
>JAOBWF010000108.1 GCA_025463215.1 Acidobacteriota bacterium | reverse complement strand
GACGATCGGCACGCAGAAGCCTTCGTGCTCGCTGGCGCACAGAAAGAGGTCGGCGATCTCGTAGAACGCGACCAGCTCCTCGTCGGAGACGTGACCCGCGAAGTGCACCTGCGACGTGCCGAGCCTGCCGACCAGCTGGTGGAGCGACTCCACATACCGCTCGAACCCGCTCTGCGCGCCGACCAGCAGCAGGCGCGACCGCGGGTTGAAGATGGTGTGGTAGGTGTGGAACCAGCTGATCAGATCCTCGATCTTCTTGTTCGCGATCACCCGGCCGACGAAGACGATGTTCGTCCACCCGTCGTCGAAATCGCGCGCGACCAGCCAGTTCGGCTCGCGATCGAGGTGCGAGAAATCCGGGACGACCGGCAGTACGGCGGTCCGCGGGAAGCCGAGCGTCTCCAGATCCTGGCGGTTGAACTCGGAATCGCCGAGCGCGAGATCGCACCGATCCGCGTAGGCGCGCAGCTCACGGCGTCCGCGAAACGTCTGTCGGGCCAGGGTGCGGTGGACGCCAACGAAGTATTCCGGCGGCGTGATGTTGTGATAGATGAGCGCCATCCGGTCGGGCAGCGCATAGGCTGTCCGCGACGCCCTCGAGCCGAGCGAGAAGTGATGCAGGAGCAGGTTGTCGCGATGGCTGAAGTCGACCAGCTCGCGGTAGTCGCGGGTTTGCGGCTCGACCCGGTGATCCGCCGTCTCGACGAAAATCTCCGACTCGTAGCCGGCGGCGCGCAGCACGCGCTGGATGCCGAGCACCTCGTGACCGATGGCATCGCCGTAGCCGAGCGTGGCGAGCACCTGGTGAATCCGGATCACCCGCGTCTCCCGGCGGGGCCGGTCGGCAGTCTGGCCAGGACCTCCCGCGCGGCCGGCAGATCCTGACGCCGGCGGTCGAACCAGCCGGGCAGCGGATCCGCGGCCGGCACGGCGCCGTCCTTTTTCAGCCGCTCGAACATGTCGAGGTACTTGCGTTCGATCACCGGCCAGTCGTAGTTGTCGCGGAAATACTGGCGGCCGTTGCGGCCGAGGGAACCGGCGAGCCACCGGTTCTGTTCGATCGCCTCGAGCGTCGCCACGAACTCGCCGAGCGTTTCGTAGAACAGCCCGGCGTTGCTGCGCAGGCACTGACCCTTGAGCACGTCGCAGCGGCCGTTGGCGAGCACCGGCCGGCCGAGCGCCCACGCCTCGAGCGCGACCATCGACAGGCTCTCGTAGTACGACGGCATGATCAGAACGTCGGCGGCCGCCATCGCGTCGAACTTGTCGGCGTCGTTGAGGAAGCCGAGATGCCGGATCCGCTTGTGCTCCGGGATCGGCAGCAGGGTATTGCCGATCAGGATCAGCGACAGCTTGCTGGCCGGATCCTTCAGGTAGGCGCCGAAGAACTCGAACAGCTCGGTGCAGCCCTTGTTCCGATCGATCCGCCCGACATAGACCGCGAACGGACCGCGGATGTTGTACTTCTGCCGGAACCGCGCCGCCTGGGGGTTGTTCGGCACATCGGATCCGACGCCGACGACGACGCCCGGAACCGACTCGTTGCCGGAAACGGCGTGGATCATCTCGCGTTCTTCAGGCGAGTTGTACATGATCGCGCGCACGCTGCGCAGCAGCGGCTGAAAGATCGACAGGCCGATTGTTTCGTCGCGCTCCGCCGTCGGCACGAGGATGGCGCGTCCGCCGGCGGCGCGCGCGCCGTAGTAGGCGTGATAGTACCGGTAGCTGAAGAACAGGCAGTAGTCGTAGTCGGCGGCGTGCTTCGCGATGTAGTCGACCAGCGCCGGGCTGGTCGGCCCCTCGGCGTCCAGCCAGTCGAGCTCGTCCCCCAGCGAATGGGGCTCCTCGAATACCCGGACCGATCGCTTGCCGAACACGAGCGGATCGCGCTCGTGCTTCACCTTGAAGCGGCGGACCTGGACGCCGTTGACCTGCTCGACCCCGGGCGGCAGCTGATTGCGCCACGTCACGTAATCGGTGGAGCAGGTGGTGAGGACCTCGACCTGCCCGTGCTTGGCCAGGTGCTCGGCGATGTAGCGTGCGTGGAGCTCGGCGCCGCCGTTGACCGCGTGGCCGTAGCGCTGAACGACGACCGCGATTTTCACTGCGGGTCGTGGTCCGCGTGGTCCGGCACCGGCGGCGGCACGGGCGCGGGCTCCGCGGCGGCGGCGGGCATCGCATCGACGGACGACGGCTCGGGCGATGCCGGCCGCGTCGGCTCAGGCGACTCGACACGCGGCTCGTGGTGCTGCGCGTGCTCGACCGGCGCATGGTCGACCGATGCATGCTCTGCCGGCGTGTGCTGGACCGGCGGAGGATCGATGGCGGCCTGTTCAACAGGCGTCTGTTGGACCGGCGAGTGGGCGATTGACGCGGACTGAGCGGGCGGTTCGTGGTGATGGGCCTCTGCCGCGGCCGCGGTCTGCTCGACCTGTTCGACGGCTGCCGCGTGCGTCTCCTCCGACTCCGGCGCGCCGTCGTCGTCCATCCCGTCCAGCGCGTCCATCTGATCGACGGCATCGCCCGCGGCCTGCTCGTCCGAGCTCGAACCGGGCATGGCGGAACCCGGAGCGCCCATCACGGCCGACGCCGCTCCACCGCCGCGGCGTCCACGTCGCCGCCGGCGGCGCCGGCTCTTTTGTCCGGGCCCCTCGCCGGGCGCGCCCTGTCCGGCCGACTGCGCTGGCGGCTGGCCCTGGGACGATTGTTCGGCCGGCATCGCGACCGTGGCGGGTGCGGGCACCGCGATCGGCGCCGGCGCCGCGAACGCCGGCTGCGGCGGCGTGTATCGCGGCTGCTGCTGTTGGCGCGGCGGTGGCTGGTAACGCGGCTGCTGCACCGGCGGCGCCTGGCGCGGCGGCGGCGGTTCGTCCGCATCCGCCGACTTGTAGACGACCGCGCCTTCGAGCGCGCGCGCGCGCCGCTCGTTGAATTCCAGCCGGCTCGAAATCGACTCGACCCGCATCTTCAGATTCTTGACTTCGATGCCGGTGCGGGTCGTCTCGACGACCAGGTTGTGCACCAGTTCGTAATACAACTGGTCCATCTGCCGCCGCGCCGATTCGTGCCGCGCCTCGCGCTCGGCGTTCATGGTGTTCAGGCGCGACTGGATGTGCAGCGCCTGGATCAGCGGGTTCGGGTTGAACAGCAGCTTCAGCAGCGGCAGCAGCAGCTTGCGAATCCACCGCAGCGGCGCGCGGTGCGACTCGAACAGCGTCGCATCCTCGAACGCGAAATTCGGCAGCTCGGGCGGCTCGTACGCCGGCTGTGCCTTGCGGAAGTGATCGAGCAAATCGGAGCGGACGCCGCGCGGATCGAGGAACTTCTCCAGCTTGACCGCCGCGAGCTCGCGGATCTGCTGTTCGGTGTAATCGACGCCGCGCTTCTCGCGGATCCGCGCGCGGATCTGCTCCATGATCTGCTCGACGTTCACCGAGTCGGAGCGGACATTGAAATCGGGCATAAGCAGCTATCAGCTTTCAGCCGTCAGCTTACAGCCGGACCGTCGCTGGCGCGGAGCGAAGGCCCGAGAGCGGGAAGCAAACGGCGAAGCCTCATACAGGACGGTAGATGATCACGGCCACCGTGAGCGCCCACAGCGCCACGCACGCGAGAAGCGGCCGGTCGGTGAGGAGCAGATCCGCAGGGCTCCCGCCGCCTTCGCGCTGGTGCACCAGATACAGGTACCGGAAAATCCCATACAAGGGAAACGGAATGGTCAAGCCGAGCCAGGCGGTGCCGAACTTCGCCTGCGTCTCGGGGCTGATCGTGTAGAAGATGTACGAAATCAGCGTCGACGCGGTGACGACGCCGATCATCTGATCGAGGAGATAAGGGCTGTACTCGCCGAGGATCGGCCGGTGCCCGACCGCGCCGTCGGCGAGCAGGACGATCTCGTGGCGCCGTTTCGCCAGCGCGATGAACAGCGCGAGTAGGATCGTGCACACCAGCAGCCAGTGGCCGATCTCGACCCGCACCGCCACGGCGCCGCCGACGGCGCGCAGCACGAAGCCGATCGCGATCGTCAGCACGTCGATGATGACGATGTGCTTGAGCGCAAACGAATAGATGATTTGGAGCGCGAGATAGGCCGCCGCGACGCCGGCAAACGGCGGCGTGATCGCGTACGCCGCCGCGAGACCGCCGGCGCCGAGGGCGAGCGCAGCCGCGGTTGCGACCGGGACCGGCAGCGCGCCGGACGCGATGGGACGGTGCCGCTTCAGCGGATGCCGCCGATCGCTGTCGCGGTCGGCCACGTCGTTGACGAGATAGACGACGCCCGACAGCGCGCAGAACACCGCGAACCCCGACACCGCATCGAGCACCGACGGCAGATCGAACAGCCGGCGGCCGAACAGCAGGCCCGCGAAGACCAGCAGGTTCTTGCTCCACTGGGCCGGACGAAGCGACAGGAGTAGGTGGAGGGCAAGCGAACGCCCCGGTACCGCATGGTCGCCGGTACCGGAGGTCGCCACAGGGGATGCAGTGCTGCGCGCCATCTAGCGCGGGAGGCGAACTAGACCTTGGCCGATGCCGAAAAACTCCGGACCGCCTCGTTTTCCGAGTCAAAGGTCTCGAACACGGTCAGCAGCTTCGTAATCGACAGGAGATCGGTGATGCGTTTCGTCAGGTTGAGCAGCTTGAGGCTGCCGCCCTGGCGGCTCACGGTCGTATAGGTGCGAACCACTTCGCCGAGCCCCGCACTGTCGATGTAGGGGACGCCGGCGAGGTTCAGCACAATCTTCTTGTGGCCCTGGTTGACGAGGCTGTTGACTTTGTCCTTGAGCAGTTCGTCCCCCTCGCCCAAGGTGATCTTGCCCTTCAGGTCGAGCAGCACGACGTCGCCGACCATCCGTTCCTCGATCTGCATGGAAACGCTCCAGATAAAATCGCGATGTGAGCTTAACACCCGCCTGCGCCCGCACGCAATGTAACTCGGGCTCCGGCGCGGCGCGTACCCGCGCGCACAGCGAAGTGCCGTAACCGGCAATCGGCTGTGCGCGCGGGATAATCGATGAGTCGTGTCGGCAGCGAGTCGATGGAGCGTCTGCTAGGCGCCGCCGGCCCCGGCGAATTTCCGGGACTGGAAACATTCCTTGCAGAACACCGGGCGCCCTTGGGTCGGCTTGAAAGGCACCGTCGTGTCCTTGCCACAGGCGGAGCAACTGGTCTGCGTTTCGACCCGTTCGCGGGACATCCCGCCACCGGCAGGTCTAGCCGCGCGCTTGCCCTTACCGGCTTTGCACCGCTTCGGCTCGTTCTTGAAGTTCTTTTCGGCGAAGAAGTGTTGTTCTCCCGCCGTCCAGATGTACTCCGTTCCTCAATCCACGCACGAAAGAATCCTGTCTTGGAACTCCATCGGTCGCTACCTCGTCGGGGGTCGGTCTATTCCGATTCGCGCCGCAGCTTCTTGCGATT
>JAOBWF010000087.1 GCA_025463215.1 Acidobacteriota bacterium | reverse complement strand
CGATTTTCCGGCGGCGTCGAGGATCTCCAGCGTCATCGGCCCTGACGCGTCCGCTTTCAACGAGTAGTTGATGATCGCGCCATCCGGTGGATTCTTCCCTGCGGCCTCATCGGGCGGAATCGGCGTGTCGGTGTTCGTGTTCTGGCGCACGCGATATGCGGTCTGCGGCTTGAACAGCTGAGCGTTGAGCGTTGAGACTGGAGAGTGATCGAGCTGTCGTAACGGCGTGATGTCGTCGAGGATCCAGATGCCGCGGCCGTGGGTGCCGGCGATGAGGTCGTCGCCTTTGACGATGACGTCGCGGATCGAGGTGGCGGGCATGTTCAACCGCAGCGACTGCCAGTGCTCGCCGTCGTCGAGCGAGACGTAGACCTCGCGCTCCGTGCCGGCGAAGAGCAGACCCTTGCGCACCGGATCCTCGCGCACCGCGTTGACCGGAGCGCCGTCGGGAATGCCGTTGACGATCGCCGTCCATGTCGTGCCGGCGTCGTGCGTGCGGTAGATGTGCGGCCGCATGTCGTCCAGGCGCAGCGTGTTGACCGCGGCGTAGGCGGTCTGCGCGTCGAAGTGTCCGGCGTCGACGATCGACACCTTCATGAACGGCTTCAGATCCGGCGGCGTGACATCGTGCCACGACCCACCGCCGTCGGCCGTCGTCTGCACCAGGCCGTCGTCGGTGCCGATCCAGATGCGGTTGATGTCGAGCGGCGACGGCGCGACCGTGTAGATGACGCCGCGCTGGGTCGGCGCGGCCGTCTCGGCGCTGCGATACTTGCCGATCGTCGCGGGCGCGTCCCACGTTTTGCGCGTGAGGTCCTGGCTGATCTGCTGCCAGCTGCGACCGCCGGTCGCCGTCTTCCACAACGTGTTCGAGGCGAAGTACATGACGTGCGGATCGGCCGGGGAGAACGCCACCGGCGCGGTGCGCAGTGTGCGGAAGTCGGCCGGCCGCAGCGGGGTCGGCGCGATGTTCTGCACCTGGCCGGTCTTGCGGTTGTAGCGCGTCACCTTGCCGCCGTAAATGATGTCGGCGTTCAGCGGATCCGGTACCGCATAGCCGTATTCCTCGACGCCGACCGGATGCCACTCGCGGAACGTGATCATGCCGTCGTTGCCGCGGCTCGCGACGCAGGCCGATCCGCTTTCCTGCTGACCGCCGCAGACCCGGTAGGGAAAGGCGTTGTCCGCGTTGACGTGATACATCTGCGAAGTCGGCTGGTTGTACCAGGAGCTCCACGTCTCGCCGCCGTTGACGCTGATGATGGCGCCCTGATCGCTCGCCATCGCGATGATGTTCGAGTTCCCCGGGCTGATCCACGGACGCTGATAATCGTCGCCGCCTGGCGCGCCGCGCAGCGCCGCCCACGTTTTGCCGCCGTCCGTCGAGCGGTAGCTGACGGTGCTCGCGATGATCACCGTGTCGGCATTCTTCGGATCGACCGCCGGCACCGGCAGATCGCCGCCGCCGATGCGGCCTGCCGGGCGCGTGTCGGTCGTGATCACCGTCCAGTTCTCGCCGGCATCGTCGGATCGATAGATGCGCACCGTCTGCGGGTTCGCCACGGTCGCGTAGATGCGGCTGCCGTCGCCCGGGGCGACCGCGATGTCGGCCTGCACGATCCCGTCGGCCGGCAGGCCGCGCGTCAGCTGACGCCAGGTGCCACCGCCGTCGGTCGACTTGAAGATGCCGCCGGTCGTGCCGGCCCAGGCGCCGTTTTCCCACGGTCCCTGCCGCTGCTCCCACAGGCAGGCGTAGACGATATCGGGGTTGGTCGGATCGAATTCGAGATCGGACGCGCCGGTGTTTTCGTCTTTCGACAGCACCTTCTGGAATGACGCGCCGCCGTCGGTCGATCGATAGACGCCGCGCTCCTCGTTCGGCCCGTACGGGTGGCCGAGGACGGCGACGAAGAGGCGATTGGCATCGCGCGGGTCGACGATGATGTAGGGAATCTGCTGGCCATCGCGCAGGCCGAGATGGGTCCAGCTGTGCCCGGCGTCGGTCGATTTGTAGAGGCCGTCGCCGACCGAGAGATCCGGACGCGCGAGTCCTTCACCGCTCCCGACATAGATCACGTTCGGATCCGACGGCGCCACCGCAATCGATCCCACCGACCCGGTCGGCTGGTCGTCGAAGATCGGGTTCCAGGTGCGGCCGAAGTCGGTCGTCTTCCACACGCCGCCGTTGACCGGCGCCATGTAGAACACGTTCGGCTCGCGGGGCACGCCCGTGATCGCCTTGGTGCGGCCGCCACGGAACGGTCCGATTGATCGCCACCTCAGGGCCCCGGCAAACGCGTCTGCCGGGTACGTCTGTGCGATCGGCGCGGCGGGACGGCTCGATGCGGCGGCGAGTACCACGAAGGTGGCGATGACCAGAAACACGGATCGGTTCAACAGAGTTCTCCCGCGGTGGACGCGCCACCGGCAGCGTTCTTGCTTTCCACTACCATCTATGCCCGGCGGTCGGGTTTAGTGCAGGTTCTCAGCGCATTTTTGACATTACGTTGACTGAAAACCATACACCTGAATTCGCCCTCAGGATTCGTGTGAAGTCGCTGCCAACCGGCGGCGAACTGGACGAATTCAACCTTCGGCATTTCCGGGTCGGCAGCATCGTCGTCGTCCCGGCCAGGCTGGCGTCCATTCTGATCCTGTCTGGTTACGCCGAACTGGTCGACGACCACCCGGCGCGCGCGGAAGCCGCCGACTTCGGCCAGCCGCACTTCCCGAAGCGGAAGTAGCTACTTCGCCCATCCTTTGGACCGGCTCAGTGCCTCCGTCCAGCGCCCGCGCAACGCCGCCGACTCGGCGCCCGGCATCGCCGGCTCGAAGCGGCGATCCACTTTCCACTGACCGCTGACATCGTCAGCTGACGTCCAGAAGCCGACCGCGATCCCGGCGAGATATGCGGCGCCGAGCGCCGTCGTCTCGGTGATCGCGGGGCGCACCACCGGCACGCCGAGCAGGTCGGCCTGAAACTGCATCAGCATGTTGTTGGTCGCGGCGCCGCCGTCGACGCGCAGCTCCTTGAGCGGAATCCCCGCGTCGGCGCCCATGGCATCGAGCAGGTCGGCGACCTGGTACGCGATGCTCTCGAGCGCGGCGCGCGCGATGTGCCCGGATGTGGTGCCGCGGGTGACGCCGACGATCGTGCCGCGGGCGTACGGATCCCAATGCGGCGCGCCGAGACCGGCGAATGCCGGGACGAGATAGACGCCGCCGTTGTCGCCGACGCTCGCGGCCAGCGGCTCGATCTCCGCGGCGGTGCGGATCAGGCCGAGGCCGTCGCGAATCCACTGCACGACGGCGCCGCCGATGAACACGCTGCCTTCGAGCGCATATTCCGTGCGGCCGCCCATCTGCCAGGCGACCGTCGTCACCAGCTGCTGCTGCGAACGCGTCGGCGTCGTGCCGATGTTCTGCAGCAGAAAGCAGCCGGTGCCATAGGTGTTCTTCGACATGCCGGGCTGCCGGCACATCTGACCGAACAACGCCGCCTGCTGATCGCCGGCGATGCCCGCGATCGGCACGCGCTCGATGCCGAGCGACGCCGAGACGTGGCCGTACACCTCGCTGGACGACCGCACCTCGGGCAGCATGCTCGCCGGCACGCCGAACAGCGCGAGCAGCTCGTCGTCCCACGTCAGGGTGTGGATGTTGAACAGCATCGTGCGCGAGGCGTTGCTGGCGTCGGTGACGTGGCGCTCGCGTCCGGTCAGCTTCCAGACCAGCCACGAGTCGACGGTGCCGAACGCCAGTTTGCCGGCGGCGGCGCGCGCCTTGGCGCCCGGGACGTTGTCGAGAATCCAGCGGATCTTGCTGGCGGAGAAGTACGCGTCGATCAGCAGGCCGGTCTTCGCTTGAATCGTCTCGCCGGCGCCCTGCGCCTTCAGCCTCTCGCAGTCGTCGGCGGTGCGGCGGTCCTGCCAGACGATCGCGTTGTAGATCGGGTCGCCGGTGTCGCGATCCC
Source organism: Acidobacteriota bacterium (assembly GCA_025463215.1). Lineage (GTDB taxonomy): Bacteria > Acidobacteriota > Vicinamibacteria > Vicinamibacterales > CAVVIG01 > CAVQFC01. The sequence goes on along the minus strand of JAOBWF010000087.1, from coordinate 13,934 downwards.
ACACGATGGTGGTTTCGCGCTGGTTGGTGATCCCGATCGCGGCGAGCTCGTTCGGCCGCACCTGGGCGCGGCCGAGCGCCTCGACCGCGACGCCGATCTGCGATGCCCAGATCTCGCCCGGATCGTGCTCGACCCAGCCGGCGGTCGGGAAGATCTGTGTGAATTCCTTCTGCGCCACGGCGCGGATCGCCCCGTCGTGGTCGAAGACGATCGCGCGGGAACTGGTCGTGCCTTGATCGAGCGCGAGGATATACGGCATGGCCGCCCACTATACAATGCGCCCATGCAAAAAGGACTGATGCGCGAGGTGCTGGCGGAGTTCTTCGGCACGTTCATCCTGATCGTCTTCGGCGTCGGCGTCGTCGCGCAGGTGGTGCTGAGCAAGCACACCGCCGGCGACGCCTTGTCGATCAACATCGCGTGGGGCCTGGCGGTGACGATGGGATGCTACGTCTCGGCCGGCGTGACCGGCGCGCACCTCAACCCGGCAGTGACGCTGGCGCTCGCGGTCCACCGCAAGCTGCCGTGGGGCAAGGTGCTGCCGTACGCCGTCGCGCAGATCGCCGGCGCGTTCGTCGCGTCGGCCGTGGTGTTCGTCACGTATCACGAAGCGCTCAACGCGTTCGACGGCGGCGTGCGCCAGGTGCTCGGCGCGCAAGGCACGGCTGGTATCTGGGCGACGTACCCGCAGCCGTTCCTCAGCACGTTTCCCGGCGGCTTCATCGATCAGGTCGTCGGTACCGGATTGCTGATTGCCGTCATCCTGGGCATCACCGACAGCCGCAACTCACCGGCGCCGAACGGGCTCGTGCCGGTGATCGTCGGCCTGCTCGTGGTGCTGATCGGCGCGACGTTCGGGTTCAACGCCGGCTACGCCATCAACCCGGCACGGGACTTCGGGCCGCGGCTGTTCACGTTCGTCGCGGGATGGGGCGGCGACGTGTTCCGCGCCGGCAACGCGTGGTGGTGGGTGCCGATCGTGGCGCCGTGCGTCGGCGGCATCCTTGGTGGCTGGGCGTACGACACGTTCGTCGGTCATCGGTTCCCCAGCGCGTAGGGGGCATCGCCTTTGCAGCCGACCTCGGCGTGAACCGCCATTCAGGCCGCCTCTATCTGCGCGACCGCGCCGATCTTCGCCTCTGGACGATCGATGCCGAGGATCTCAATCGTGAATGGTCTGCGGACTTCAGCCATGGCGGCGTCAGGCGCGACGAATCGATGAGGCTGGCGCATCTCGTCTGCGTCGCGGCGTGGGAAGATACTGGCGTGCTGAAAACCGAACCCGACGTCTCCGCCATCGATCGCCGGCGCACCGCGGCCGCCACGGGGCAATGAACGTCGCGCGGTTCCTGCTCACGGCGTCCCTCCTGCTGCCCGCGGCGCCGGGCGGCTCCGGCGGCACGTTCGACACCCGCACCGCGTCGTTCGCGATCACGTTCCACGATGAGACCACCGCCTACCGCGACGCCGCGCTCGTCTCGATGCCCGGCGCCGCGGTGATCCTGCAGGCGACGGGCGGGCCTCCCGGCGACTACTCGGCCGTCACCGACGCGGGCACGCTCGTGCAGCAGGGCAGTCATCAATGGCGCTGGACGGCGCCTGATCGTGCCGGCAACTACCTGATCACATTCGATGGCCCGGGAAAGAAGGACGCCATCGCCCTGCATGCGTTCGTGATGGTCCCGGCGAGCGCGGTGAAAAACGGCATGCTCAACGGGTATCGCATCGGCGAGTACCCGTCGACGCCGTTGAACGGCAATGCGATCTACCGGCCGCCGGCCGGCTTCATCGAGGTGACGAAAGCGAACCAGGACACGAAGCTCTCGCCGCATTTCAGGCTCAAGCAGTTTCTCTGCAAGGAAGACACGACCAAGCGCTTTCCCAAGTACGTGCTGTTCAAGGAACGGCTGCCGCTGAAGCTCGAAATGGTGCTCGAGCGCGTCAATGCGATGGGGTTCGCGGTCGACACGCTGCACGTGATGAGCGCCTTCCGGACCCCCTTCTACAATCACGCCATCGGCGACGTGAAGTACAGCCTGCACCAGTGGGGCAGCGCCGCCGATGTCTATGTCGATCCGCTCGGCATTGACCGGATGGCGGATCTGAATCGCGACGGCCAGGTCGACCTGCAGGACTCGAAACTCCTCTACGACGAGGTCGAACGGATGCTCGCCGCCACGGACCTGGCGCGGTTTCAGGGCGGTATGGGCTATTATCCGGCCACCGCCGCGCACCCGCCATTCGTGCACGTCGACGTCCGAGGCACTGCCGCCCGCTGGAAAGGTTAATGAGCCGTGTCGCCCTCGCCGTGCTGCTCGCGTTGCTCGTCGCCCCTCGCGACGCCGGCGCCTATTCGGTGCTCGCGCACGAGGCCAACATCGACGCGCTCTGGGACACCAGCCTGCGGCCGCTGCTGGCGCGCCGCTTTCCCCGCGCGACCCGCGACGAGCTGACGCGGTCCCGCGCCTACGCCTACGGCGGCGCCGTCATCCAGGACCTCGGCTACTACCCGTTCGGCAGCCACTTCTTCAGCAACCTGGTCCACTACGTCCGCACCGGCGACTTCGTCGAGGCGCTGCTGCGCGAGGCGCACGACGTCGACGAGTACGCGTTCGCGCTCGGCGCCCTGGCGCACTACAGCGCCGACAACGTCGGCCACCCGGAGGGCGTCAACCGCGCGGTGGCGCAGATGTACCCGAAGCTGCGCGCACGGTTCGGCAACTCGGTGACCTACGCCGATTCCCCCGCGACCCATGTCCTCGTCGAGTTCTCCTTCGACGTCGTCCAGGCGGCGAGCGGGGCCTACGTGTCCGACATGTATCAGAGCTTCATCGGGTTCCAGGTCGCCAAACCGGTGCTCGAGCGTGCGTTCCTCGCGACCTACGGGATGGAGATGAGCGACGTGTTCCTCGCCGAGGATCTGGCGATCGGCTCGTACCGCCACGCCATCGGTCAGACGATTCCGGAGATCACGCGGATCGCCTGGCGCGACAAGCGCGAAGAGATCCAGAAGCTGAATCCCGGGGCGGCGGAGGAACAGTTCGTCTTCAACCTGTCGCGGCAGCAATACAACAAGGCCTATGGCCGCGAGTACGCGAAGCCGAGCCTGCTGGCCCGCTTTCTCGCCGTCCTGTATAAGCTGTTGCCGAAGGTCGGACCGTTGCGCCCGCTGCAGTTCAAGGCGCCGACGAAAGAGGCCGAGGCGATGTTCCTCGAGAGCTTCACCGGCACGCGCGAGCGCTTCAAGACCGCGCTCGACACCCTCGCGCGCGGACGCCTCGATCTGCCGAACACCAACTTCGACACCGGCAAGCCGAGCACGCATGGCGACTACACGCTCGCCGACGACACCTACGCGGAACTGCTCGATCGATTGAGCGGCCATCGGCTCGCGACGGTGGCCGCACCGCTGCGCCAGAACATCAACGCGTTCTACGCGTCGGCGCCGGATCGCTTTTCGGGAAAGAAAGAGCGCAAGCGAACGGCGCAAATCAAGAAGCAGCTTGCCGCGCTCAACCTACGCCAGCCGGCCGTCCCGTAGCCTGACGATTCGGGTCGCGACCTCGCGCGCGAAATCTTCGTCATGGGTGGACACGATCAGGGTGCGCTGCTGGCGCTGCAATCCCTGAAGCAGCGCGCCGAGCTCGGCGCGGCGTTCGGGATCCAGCGACGCCGTCGGCTCGTCCATCAGCAGCAGCGGCGGATCGACCGCGAGCGCCCGCGCGATCGCGACCCGCTGCGCTTCGCCCCCCGACAGCTGGCGCGGCAGCGCCGCGGCGCGGTGCTCCACGCCGAAGGCGCGCAGCAGTTCGAGGCCGCGCCGGCGCGCATCCGCCGCCGCGACGCCGTGCGCATGGACCGGCGCCAGGCACACGTTCTCAATCGCCGACAAATGCTCGAACAGGCAGTGGAACTGGAACACCATGCCGACCTTGCGGCGCAGCGCGCGCAGCGTCGGCGCCGGAATGCCGCCGCCGGTCAGCACCACCTCGTCGACCTCGATCCGGCCGCCCTGAAAGCGCTCCAGACCGGCGACCGCGCGCAGGATCGTCGTCTTGCCGCAGCCCGACGGTCCCATCAGCGCGACGATGTCGCCGCGCGAGATCTGCAGGGAGACGCCGGACAGAATCGTGCGCGCGCCGCGGAGCAGCTGCAGATCGGCGATGTCGAGGACGGTGTCAGCCATCGTGGTCACGTGCGCCTGAGTCCCGCATTACTGCGGCGCGATCCTCCAGCGCAGCTCCATCCGGCGGGCGACCGCCGCGAGCGGCAGCGACATCGCCAGGTAGAGCGCCGCGCACAACGTGCCCGGAATCACCCAGCTGCCGAGATTGGTCGCGAAGATCTGCGTCTGCTTCGTGAGCTCGAGGACCGTGAGCACCGACACCAGCGAGGAGTCTTTCAGCAGCGCGACGAAATCGTTGGTCATCGGCGCCAGCGCGAGCCGGAACGCCTGCGGTGCGCGGACCAGCGTCAGCACCTGGCGCTCGCTGAGGCCGAGCGTGCGCGCCGCCTCGAGCTGCCCGGCGGGAATGTTCTCGAGCGCCGAGCGGTAGATCTCGCTCTCGTAGGCGGCGTAGTTCAGCGCCAGGCCGAGCAGGGCCGCCACGAACGCCGGCAGCCGGATCGCCGACGCCAGGCCGTAATACAGCACGAACAGCTGCAGCAGAATCGGCGTGCCGCGGATCAGCTCGACGTACGCGGTCAGCGCCGCGCGCGCCAGCGGCCCGCCGTAGACCCGGCCGGTCGCGACCAGCACCCCGATCGCCACCGCCAGCGCCATCGACAGGCAGGACAACACGATCGTCACCAGCGATGCACGCAGCAGCGACGGCAGGTAGCGCCGCGCCGCGTCCCATTTGCCGGCCGTGGCGACGCTCGCGGAGGTATCGAGCCCGACGATCGCCGGCACCGGCACCCCGGCGAGCAGCCGCTCGTACAGCTTGGGCTGGTCTTCGTTCCACACCGACCAGCGTCGAAAGATGCGCTCGAGCCGGCCGTCGCGCATCGCCGCGCGGAGGATCTCGTTGCAGCTGTCGCGCAGCGGCGCGTTCTGCGGCGACAGCACGCCGACGTAGTGCCCGATCGCGATCGTCTGCGGCTGGACGACGAAGCCGGGGATCGTCTTCAGCCGGCGCTCGGCGAGCACGTTGTCGAGCAGGACGGCGTCGACCCGGCCGATCACCAGGTCGCTGTACGGGTGCACATCGTCTTCGTACGAGACGACGTGGAGGCCGTGGTCGCGCTCGGCCCGCAGCAGGATCTCGTAGGCGATGGTGCCGGCCAGCGTGCCGACGGTCCTGCCGCGCAGGTCGGCGAGCGATCCGAATCGCGGGGCGTCGCCGGTGCGCACGCTCAGCACCTCGCGGAACTCGTAATACGGCAGCGTGACGGCAAGCGCCGCCCGTCGCGCGGGTGTGTCCTCGATCCCGCTCATGCCGATCTCGGCGTCGCCGCGGCCGATGCTCTGATCGATCGAGGTGAAGGTGATGTTCAGGAACTGCGGGGTGCGGCCGACGCCCTCGGCGAGCAGCGCCGCGATCTCGACGTCGAAGCCGGTGACCCGATCCGGATGCGCCGGATCCGCCTCGACAAAGGGCGCGCCCCCTTCCGGATCGCCGGCCCAACGCAGCACGCGCGGCTGCGCCGACAGCGCACACGTCGCCGACAGCGCCAGCACGCATGCGATCGCCGATGAGCCACGCCGCAGCGGCAACAGGATGCGGGCGAGCGAAGGCCGGAGCACTGGGGTAGATTCTACTGGGAGGTCGGCGATGGCGAACGTAGCGTTTATCGGGACGGGACTGCTGGGCGGAGCGATGGTGGAAGGAATGCTGCGGCGCGGCGACGCGGTCACGGTCTGGAACCGGACCGAGGCCAAGGCGCGCGCGCTCGAATCGGCGGGCGCGAAGGTCGCGTCGACGCCTGAGGACGCGGTCGCCGCCGCCGACCGTGTGCACATGACGCTGCCCGATGACGAGGTGGTCGACCGGATCGTCGCGGCCATCACGCCGCGGCTGCGCCAGGACGCCATCGTCGTCGATCACACGACCGCCTCGCCGCGAGGCACCAAGGCGCGGGTCGCGAGCCTGAACGCCGCCGGCGTCAAGTTTCTCCACGCCCCCGTGTTCATGTCGCCACAGATGGCGAAGGACGGCATCGGCATCATGCTGGTGTCCGGCCCGAACGACGTCTACGCATCGGTCCGCGCACCGCTCGAGACGATGACCGGCGAGGTGTGGTACCTGGGCGCGCAGGGCGATCTCGCGGCGTCGTACAAGATTTTCGGCAACTCGATGCTGTTCGTGATCGCCGCCGGCGTCGCCGACGTGTTCGCGATGGCGAAGGGGCTCGGCATTCCCGCCGCCGACGCGCTCACGGTCTTCTCGAAGTTTCAGCCCGCGGGCCTGATCAAATCGCGCGGCGAGAAGATGGCGCGCGGCGACTTCGACGCCAGCTTCGAGCTGACAATGGCGCGCAAGGACATGCGGCTGATGCTCGACGCCGCCGCGGGACAGCCGCTCATCGTGCTGCCAGGCATCGCGAAGGCCATGGACGAAGCGATCGCCAGGGGGCACGGGAAGGACGACCTCGGCGCGATCGCGGCGGACGTGATCAAGTGATGCGGCGCCAGGACCGGCGGGCGGGGCGGGTGGGGCGGCTGGGTCCGGCCGCCCGGGTGTGCCTGGCGGCCCTGAAGGGCTGCGCGACCGCAGCCGCGCTCGCCGTTCTCGTCGCGCCGGCCTTCAGGCCTGTTGCTGTCGTCGCGCAGCCCTTCAGCGCCGGAACGATCGCGCAGCAACCGGCCGCGAATCCGCTCGCGGCGTTTATCAAGGTGCAGGCGCCGATCGTTGCGCTCGTGCACGCGCGCGTGATCGACGGCACCGGCGCCCCGCCGCGCGAGGATCAGACGATCGTGATTCGCGACGGCCACATCGCGGCGCTCGGCGATGCGTCGCGGACCGCGCCGCCGGACGCCGCGACGATCGTCGATCTCACCGGCAAGAGCGTCCTGCCCGGCCTCGTCATGCTGCACGAGCATCTGTATTACACGACCGGCCCCGGGGTCTACGGTCAGCTCGGCGTCAGCTTTTCGCGCCTCTATCTTGCCGGCGGCGTAACCACGATGAGGACGGCGGGGAACGTGAATGGGGTGATGGACATCAACATCGCCCGTCGCATCGCGGCCGGAGAGATGCCGGGGCCGGATATCGACGCGACCGCACCGTACGTCAACGGCCCGAGCACGTTTCTGCAGATGCATGCGGTCACCGGCGCCGATGAAGCGCGCGCACATGTCGACTACTGGGCAACTCAGGGATCGTCGTCGTTGAAGGCCTACATGCAGATCTCGCGCGCCTCGCTCAAGGCGGCGATCGACGACGGCCACCGCCGCGGCATGAAGATCACGGGCCATCTCTGCTCGGTGACCTACGGCGAGGCGGCCGATCTCGGCATCGACAACCTCGAACACGGCTTCTTCGCCGCAACCGATTTCGTCGCCGACAAGCAGCCGGACGTCTGTCCCGGACAGGCGCGCGGCCAGCAGACGATCGCGGCGCTCGACGAGGATGGCGAGCCGTTCAAGGCGCTGGTCAAGAAGCTCGTCGACAAGAAGGTCGCGCTGACCTCGACGCTGACCGTGTTCGAGACGCTCACGCCCGGCCGTCCGCTGCCGCCGGGGCTCGACGTCCTCGCGCCGCCATTGCAGGACGCGTTCCGGCGCGCCTACGACCGCGCCGCGCAGAACACGCAATCGGTCTACGCGGCGCTGTTTCCGAAGGCGATGCGGCTCGAGCGCGCATTCGTCAAAGCCGGCGGCCTGCTGGTCGCCGGCACCGATCCGACAGGATCGGGCGGCGTGGTGCCGGGCTATGCGGATCAGCGGCAGATCGAGCTGCTGGTCGAGGCGGGATTCACGCCGCTCGAGGCGATCTCAATCGCGACGCTCAACGGCGCCAGGTATCTCGGCCGCGACGCGCGCATCGGATCGATTGCACTGGGGAAACAGGCGGATCTCGTCGTCGTCGATGGAAACCCCGTGACCAGGATTGCGGATATCAGAAAGGTCGAAACCGTTTTCAAGAATGGCGTCGGTTTCGACCCAGAGAAGCTGATCGCGTCGGTGAAGGGTCAGGTGGGGATATGGTGAGCAGCCATCCTTCTTACTGACCCGCGGCGGTGCTCTTCGTGGCAGCCGGCTTCAGCATCAGCTTCTGCACGCGCCAGTTGAGCAGCTCGGCGACGTAGATCTCGTTCTCGCTCGGGCAGGCGATCTCGTGGATCCAGCCGAACTGCTTGGCCTGATGTCCCGACTTGCCGAGCATGCCGAGCAGCTTGCCGTCGAGTGACAGCTTGTAGACCCGGCCCGGAAACGCGTCCGAGCTGTAGATGAACTGCTGCCCTTGCGCGTTGGGCGGCGTCACGCAGATTGCCCACGGCGCGCCCGGCGCCATCGTCGCTGCTCCGGGGGGCGCGTCGGCGGCGAGCAGCCGCGCGACGTCCGGCTTGGCGCCCATCCACGGCTGGGCGTCGGCCGGCACCGGCGCGTCGATCTTGATCTCGCGCACGAAGGTGTTCGTCTTCGGATCGATGACCTGGATGCGGCGGTTGCCGCGGTCGCCGACGTAGATGAACCCCTTGGCGTCGTACGAGATCGTGTGCGGCGTGTTCAGGTTGCCGAGTTTGCCGCCACCCGGTTCGCCGATCGACGCGACCCAGTCGCCGTCCTTGGTGAACTTGGCGACGCGCGCGTTGATGTAGCCGTCGCTGATGTAGATGTTGCCGTCGGTGTCCCAGGCGACGTCGGTCGGCTGGCGGAACTGGCCGTTGATCGGCGCCAGCGGCGGCGTCACGCGCTTCCACGGCTCGGCGTCGTCGGACGCTTCCTTCTTGCGGCCGAACACCATCGTGACGTGCCCTTCGGGGTTGATGCGGACGATCATGTCCGACCCTTTATCGATCGCCCAGAGGTTGTCCTCCTTGTCGAACCGGATCGCGTGCGCGTACGACCAGGCGTAGAGCCCCTTGCCGACCTCGCGCAGGAACTTGCCGGTCTTGTCGAACAACAGGATCTGCGAGGCGGTCGCGGCGTAGGCCGGGCCGCCGGCGCTGTTCGACCGCGTGAACACGGCGACGTCCCCCTTCGAGTTGACGGCGACGCCCGACGCTTCGCCGAGGTTCAGGTCGGCCGGCAGCTTGAGGAAGTTCGGCACCGAGTCGAACGGAATCTCCGGCACCGCCTGCTGTGCCTGCGGCGCGACGCCGAGCAGCGCGACGAGTGCGAATACGAATCGTTTCATAGGGACCTCCTGCGCAATGGCGATCGCGCGTTACTGACCGGCGGCGGAGCTCTTGGTCGCCGCTGGCTTCATCGTGATCTTCTGCAGCCGCCAGTTCAACAGCTCGGCGACGTAAATCTCGTTCTCGCTCGGGCACGCGATTTCGTGAATCCAGCCGAACTGCTTCGGCTGATGTCCCGATTTGCCGAGCCAGCCGAGGACCTTCCCGTCCGGCACCGAGAGCTTGTAGACGCGGCCGGGAAAGGCGTCGGCGCTGTAGAGGAACTGCTGACCGGCGGCATTGGGCGGCGTGACGCAGATCGCCCACGGCGCGCCGCTCTGCGCGGCGGCGCCTTCGGCGGTCGGCGTCGCGCCCATCCACGGCTTGGCATCGGCCGGCACCGGAACGTCGATCTTGATCTCGCGGACCAGTGTGTTGGTCTTGGGATCGATGACCTGAATGCGGCGGTTGCCGCGATCGCCGACGTAGATGTTGCCCTTGGCGTCGTACGAGATCGTGTGCGGCGTATTCAGCTCGCCGATCTTGGTGCGGCCCGGCTCGCCGATCGACGCGACCCAGTCGCCGTCCTTGGTGAACTTGGCGACTCGCGCGTTGATGTAGCCGTCGCTGATGTAGATGTTGCCGTCGGTGTCCCAGGCGACGTCGGTCGGCTGGCGGAACTGGCCGTTGATCGGCGCCAGCGGCGGCGTCACGCGCTTCCACGGCTCCGCGTCGTCGGACGCTTCCTTCTTGCGGCCGAAGACCATGGTGACGTGCCCTTCGGGATTGATGCGGACGATCATGTCCGAGCCCTTGTCGATGGCCCAGAGGTTGTCGTCCTTGTCGAAGCGGATGGCGTGTGCGTACGACCACGCGTACAGGCCCTTGCCGACCTCGCGGAGGAACTTGCCGGTCTTGTCGAACAGCAGCACCTGCGACGCGGTCGCGCCGTAGGCCGGACCGCCGGCGCTGTTCGAGCGGGTAAAGATCGCGACGTCCCCTTTCGAGTTGACGGCGACGCCCGAGACTTCGCCGACGTTCATGTCGCCGGGCAGCTTGAGAAAGTTGACGTTGCCCTCGAATGGAATTTCGGGAACCGCTGGTTGCGCGTAGGACGAAGTGGCGCCGAGCAGCGCGATGAGGGCGATGACGATTCGTTTCACGTGGGCCTCCTGTGGGGGGATTCTACCCCCGAGTGTGTTGCGCCAGCGCGAGATGTTCGAGCAGCGGTTCAGTCTGCTGCAGCGACAGGCACGCATCGGTGATGCTCTGTCCGTAGACCGCCGGGCGGCCCGGGACATAGTCCTGGCGCCCTTCGACGAGGTGGCTCTCGACCATAAGGCCGAAGATCCGCCGCGAGCCGGCCGCGACCTGCTCGCAGATGGCGGCGGCGACGCCCGCCTGCTTCGCGTGATCCTTGAGGCTGTTGCCGTGCGAACAGTCCACCATCACGCTCTCGCGCAGCCCCTTGGCGGCGAGCCGCGCGCCCACTTTGGCGACGTGCTCGGCGTCGAAGTTCGGCCCCGTGCGGGTGCCGCCGCGCAGGATCACGTGGCAGGCGGGGTTGCCGACGGTCTGGAAAATCGCCGCGACCCCCTGCTTGGTGACCGACGGAAACCAGTGCGGCGAGCGCGCGGTCAGCACGGCGTCGACCGCGATTTGCGTGCTGCCGTCGGTGCTGTTCTTGAACCCGACCGGCATCGACAGCCCCGACGCCAGCTCGCGGTGCACCTGGCTCTCCGCCGTGCGCGCCCCGATCGCGACCCATGACGTCAGGTCGGCGATGTGCTGCGGGATCTGCGTGTCGAGGAACTCCGACCCGGTCGGCAGGCCGAGATCGTTGACGTCGAGCAGCAGCTGGCGTGCCAGCCGCAGTCCCTTGTTGATGTGAAAGCTCTCGTCCAGATCCGGATCGTTGATCAGCCCCTTCCACCCGACCACCGTCCGCGGTTTCTCGAAGTAGGTGCGCATCACGACGATCAGGCTGTCGGCGAGCCGGTCGGCGATGGGCTTGAGCCGCTGGGCGTATTCGAGCGCGGCTTTGGTATCGTGAATCGAGCACGGTCCGACGACCACGACCAGGCGCGGGTCGGCGCCGTCGATGACGCGGGTGATCGCAGCGCGCGCGTCGGTCACGACGTTCGACGCGCGCTCGCTGATCGGGATCTCCTCGAGGAGAATCGCCGGCGGGATCAGCGGGCGGACGTTACGGATGCGGAGGTCGTCGGTCGGTTGGAACATGGTGTGGAGGTCTGCCACGGACACGCGCTAGCCGCCGGTGATCGAGTAGCCGCGCTCCTGCGCGCGGTTCACCGCGACGATGCCGGCCGGCACCAGCCGCGCGTGCTCGATCAGGTTCGCGGTAATCTCCTTGTACTTCTCGTCGGCGGTGCCGCCGTGGGCGTCGGCGATCAGCCCGGCGATCGCGTGCGTCGAGAGGTTGCAGATCGCGAACTGGACGCCGAGGGCCATCAGGTTCGCGAGGCCGCGCGCCCGCGCCGGCGCGCCGGGCGCCTTGGGCGCGAAGTAGTTCACCGCGGGCGCCTCCTTGGTCTTGGGATCGACGAACTGGGCGCGCTTGGCCAGCGTGTCGCCGTACTTCCCCCACATCGCGTCGTTGAACGCGAACGGCGCCGAGCGATGGCGCATGCAGACGACCACCGCGAGGTCGCCGTTCTGGAGTCCATACACCCCGGTGTTGGCGCTGTAGTAGTTGCCCGTGAACTGGATCGCATCCTCGAGCCGATCCGGCGTCGTCGTGTCGAAGAAGAACCGGTGCTTGCCGGGCAGCTGGTCGAACCAGTCGTCCTGGGGATGGCGCATGGCCTGCCAGTGTCCGTCGGCGGCGGTCTGCGCGTGCGCCTCGGCGGAGCCGACGGCGAGCGACGCGCCCGCGGCGGAAGCGGCGACCCCCAGGTTGGACAGGAAAGAGCGGCGCGATTTCGAAGCCATGGCGTGAATAATACCTCCATGCCGTTTCTGGTTCGACTGCTCGTCAATGCCGCGGCGCTCTGGGTCGCGACCCGGGTCGTGCCGGGCGTGTCCTACGAGGGCGGCGCGCTGCCGTTGTTGGCGGTCGCGCTCGTGTTCGGCGTCGTCAACGCCATTTTGCGGCCGGTCGCAAAGATTCTGACGTTCCCGCTGATCATCGTGACGCTCGGCATCTTCGCGCTGGTGATCAACGGGTTGATGCTCTGGCTGACGAGCTCACTGTCGTCGGCGCTGGGCCTCGGTTTTCACGTGAGCGGATTCTGGGCCGCCTTCTGGGGCGCCCTGGTCGTCAGCTTCGTCAGCATGCTCCTGTCGTTGCTCATCCGCGACGCGGCGGCGCCGCAGCGGCACGCGATCGACTGACGGCTCAGAAATCGACCGCGACCGTGAACGGCTTGACGCCGACGGTGACGGTGAACCGCCGTTCGCCCCCCGTCGCCTTCTTGACGAGCAGTTCATGGACGCCAAGCGCGACGGGTGCCGCATTCAGCGGTGTGTCGCCAAGGCGTGTGCCGTCGAGCCAGACCTCCGCCGCCTCCGATGCGGTGACCGTCAGCGCGGATGGATCCGGCGACAGCTGGAGATTCGTCGCTTCTCCCGGTTTGACGGTGAGGGTGCGGACCGCCTCGAAGCCGAGGGTGCGATTGGTGATGCGCAGCTCGTGGGTGCCAGGCGCCAGCATGATCTGCTGGTGGTCGTCCGCTCTCAGGACGCGGCCGCCGTCGCTGATGGTCACATCGAACGGTGCGTAGACCGTGACGAAGCCCGAGAAGATCGCTTCGTCGATCGTGACCGTGGTGTTCGCGGCGACGGTCACCGTCCGCGTCACCACGCCGGCGGCGCTCTGCAACGCGACCTCGTGTCGGCCGGGGCTGACATCGGCGAGGTCCAACGGCGTCAGGCCGCGCGGCTTGCCGTCCACCAGGACACGCGCCCCGGGGGGCGTGGAGCCGATGCGCAAGGCGCCGACCGGCTTTTTCGCGATCACAGCGGCCGGTTTCACCTCGACCCGCGCGGAACGGACGGGCAAGGACGGCACTGCCGGGAGGGCCTGCCAGACGCGCGGGCCGGCCACGGCGCCCGCCGTGACGACCGCGGCGGCGATCGCGCCGCGCAGCAGCCAGCGCCGCATCGCCGCGCCCAGCGTCCATGTCCGCCACAGCGTCGGCCGCGCCGCCGCTGGAGGCGCAGCTGCCGTCGCAGCGGGGAGGTGCGCGGTCGGGGCGACCGGATCGAAGACGGGCAGGTCGAACACCGGCCGATCGAAGGCGGGCGGAGCGACGGCGGGTGCGGCCGCCATCGCCGCCGGCGCGCTCGTCCACTGCGCGCGCCGGGCGCGAACCCAGCTGGCGGCGGCATGCGCCGCGGCCGTCAGCTCGTCCCCCTGATTCAACGCGTTGTCGTTGGCCGGCACAGACCAAAACTATAATTGGTCCTCGTCCCGGTTGATGGCCAATTCCACGCACGCCCTCGTCACTACCGCGCAACGCGAGCTCGACGCCCTGCGCGCCGAGCTCGAGGCGCGCCTCGCCGCGCTCGAACGCGCGCTGACGCATCCCGAACCGGGCGTTTCGCTCGAGAAGCTGCTGATGGACCTGGCGCGGACCGCCACCGCCGAAGCCGAAGCGGCGGCGGCCCGGGCGACGCTCGAGGCGCAGCTC